>JAYUUK010000260.1:0-38374 GCA_043754595.1 Roseiflexaceae bacterium | reverse complement strand
CACGGTGATTGCATCTTTCGCTCGCGTGTTGATTCGATCGACAGCGAGAGGAATATATGACACAGCGAGTACTGGGCGCGCTGGCGCTCGCAGCGGCGCTCACGGCGTGTGGCGCCCGAACCGATAGGGCCGCGCCGCCGGCCACCACGGCGACCGTCGTCGAGGACCCGACGGCGGGGATACAGCCTTCGCAGGTGATGCAGACCGAGACTCCGGCAGCCGACAACGGCGTCGTAACACCGACGCCGACCCCATAGCGCGACACACGATGGCGAGCGGCGAGTGCTCTTCGGAGACTCGCCGTTTTGCTGTGCGCCTGCGCGGCGAGGCACAGCAGTCAGGTATAATAGCGACTGTTGCCGTAGACGCACGTGTGGGACGATCGCACAGAGGAATGCTATGGAACCCGAGTCTGGGGCTAGCGCACAGCATTCAGAGGAAACGACGCTGGCAGAGCGGCTCGGGCTGCTCGAAGCGCGCTACGACGCGCTCGTCAGCCTGTTCGCCGACACGGCGTGGATCTCGGGGGCGAGCCGCAGCGCCGACCGAGGAGTGGCGTGGTGGGAGGCAATCACTGGGCAGCTAGAGCATGAATCTGTCGGCTGGGGCTGGCTCGACGTCGTCCACCCCGACGATCGGGCGGTGGCGCGGGAGAGCTGGGAGCGCGCGCAGCGCGATGCGACGCGCTACGACGTGCGCTACCGGCTCTTGCGGCGCGATGGCACGTACGGGATCTTTGCGGCGCGCGGCGTGCCGCTGCTCGACAGCGACGGCAGCGTCAGGGAGTGGGTCGGCGCGCTGACCGATATCACCGAGCGCGAGGCGGCAGCGCGGGCGGCGGCGGCACTCGATGAGCGGCTGCAGCGCGCGCTCAACGCCATCGAGGGCTTCGTCTACGAGTATGATTTTGCCACGGGGCACGTCTCGCGCAGCCACGGCTTCGAGCGCGTGATCGGCTACCTGCCCAACCAGGTGCCGCCGACGGCCGAGTGGTGGCGGGCGCAGATCCACCCCGACGACCGCGACAGCGTCATCGAGGCTGGCAATATGGGCATGGACGGCGATGACACCTTCGAGCTGCACTACCGCGTGCAGCACCGCGACGGGCACTACATTTACATCTGGGACCGATCGGTCATGATACGCGATGCGGCGGGCGCGCCGGTGCAGGTGACGGGCAGCAGCATCAACGTGACGGCGCAGAAACGCGTGGAGATCGAGCTCGCCGCGAGCGAGGCGCGCTACCGGCAGATCATCGAGACGGCACACGAGGGGATCTGGGCTATCGATAATGATGGTAAGACGACGTTTGTCAATCGCCGGATGGCGGCGATGCTCGGGACGACCGACGCAGCGATGCACCAGAGCGAATCGCTCGACTACGTCTTCCCAGACGACCGCAGCTTCGCCAGAAAACGCGCCGATATGCGCAGCCACGGCCGCACCGAGCAGTTCGAGATCCGGCTGCTGCACCGTAGCGGCGAGCCGATCTGGGTACAGATCGCCAACAGCTCGCTCCTCGACGCTGATGGGCGAATGATCGGCATCTTGGGCATGGTGACGGACATCACCAAGCGCAAGCGGATCGAGGCCGAGCGCAGCGAGCTGTTTTTGGCGGAGCAGCGGGCGCTGGCCGAGGCGCGCTCAGCTGTAGCGCTGCGCGACACGTTCCTCTCGGTGGCGGCCCACGAGCTCAAGAATCCGCTGACCGCGATGCTCGGCAACGCGCAACTGCTCCAGCGCCGCCTGCTCGACAGCAGCCGCGTGACCGACCGCGAGCGCCGTATGAGCTCGGTGATCGTCGAGCAGAATCTACGGCTCTATAAGCTGATCATCGCCCTGCTCGATATCTCCCGGCTCGATCACGGTGTGCTCACGCTCGACCGGCAGCCATTCGATATCGTCGAGCTGGTGCGGCGCAGCATCGACGAGTTCAAGGTCACCATCGATACCCACGCGATCAACTTCGACAGCGGCGTCGAGCGGGCCGTGATCGTTGGTGATGCGCTGCGCATCGAGCAGGTTATCGGCAATCTGCTGGCAAACGCGGCGAAGTACAGCCCCGAGAGCGCGCCGATCGACGTCAGGCTGACCGAGGGCGCAGATAGCGTGAGCATCGCTGTGATCGACCGCGGCATCGGCATTCCCGAAGACGCGCTGCCAAAGCTGTTCACCCGCTTCTTTCGCGCCGCCAACGTCAAATTGTACGCCGTCGGCGGGATGGGCATCGGGCTATCGATCGTCAAGGAGCTCGTCGAGCTGCACGGCGGCTCGGTCATCGTGGCGAGCGTCGAGGGCGCTGGCAGTACCTTCACTCTTACGCTGCCTCGTAGCGGGGGCGAGGCAGGCTGACGTCAGCTGCCGGTGGCACAGTCCTTGCATTAGAGGGAGATGAGGCGGTAACGATCGCCAATTCTTTCTCTACAAGGAGCAATGATCATGATTAATTTCATTCTGTGGCTGGTGTTCGGTGCACTGGTGGGCTGGCTCGCGAGCATGGTCATGAAGACCGATGCGCAGCAGGGGACGCTGCTGAACATCATCGTCGGTATTGTCGGCGCCTTCATCGGCGGCCTGGTGTTCAGCGCCCTAGGTTTTGGCGGCGCGACGATCAACGATAACGCCTTCAACCTGACGTCGCTGATCGTATCGTTCCTGGGCGCGGTCATCCTGCTGGCGATCGTCAACATGGTACGGCGCGGCGCGGTGCGCTAGCTCGACGCTCGAAGTAGATCGTAATTGGCACAGCTCGCGGGGAGAAATCCCCGCGAGCTTTTTGTGATCGAGCAACCCTATGATCGTCAATCCGCAGCGGGATGGCTGGGAAATCATTTATCACCGGGCCCATGCGCTGCTGGCGGCGCAGTTCGCGCTTGCCTGGGACAACCCCAAACAGGTGCTACGAATCCCCGAGACGATCGCCGCTATCGCGCAGCACGACGATCTGGAGCGCGAGTTCCACGGCGATCACCTCAGCCCGCAGGGAGCGCCACTCGATTTTACGCTGATGCCGGGGAGCCTCGACGACACCACATCGTGGGAACAGTTGATGGAAGATGCGCTGTATCGCAGCCGCTGGGTCGCGGTGCTGACCGCGATGCACATTGCTTTTCTTCACGCGCCTTCCCACGGCCAGTCGCGTACGCTCGACGCGTTCCTCGGTGGGCTAGAGCGACAGCGGCGCGTCTGGCTCAAGGCACTAGGCGTGACTCTTAAGCAGGCCTATGCGGCATACGCCTTTATGCAGTGGTGCGACCGCATATCGCTGATCTGCTGCAACCACGAACTGCCCGACCGCGAGCGCTGGCTGGAGGTGGGAGTCGGGCCAGACGGGCGACGTTACGACGTGCGGCAGCGCGCCGACCTGACGGTAGAGGTCACGCCGTGGCCGTTCGCCACCGATCGGTTCACCGTCACCATCGATACCGTGCGCCTCGACCGGCTGGTGTTCACAGACAAGGATGATTTTACCAGTGCGCTGCGCGATGCACCGATGACGCTGATCCAGTGGGAGTTCTCGCGCAGCGGCGGCGTGGTCGCTGGAACGACCGCCGCCGCTGGCCAGGAGATATAAGTATTTTCGTTGCAGCGCCCCGTTTGGGCATGCGGCAACTCAGAGCTGGTCGAGCAGTTCGGCATAGCTGCGCGACTGAGCCTCGAAGATATACTGGGTCGGCACGACGGCGATGCCATCGCCGCTCAGATCGCGCAGATGATCCACGAGCGTCAGCACGGTATCCTGCGGCACCACAAGCGTGACCATGAACCAGCTGCGCTCGCCGAGCTCACGCGACCAGACCGGGGCGATGGTTGGGCCCTGCATGCCAGCGAGCTCGGGGCGGGCGGTGATGCGCCTGCCGACGTCCTCGACCGAGCTGCCGGCGATATTGGCGGTGACCTGGACGTAGCGTCTGGCGCGGCGGCGGGCATCCATCAGCTCAAGCATGGTGCGCAGCGTCTGGAGCTTAGCTGTGGCACCGCGCAGGCTGCGCCGCGACGCGATCAGACACGCCTGAGTGCGCAAGATCGTCCCGCCGACGATCTTGAGATTATTGTCGCGCAGCGTGGTGCCGGTCTCGGTGATATCGGCGACCACATCGGCCTGGCCGAGGCCGGGCATGGCTTCGGTGGCGCCCTGCGAGTCGAGCAGCCGATAGTAGGTGATGCCGTGGGTCTGGCAAAAGCGGCGCATCAGGCTGGTGTACTTGGTAGCGATCCGCAGCGCCGAGCCCTGGTGGTGCAGCTCGACGGCGAGATCGGCGAGGTCCGACCAGGACGTGACATCGATCCAGGTCTCTGGGACCGCCACCACCAGCTCGGCCCCACCAAAGCCGAGGTCATCGTAGATCATCAGCAGGTCATCGCGGTCGCCGCGCAGCTCCTCGACGAGATCGAGGCCGCTGATGCCGAGGTCGATCTCGCCGGTGGCGACTTTATCGACGATATCGGCGGGGCGGTTGAGCAGCACATCGCTCTGCGGCAGCGCCCTGATGGTGGCGGTGTAGCGCCGCGGGTTGGTACGCGAGATTTTCAGCCCGCAGCTATCGAGGAACGACAGCGTCCCATCGTAGAGGCTGCCTTTGGATGGTATGGCAAATCGGAGCACGGCATCCTCACTTTTTTCTGCGGTGGCGCACATATTTTTTGGCCTGCGGCAGCGCGGTAGCTGCTGTTTTGCTGCTGCTGCGCAGCTTCGCTGCGCAGCAGCACCATGAACATCCTTGAACATATCCTTCCAGGGCGCGGAGCGCCGCAGAACACACGCGCGCTGCGTGGGGCGGCGGCCCCACGCAGCGCGGCAGCTGCTGTTTTGCTGCTGCGCAGTTCCGCTGCGCAGCAGCATGAACATGTCCTTCCAGGGCGCGGAGCACCGCAGAACAACACGCGTGATGCGTAGGGGACTGCGCGCCACGCACCACTGTGCGCAGCGCGCGTTTACACCGAGCGATGGCGCAGCCGTTCACGGGCGGCGGACGGTGCGGATGAGTAGCGTCAGCAGGTAGAGCGTGGCGGCGGCGATGGCGAAATCCCAGCCGAAGCCGAGGTCGATCGAGACGCCGATCGCGACGCCGCCGGCGACGAGCCCGATAAGGAGCGCGAGCCCGAGCCGGCGCAGGTGATCGCGCCAGAGCAGGTCGGCGTCGGCGACGAGCGCCGCGCCAGCCATCGCGCCGGCGAAGCGATCGAGATCCCACGCCGCGACGCCGCACGCGCCGCCGAGCAGCAGCGCCGGGGCCGAGCCGCCGTCCATGAGCGTCAGCGCGCCGCCGAGCAGCAGCGCCGCCCAGCAGACATCGCCGAGCCACGGCGGCGCGGTGCGCCAGCGCCGTGCGCCGAGCCAGACGCCGCCGGCCAGCGCGCAGAGCAGCGCGCCCGGCCAGAAGCCGCGGGTCGCTGCGGCGAGCGCCGGGATGCTAGCCGCGAGCAGCAGCGATCCGAGAGTGAGACGAGCGTAGGTCACAGCGCACCTATCGGGCAATGAGCCAGGAAACAGCTTGATCAGCCAAGGACCTCGGCGAGCGGGCGCGCAATATTCCAATCGACAACCCTGACGCCGAGCGCGCGGGCCTGGCGCAGAAACAGCGCGCGCTCGGCGGCCGTGACGCGCCCGGCGAGCAGCACCGCCGGGTCGTGGGCCAGCTCATCGAGCTCGCATGTCACCGGGTCGGGGCTGATCAGCAACACCTCGTAGGCCGACGCCCTAAGCCGTCTGAGCGTCGCGATATCATCGCCTTGGCCGGAGCTGATCAGCACGATCTGCGAGCCGGCGGGGAACTGACGGGTCGGCAGGTAGTCCAGGCGCTCGAACGCCACGCTGTCGCCCTGTTCGGCGCGGGCCAGGGCGGTCAGCACCCGCTGCCGCTGCACCCGCCCGTAACCAGGAAAGGTCCAGTCCAGCGCCTTACCGTAGATCAGCAGCCCGACGCGATTGCCGCGGTCGATCAGGGTGGCGGCGATAGCGGCGGCGGCATCCACGGCGGCATCAAACAGCTCGCGCCCGACCGTCGCGCCGACCGGGCCGAGCCGCGCGTCGAGGATCACGCCGATATCGACCGCCCGCTCCTGCTCAAACTCATTGACGACGATATTTTCCGGGTGGCGGGCCATCAGCCGCGCATTGATCCAGCGGGTCGGGTCACCCGGCTGATACGGCCTGACGCCGAAGAATGCGATGCCGGAGCCGCCGAGACGCGCCGGGACCGTACCAGCCGCCGCGCGGGTCTTGCGGGCGCGGATCACGAGCCGTCTGAGCGGAGTGGCCGGCGGCACGATCAGCAGCCGTGCGGGCGCATCGACGGAGGCCGTGGCGCTGAGCAGACCGAGCGGCTCGTAGGATGTGATCGTGGCTGCGCCGAAGCGATAGATGCCACGCCGGCCGGCGACGCGATAGGCGAGGGTGGCGGTCTCACCCGGCAGCAGCCGCGTGCGCAGCGTCGGCTCGCCATCGACGAGGCGCAGCCCAGCGGGGATGGCGGCGTCGATGCGCAGATCGAGCGGGCGCTGGTGGTCGCCGGTGACGGTCAGCGTGACGCTCACCGGCGCATCGCGGGCCACCAGCGCCTGATCCAGGGTGTGGCTGGCGGCGAACGACGGCGCGCGCGGCGCGTCCCACTGCGCGATGGCGAGGTAGGCGAGCGGCGGGATGGCGAGCGCCAGCAGCGCGCCGTTGAACGTGAGCATCCCGGCGAGCGCCAGCAGCGCGGCGGCGGCCACCAGCAGCGGCGATCTACCCACGCCGCGCGCCCGTCGCCGGCACCGGCGTGCTCTGGAGCAGCGAAGTCATCACATCGTCTGCGGCGCGGCGCTGCATCCAGAGATCCGGCGTGAGGATGACCCGATGGAGCAGCGCCGGCCTAACGAACGCCTTGACATCGTCCGGCAGCACGAAGTCGCGGCCATCGAGGGCGGCGCGGGCGCGGGCGAGCTTGAGCAGCGCGAGCGAGCCGCGCGGGCTGGCGCCGACGGCGACGCGGCGGTCCTGGCGAGTGGCGGCCACCAGCGCGACGATATAGCGCTCGACATCGGCGTCCACAAAGACATCCTCAATGGCGGCGCGCATCGCCATGAGCTCGGCGGCATCGATGACGCGGGCCACGCGGCTCTCGTCCTCGCGGCGGGCGCGGCGGCGGCTGAGGATCTCCTGCTCCTCCTCGGCGCTTGGGTAGCCGACCGAGAGCTTGACCAGGAAGCGGTCGAGCTGGGCCTCGGGCAGCGGGAAGGTCCCCTCATACTCAATCGGGTTCTGGGTGGCGAGCACCATGAACGGCTCGGGCAGCACCAGCGTCTCGCCCTCGATCGTCACCTGGCGCTCCTGCATCGCTTCGAGCAGCGCGCTCTGGGTTTTTGGCGAGGCGCGGTTGATCTCATCGGCCAGCACCACGTTGGCGAAGATCGGCCCCTTGCGCAGCGTGAACGACGATGTGGCCCTATCAAAGATCGAGCTGCCGGTGATATCGCCCGGCAGCAGGTCTGGGGTGAACTGGATGCGTTTGAACTCCAGCCCGAGCGCCTCGGCGAAGCTGCGCGCGATTAGGGTTTTGGCCAGGCCGGGGTAGTCCTCAAGCAGCACGTGGCCGCCGGCCAGCGCCGCCGTCATAATCTGCTCAAGAACCAGCCGCTTGCCGACGATCACGCGCTCGACTTCGTCGATGACGCGGTTGCTGCGTGCCGAGACATCGGCGATTGTCACACTCATCGGTCTGCCTCTTCTAGCCATGCGACGACGCTCTGGACATCGACATCGAGCGGCCCGCCCGAGCGCACCCGCCCGCGCGAGCCTGGCCGGTTCTGGAACTGCCCGAGCCCGGCGCGGAGGTAGGCGGCGATGGCCGGCGGGATGGCGAACCGCCCGTCCTCGATGCCGCCCCTGGCCTCGCGCGGCGAGATGGCGTGGCGCTGCGCCAGCGTCTCGACGGCGAGCTGCGCCAGCCGCTGCGCCAGCCGCCAGCGCGAGTACTCATCGCGTGCGCAGCGGTGGATCATCACAGTGAGCGCCGCCACTGGCCCGCGGCGCGGCTCAAGCTCTGCGTCGCGGGCGAAGCGCGGCGGTCCATCCCAGAAGCCCTTGACCGCCAGCGCGATGCCGACGATCACCAGCGCGGTCCAGAAAAACCCCTGCGAGGTCGTCTCGACCAGCATCTGCCCGATCCAGAAGATCTCAAGCAGCGGCACGACGATCCCATCGCGGACCGCGCCCTGCGCGCCACGGGCCAGCAGCAGCCCGGCGACGAGGATCACGCCGAGGATCAGCAGACGGTCACGTCGCATCGTCGCTCCGTTTTGCATAGCGGGCGCTGATCGCCGAGAGGCACCACTCGGCCTCCTGGACTTCGGGCGGGCCCGGCGCGCGCTGGCTGTAGCGCACAGTCTCGAACAGGCGGGTGAGGCGGCGGATCGGCTGATCGGCGATGCCGAGCGCCGCCAGGCGGACCTCGAACTCGCGGGCGGTCATGGAGAACTCACGGCTGACGCCCGGGCGTTCGCTGAGCACGCGCACCATATCATCGTAGCAGCGCAGGATCGTCTCGCGCAGATCGCCGCCGGCCTGCAGCGTCTCCAGCGCGCGCTGCGCCTCGCCGGCGATCGCCGCCAGCTCATCGGGGGGCGCGGCCACGGCGCGCGCGGCGCGGCGCAGCCCGAGTATGCGGCGCACAATGAAGAACAGGGCGGCGGCGAGCGCCAGCCCGAGCGCCAGGCTGACGCCGATCACCAGCCAGGGCGGCGGGTTGGCGACGAACTCCGGCGGCACGAGCCGAGCGGTGGGCGTGAGCTGGGCCGTCGGCGCATTTGGCGCATCATCCGGCGTATTTCGCGTGGCAGCGCCGCCGACGTTGGCGCAGGAGCGGATGTTGGGTAGCAGCAGATAGAGCAGCAAGAACCAGACCGCCCAGACCGGCAGGCGGCGCAGCAGGTGAGCGCGCAGATCCGGCAGCAGTATGATACCGACGCCGACTACCGCCAGCGCGACCCAGATCAGCACCACGAAGACGCGCCTGATATCGATCCCCTGCTCGGCGGCGGCCGGCCCGCCACCGAACCCGAGCGCGTCGAACGCGAGTGGGCGCGCCGGGGCGAACGTCAACCGCGAGAGCCCGATGGCGAGCAGGGCGAGCAGCAGGACGGCGGCGACGGTGATCAGCGCCTGTTTTCGTGCGCGGAGCAGTGCAATCATAGGCATATCGGCGATCTGCGCCGCATTCGCGGCAGCTCGGTGTGGCGTGTATCGTGCCACACTCCCGCCGATCGCGCAAGCCCGCCGCGCGAATGCGGTAGGACAATTGCATCTTCAATCGCTTCCAGCGGGGGTGTGGGGGCGCAGCTCCCAAAAACCGCTCTTTTTGCTCGCGCTGGTGACGCATTTGCGCCGCCAGCGCGAGCAAAAGAAGTACTTTTTGGAGGGTTCCCCTCCAAACCTCCACGCCGCACACAGGGCATCGTGTGATGCAATTGCCCTGGCGAATGCGAGCGCAGATCGCGTGCGAACGACGCAGAGCGGGCCTGAGGCGAACCCCAGGCCCGTGTCTCGCGCATCGCGGATGGGGAAGGTCAGATGGCGAGGGCGATCGGCTCCCAGCCGCCCGCCGTGCGCTGCGCCACCGCCTCGCGCTCAGGGTCGATGGCGAACAGCCTGATCCAGCCGTTCTCGACCAGATCGGCAACCCCCGGACTCGCATCGAGCACCGCGTCGATCCGCTGCTGCGGCGCCTCGACGAAGACCTGGAGCCGCAGCGGCTCGTGAAACCAGCGCCCATCGGCCGAGCTGACGGACTGGAGCGCCAGACCGGTGCGCAGGTCGCCGCCGTTCCCGAGCACCACGCCACTTCGGCCGACCAGGTTGTGGAGCGTCTTGGTACCACAGCCGAACAGATCGTTATCGACCGTTGAGGCGAAGTACTGCAGATTGATCCACGATGCGACGACCATCGGCGCATTGAGGATCAGGCTGAGGATCGACAGATCGGGGTCGGTGGTCCAGTCATACTCGTGGAGGAAGGCGCGGCCATCGAGGTTGGCCGGCCGCGAACGCTCACGTCTGGCGGCGATGAACGACGCATTGCGCGCCAGCGCCCACTCGGGGCGGACCTCGGACCAGTCGCGCGCGCGGCGGCGGAGCAGCCGATCGAGGACGTTAGGCGGCCGCTGCGCCAGGCCGAGGGCGGCGGAGCGCTCCTGGCGGCAGGCCGCGCCGGCGCGCGCGAGCCAGGCATCGAGCCGCGCGAGCTCGGCGCGATGGCTGGGCGGGATGTTTTCGGTATCGAGCAGGGCTACCGTATCGAGCGACGTGGTGTGGATCGCCGGGACGAACCAAGTATCCTCCGGCAGCGCCCAGCCGCGCAGCGCCATCTCGGCGCGCACCGCAGCATCGTTGAGCAGCGCGGCGGCGACGCGGGCATTGATAGCACCGCCGTGGCCGCCGCACGCGCCGCAATCCAGGCCGGCGGCGTGCGGGTTGTTGGCGCTCTGGCTCTCGTGGCCACAGAGCAGCACGATGGTGGCGACGCGGCCGCGCAGCCCCATATTCTTGACGATCGCGATCGCCTGATCGGTGCGGGCGGCGACGGCGAGCGGCGCGGTGTCGGCGGCGATGGCGAACGGGTCGCTCCACTCGCGCGAGGCTGGGGCAGGTTTCAGCGCCAGCGCATCGCGGAGCAGCCCAATGCCGTAGCCGAGGCCGATCGTCTCGACAAACGTCAGGGCGGCGGGCGGCGCGCCAGGCAGATCTTTGAGCAGCAGCCGGCCGGAGCGCTCGGCCTCCTGCGCGAGCGATGCGACCTGAAGCGCCGGCGCGAGCAGGACGGGGCAGCGCGCGCTCGCCGATCCATTGGCGTCCCAGGCCATGGTGAGGCCGAAGAAGCCGGCGAAACCGAGAGTTTCGATCGCCTCATCCTGGGCCTCAAGCTGGCGGCGAAACGGCTCGGAGCGCACATCGATGCAGAACACCGCCTGGACCGCCGGCCGAGCGGCGACGACCCGCGATGGCAGCGGCGCGATCGCGCCGGCGAGGCGGCGGGCATAGCCGCCCTCGAGCGCCGTCTGCAGCACCGTGAGCAGCCGCTCATCATCGAAGCGGCACGAGACTGTGGCGGGCCCCGCGACCGGCGGCAGCAGCAGACCGGCGGCGGCATCGTAGCACATCCGGATGGCGAGCAGCTCGATGACGGCGAGCGGCTCAGCATCGCCGTGCTGCCATGCATCGCGGCGCAGCAGCGAAGCCCAGCCGTAGACCCCGCCGAGCAGGCGGTAGCAGTACGCTTGGCGCTGTGGCTCTGGCACCCCGAGGCGGTCGAGCAGCAGCCCGATCGTCATCAGCGGCGTGGGCGGTAGGGCGGCAACCCAGGCGCGCCAGCCGCCGAGCCCGGCGACTTCGAGCGACCGATCGAAGCTCGCCGCGCTGCGCCAGGCCCCCCAGAGCGTCCCATCGCCCTGCGGCGCGCCCCAGCGCGCCGCGCCCTGCGGCACGTGCAGCGCGCACCACAGCGATGCCTGGCGGCAGAGCCGGTCGTCCCACTGTGTGGCGTGGCTGGCATCGTAGCGCTCAGCGAAGCTGCGCAGCACCTCGGCGTGGCGCTGCGGCATGGCGCGGCGGCCATCGAGGATCGCCGCCAACGTCGCGCTATCACAGCTGGCACCGTATGCAGCGCTGTCGAGATCGTGGCTGGCAAAGGCTCCGGCGCGCCAGCGCTCCTGGTAGAACGACAGATCGGGCAGCACGCGCGCGCCGATCCCATCGCCGATCAGCTGCGCCGCAGCGGGCAGCGGCTGGCCGGCAAAGGCCAGAAACGGATTAACCGCGACATAGTTTTCCAGCTCCCACAGCGGCGGGATCCGGCGGCAGACGGCGGCGAGCTGAGTCGCAAGATCGGCCGTCGGCGTTTCCAGGTCTTGTTCGTGCAGCGCGTCTATCACCATCTTCTCCAGCTGTGCATCGAGATGTACATTATCCATTGGTCACCCCGGCTCTTCCCGCCATGCGCCAGAGCCGCGCCACCAGCCGATCCGCAAAGACGCCGATGTACCAGCCGTGCAGTGCGTGGACGAAGAGCGCGCGGCCGAGCCGCGACCCACCGAGCAGCGGTAGCAGCGGTTGGAGGATCGTGAGCGCCAGATAGACCGCGATCACAATCAGCGCGGCGAGCCAGGCGGTCTGGCCGGTGTCGGCCGGAAGCTGGCCGAAGAGCGGCGCGAAGTAGAGGTTGGCGGCGCGGTAGAGGCCCAGCGCGAGACCCGCGCCGCCGAGCAGCAGCGCGGTGGCCAGCGCGCCGCGCTGCGCTGCGCCGGTGCGCGCGGCAGCTGTACCAAACGACGAGGCCCACAGCTGCCCGAGCGCCATGGCGACGATCGCCGTCAGCGCGAGCTCGCCCGGCGAGTGCCACGGGCTGAAGCCGGTGAGCCACGCCGCCAGCGCCAGCGCGGGGATCGCCAGCGCCAGGCCGATGAGCACATGGATCAGGCGGCGCAGCGGCGCGATCGGTGATGGCGCGGCGATAGACGGCAGCTCGCCGCTGCGTAGAAAGCTCCAGGCCTTGTAGCAGCCGTGGCCGACGATATGCAGCGCGGCGACCGAGAACGCGCCGAGGCCGCACTGGATCATCATGAACCCCATCTGAGCCACGGTGGACCAAGCCAGCGTACGCTTCACGGTGGTCTGCGTCCACATCGTCAGCGTCGCGATCAGCGTCGTCAGCGCGCCGATCACCGTCAGCAGCAGCAGCGCAGACGGCGCGGCGATCAACAGCGGGGCGAAGCGCAGCAGCAGCACGCCGCCGGCATTAATGATCCCGGCGTGCATCAGCGCCGAGACCGGCGTCGGCGCCTCCATCGTCTCGGGCAGCCAGGAGTGGAATGGGAACTGGGCCGATTTGGTGAGCGCGGCGGTGCTGATCAGCAGCGCCACGGCGGTGGAGGCCGGGCTGAGGGGACCGGCGGCGGACGCGGCGGCCATGGCCAACGGCAGATCGAGCGTGCCCCACTCTTGCCAGACCAGCCCAATTGCGGCGAGCAGCGCTAGATCGCCAAGCCGGCTGATCAGCAGCTTCTTGCGCGCCGGCGGATGGGTCGCGGCGCGGTCGCCGTAGAACGTCAGCAGCTGGTGCAGCCCGATGCTCGTGGCCGTCCAGAAGGCGAACAGCAGCGCCAGGTTGGTCGCCAGCATCAGCAGGTAGGCCGAAGCGACGGTGAAACCAAGCCAGCGCAGGAACTGCCGCTGTCCCGGCTCGCCATCGAGATAGCGGAGGGCGAAGTGGTACGTCACCGCGCCGATCGTGGCGACGAGCAGCGCCATGGCCGCGCCGAGGCGATCGACGGTGAGGCCGCCGAGCGTGAGCGGCACCGGCGCGGTAAGCTGCCGCGCGAGCAGCAGTGCGGAGAGCAGCGCGAGCGCGGCGAGGACGACGAGCAGCGAGCGTTCGAGGAGACCGACTGGGTGGCGGGCCATGACACCTTCCTTTATCCGGCGCGGCGCGTGGGCGTCGCTTGACTAGCGACTATTATATCACGAAATTTGAGTCGTATTTCAGTCACGATCGCGCGCGACGTTGGTTGTAGTAATCCTATCAGAAAGATGATCGTGGGGGCTGCGCCCCCTCACCCCCGCGTTGCGCTTCGCGCGTTGACAACGCACGTAGGATTGCTATACGTACCACATGTGCTTTTCTGAGGCGCTGGTGTATTGACAATTGACAATTGACAATTGGCGATTGATGAACGTCGCGTCGCACCGCCGCGAAACGCTCGCGCGACTCAAACCATGCAGCTTAAAACCGCGCGAGTGCCACGTCCCGTGATGCTGCCTCAGTACAGACGCTTCGCGGGGGGGTCAGCTGGCGGGCAGGGAATACTCAGGCGCTCAGCGTGACATGCGGCGCGTGACATGCGGCGCGTGACATGCGGCGCGTGACATGCGGCGAAGAGGTGGGAGGATCTACTCAGCGACGGGGGGAGCGGTGAGCAGCACGCCGAGCAGCTCCTCGATCGCTGTGCCGTGCTGCGCCGGGTGGCGCATCGGGCGGTCGCCGTGGATGGCGTAGCGGTTCTGGCGGCCGTCGCGGACGTGGGAGATGTAGCCGGTCTCGTTGAGATCGGCCACGATGCGCTGCACCGCGCGCTCGGTGATCCCCACCGAATCGGCGATCTCGCGGGCGGTGATCCGCTCATTGCGGGCGATGCAGAGCAGCACCTGCGCGTGATTGGTCAGGAACGTCCAGTGGGCCATTCTCTCGCTCCGCTATGTGGGTGGCGGGCATGCCACTCGCGCTGCGGCCGCAGCCAGGGCATTGTAGCACACGCTTTGCGCGTGGTGTCTGAGGCACTTCCGCTGCCGCTGCGCTCCTAGGATCGGTATCTGTGCGTGTCCGTCTCGCACAGATCTGCGCTACTCGGCGCGGGGGTGCGGGATCTCCACCTGCAGCAGGGCGCCGCCCGACCGCTGGTTCTGCACCACCAGCCGCCCTTCGAGCAGCGCGACGCGCTCGCTGATGCCGAGCAAGCCGTAGTGCCCATCGGCCGCCAGCGCCGCCAGATCGAATCCGGCCGTCAGCCCGCGCCCGTTATCGGCGATCGCGATCATCAGCGCCCGCGGCGAGTTAACTTTCAGGACGACCCACACCGCCGTAGCCTGCGCGTGTTTGCGGACATTGCTCAGACCCTCCTGCACGATCCGAAAGATCGACAGCTCGATGGTCTCCGGCAGGCGCTTGAGCTGCACGTCGATGGTGAGCGTCACCACGACGCCGGTGCGCGACGACCAATCGCGGGTATACGACTGGAGCGCCGCGCCGAGCCCCAGGCTATCGATCGTGGGGGGGCGCAGCGTGCCGCAGATCCCCCGCACATCATCGACGAGCGCGCGGATGCTGGCGCGCACATCGGCGAGCTGCTCGATCTGATGGGGCGGCTGGGGCTCGGCCTCGACCTCTTCGAGCTGATAGTTGATGCTCAGCAGATCCTGGATCACCTGATCGTGAAGCTCGCGGGCCAGCGCCTTGCGCTCCTGCTCGCGCTCGGTCAGCAGCCGGCGCTGCGCGTCCTGCAGCGTCAGGTTGGCGCTATCGAGCGCCGAGACCTGGACGGCGAGCTGGTCGATCAGCCGGCGGTTGAGCGAGTCCTGGTCCGCGAGGCTGCGCTCCAGCAGGCGCTGCTGGTGGCCGAGCTTCTCAGCCTGCTCGCGGGCGCGGTAGTAGCTATCGAGCGCCCAGATGATCGGCGTGAGCTGCTGCCGGTCGGTGGTGCCGACCAGCGCCGACACGACCTCCTCGCGTCCAGTTGTGTCGGTGCGATAGTTGGCGACGCAGCGGCCATCGCGCAGCACGACGATCCGGTCGGCGACGGCGAACAGGTGATCGAGGTTATTGCTGGAGAACACCACCGCCACGCCCTGGCGCTGCTGGGCGCGGATCAGTTCGAGCAGCTTTTGCTGAAACACATAGCTCAGCGGCACGGTGGGCTCATCGACGACGATCAGCTGGGCGGGGCGCACCAGCACGCGGGCGATGGCGATCATCTGGCGCTTCTCGCTAGACAGATTGGCGACCCGCTCGTGGAGCGATCCGACGTGGACATCGAGTTGATCCAGGATCTGCGCCGCCCGCTGATCCATGCGGCGATGGCTCGGCACCTTGAGCCAGCGCCCGGCCGCCGGCCACCCGAGCTCGTTGCCGAGAAAAATATTGGCGGTGATATCGAGCTGGTCGACGAGATCGGGCTGCTGATGGATGACGGCGATCCCGGCCGAGCGCGCGTTCACCGGCCAGCGCAGCCGCTGGCCTCTGATGTACACGTCGCCCTCAGTCGGCCGCTCGGTGCCGGCGAGCAGCGATGCCAGCACCGATTTCCCGGCGCCGCTGCGGCCGGCTAGCCCGACCACCTCGCCGGGCGCGACCTCGAAGCTGATCTGGCGCAGCACCGGCAGCGCGCCAAAGCTTTTTGTGAGATTGATGCAGCGGAGCAGCGGCTCAACCATAGCGCTTTCCTTGTAGAAAAAAGGGGATGATCGGGGGCTGCGCCCCCCAGGCTCCCGCTGCACATCGCGCTTCTTCCAAAAAACTCGATCTGTGGCGCTAGGGCGGCGGCAGGGGCCGGCTGAAGTCATTGGTTTTCCAGGCGCGCGCCATGGCATCGACGTTATTGATGGTCACAATATCGGTGCCGGTATCGATAAAGGGCGGAAACTGCTTGTCGCTGACGATCCGGTCATAGAGGATCTGCACCGATTCATAGCCCCAGCCCCAGTATTTTTGGCCGATAAGGCCCGAGAGATAGCCGTCCTGGAGCAGACCGAGCTCGACCGGCAGCGTGTCGAAGGCGACAGATTTGAGCTGGCCGCTCCGGCTGGCGCGCTCCCACAGCGGCATAGCCCCGCGATCGGCCACCAGCGGCCACAGTCCGACAAAAAACCACCCGCGCAGGTCGGGGTGGGCCTGCATGGTCTCCTCGACTCCCTGCACGCCGAGATTGATATCCTCGTTGCTGGCCACCGTGGCGACGACCGCCATCTCCGGGTAGCTGCGCAGCCGATCCTTGAACCCGCGCACTCGCTGGTCGAGGTTAAGCGCGCCGGGGACCCCCGTCAGCAGCGCCACCTTGCCGCGCCCGCCAATCGTCTTGGCCAGCAGGTCGGCCGCCGTCTGCCCGCCGAGATAGTTATCGATGCTGAGGAACGTGAATCGCTTGCTCTGCGGCGAGTCCGAGTCCCAGGTCATCACCGGGATCCCGGCGGCGACGGCTCGGTCGATCGGGGCGATGCAGGCAGTCGGATCGTTGCACGAGATGGCGATGCCGTCCACGCCGCGCGCGATCAGGTCGTCCACCATGCGCGTCTGCTCGATGGCATCTGCGGCTACCGGGCCGACGAGCAGCACCTCGATGTCGATCGGCCCGGTGCCGGTCAACTCTTTGGCTTTCTGCCGTGCGCCGCTGCGCCCGAGATCGAACACCGGGTTGCCGAGCGACTTGGTCACCCAGGCGATCGTCAGCTTCTTTCGCCCTGGCGGCGGTGACGGCTGGCAGGCAGTCAGCGCGATCAGGATGAGACACAGCGCGCGCGACGCGACCGACGCCCGCAGCCAGCGGGGGCGGTGCGAGCGTGACGCCGCATGGAGCGCGAGGGGCTGGCGTGCGCGAGTATGCATTGGGCGCATCGCTACACCTGGCGCCGGCGCCAGTGATCGAGCAGCAGCACCACCAAGATCATTGTGCCGACCATGACGAACTGCCACTGGTTCTGGTTGGTCAGTCCGAGGAGCACGACGCCATTGCGGATCACCTGGATCAGCGCCGCGCCCAAAATGACCCCGATCACCGTCCCCTGGCCGCCAAACAGGCTCGCGCCGCCGATCACCGCGGCGGCGATGATATCCAGCTCATAGCCATTGGCGGCCATCGGCGCGGCGACGCCGATGCGTGCGGTCATGATCACGCCAGCGATCACCGCGAGCAGGCTGCTGATCGTATAGACCACGATCTTGAGCGTCACCGGCGAGATGCTGGCCCCGCGCAGCGCGCGCTCGCTGCGCGCGACGATGTAGATATAGCGTCCGATCACCGTCTGGTGCAGCAGCAGGCTGACGAGCAGCGCCAGCAGGCTCATCCAGACCACCGGCAGCGGGATAGCGATCGCGCCGAAGAGCAGGTCTTTCTGGCCAAGCGAGCGAAACGCCGACGGCAGATTGATCACCGGGGCGCCGCTGGTGAGGCTGAGCACGATGCCACGGATGATACCCATGGTGCCGAGCGTCACCATGAATGGCGGCAGCCCGGTGGAGCCAACCAGGATGCCATTGATGAGACCGACCAGCACCCCGCACAGCGCGCTGAGCGCCAGTGCGGCGAAGAGCGACATGCCGGACTGGAGGGCGAGCGCGCTGACGATGCCGGCGAGCGCCATCACCGAGCCGACCGAGAGGTCGATCCCGCCGACGATGATCACCATCGTGGCACCGAAGGCGGCGATGGCGTACCAGGAGAAAGCGAGCGTGAGGTTGATGAGGTTGGCGCTGGTGAAAAATGTGGTGGTGCTAAATGTCAGGGCGATTCCGAAGAGCATGAGCAGCAGGAACACCACCAACTCCTGCCGCTGGATCAGCGAGCTCCAGCCGCGCCGCAGCCAGCGCCCCGCGCGGCGGGCTGGCGTGGGGCGATCGAGCGCCGCTGGCGCGGGGACCACTTTGTCCATCAATGGCTCCTCATAGCAGTCCTACAGGGGATGATAGTGAGGGCTGCGCCTCCAATCCCCCCAATGCACATCACGCTTCTTTTTCTGAGGCGCTCCGCGCCATGGAAGGGCTTTTACGCTTCTGCTGCGCAGCAGAAGCAAAACAGGAGCGACCACGCTGCCACAGGCCCAAAAAATGCGTGCGCCAGCATATAGCTAAACGCAAAACTGTTGAGCGCACAACGGAGAACAGGAGCGCACTGGGATGCGCTGCATCGTGCGGCGGAGTGGATCAACCGTTTTGCACTCCGCTCTAGTGCATTGACTATTGAGCAATTGACAATTGGCAATTGCCAAACGTCGCATCGGCGGGGCGGCGCGCGGGGCGCGGCGCGGGGCGGCGCGCGGGGCGGCGCGCGGGGCGAGACGCGGGGCGAAGCGCGCCGGGTCGATTCCATCGAGGCAATTGATACGTGCGCTTGCTTCGCCCGTACGAGTCGTGGCGCGAAGCGTGGGCGGCGATGATAATCTGTGAGGTGCGATGTTCCCTGCGCGAGATATCTTTGGCCTGCTGGAGCTCGATCCAAACGAGACGTTTGTGCCGATCGGGCGGCTGTGCGCGCGGCTCGGGCTCGACGCCGACGAGGAAGAGCGGCGGGTCGAGCTCCACGTGCTGCTCGCCGATGGCGCACGGATGATGCCGACCGAGGACGACGATGGTCGGACGTTCGACGCGCTCAGTCTGCGGGTCGATCTGGTGCCGCTGTGGCTGGCGACGCTGGACGCCGAGGCGACCGACGACGCCGGCTTCGCGCTGCTGACGCTGATGCAGCGCGAGGCGGCCTCGATGCTGTGGCAGAGCTTTCGGCCGCAGGGGTTTGGCCCGGCAGACGAACTTCTGCCCGAGCGCCACAATCAGACACTGGCCGAGCAGGCCTACGCCGGCGCGCTGACCCAGGCGCTGCTGGCACGGCAGCAGATGCTGATCGAGCGCAAGCTTGACTCAGACGCCATCGACGGCAATCGGGCGGCCGGTGAGGCTGTCGCCGCCGACGCGCAGGCCGAGCTGCTGGCGCGGGCGGTGCGGCGCGTGGCGCTCGCGGCCGCCGAGCGCACCAGGCGCAACGAGTACCCAGGGGTCTACAGCGGGCTCTATCGCCAGTTCAGCATCATCTCGTACCGCAACATGCCGCGCTCGCGGCTGACCGAGGCGATCGAGTGGCTTGAGCGCTGGCGCGGCGACCTGATGGACGAGCCGGAGAAGCCGCCAGATATTTAGCGATTGACGATTGAACCGATGGAACATAGTCAATCGTCAATAAGCGCTAGCCTTTTGACCCTGGAGCGACACATGGACATTGCCGATTTCGCCGCTGCGGTGCGTGCCAATATCGCCCGCGTAATCATCGGCAAGGGCGCGGCCACCGACCTGCTGCTGGTGGCGCTGTTGTGCGGCGGGCACATCTTGATCGAAGATGTGCCGGGCGTCGGCAAGACGATGCTGGCGCGGGCGATGGCTATCTCGCTCGGCCTTGGCTTTCGCCGACTGCAGTGTACGCCGGATCTGCTGCCGAACGATGTGCTCGGCGTCTCGATCTACAACCAGCGTGACGGCGCGTTCGTGTTTCAGCCAGGGCCGGTGTTCACCAACGTGCTGCTCGCCGATGAGATCAACCGCGCCACGCCGCGAACTCAGAGCGCGCTGCTGGAGGCCATGGGCGAGGCGCAGGTCTCCGTCGATGGCGAGACCCGCCCGCTGCCCCGGCCATTCCTGGTGCTGGCGACGCAGAACCCGATCGAGTTCGACGGGACGTTCCCGCTGCCGGAGGCCCAGCTCGACCGATTTCTGGTCGAGATCGCGCTTGGCTACCCGCAGCCAGCCGAGGAGCTCGCCATGCTCGGCGCGCTGTCTGGTGCCCACCCGATCGAGACGCTCAGCGCGGTGGTGGCCGGAGCCGATATCGAGCTGCTGCAGCGCTCGGTCTGGCAGATCCACGTCGAGACCAACCTGCGCGAGTATCTCGTCGCGCTGGCCAGCGCCACCCGGCAGCACCCGGACCTGATCCTCGGCGCGAGCCCGCGGGCGGTTTTGGCGCTGTTTCGCGCATCGCAGGCGCTGGCGGCGCTGCGCGGCCGCGATTTCGTCAGCCCTGACGATATCAAAGAGCTGGCGCGGCCGGTCTGGCGGCATCGGCTGGCGCTGCGGCCGGAGAGCGCGCTGCGCGGGCGTACCGCCGCCGCGGCGCTCGATAGTATCCTGGACCGGGTGCCGGTGCCAATCTAGCCCTGAAGGAGCCGCGTGAGCACGATCGACGCCGTCCGCGGGATGCGCGATGTTGCGCCAGATGAGCACGCGCTGCTGCAGCGCGTGGCCGCACAGCTTGAGCGCGCGATCGGTGGCTACGGCTACCAGCAGATCGACCTGCCGGTCGTCGAGCAGCGCGATCTCTACCAGCGCAAGCTCGGCGAGGAGCTCGTCGGCAAGGTCTACGAGTTCAGCTTCAACGGCCGCGAGCTTGCGCTGCGCCCGGAGTGGACCGCCTCAGTACTACGGGCCTACGTCGGCGGCATGCAGGACCGGCCGCTGCCGCTACGCCTGAGCTACACCGGCCCGGTCTTCCGCAACGAGCGGCCGCAGCGCGCCACCTACCGCCAGTTCACCCAAGTTGGCGTCGAGCTGATCGGCGGGGCGGCACCGCGCGCCGACGCCGAGATCATCGGGCTGGCCTGCGACGGGCTGGCGGCGGTGGGGATCGACGGCTACACGCTGCGGGTGGGTCACATCGGCCTGATCCGGCGGGTGCTGGCGGCGATGGGGCTCACCGAGCGCACCCAAGGCATCCTGGCCTGGAATCTTGAGCGGCTGCGCGACCGGGGCGCGGCGCAGATCCGCGAGCTGCTGGCCAGCGAGACCGCGCCGCTGGACTTCGACCGCACGCTGTTCGATACGCTCGACGACGCGCAGGCCGAGGCGCTGCTGCTCCACGCGCTGCGCGAGATCGGCGTCAATTTGCGCTACGGCACCCGCCCGCCCGAGGCCATCGTCAACCGGCTGGTGCGCAAGCTGCGCCGCGAGGATTCGCAGGAGCAGATCGACCGGGCGCTGGCGCTGCTGGATCGGCTGTGCCGCATCGCCGGGCCGCCCGATGTGGCGTTGCCGCAGGCCGAGACGTTGCTTGGTGACTTCGAGCTGCGCACCGACGACCTCGACGAGCTGCGGACAATCCTCGACCTGATCGCGGCCCACGGGGTCGCGCCAGAGCGGCTGATGCTGGATTTTGGCGTCGGGCGCGGGCTAAACTACTACACCGGGGTGATTTTTGAGATCTATGCCCCCGATGGGCTGCAGATCTGCGGCGGCGGGCGCTACGACGATCTGGTGACGATGCTTGGCGGCAGCCAGCGCGCGCCGGCGGTCGGCTTCGCCTACGGGCTGGAGCGGGTGGTGGCCTCGCTGCCGCCGGCGCTGCCGCATCCGGAGCGACAGACCACGCTGCTGGTCAGCGCCGCCGATGACGACTCATATCCATACGCCGTGCGGGTGGCGGCGGCGCTGCGGGCGCTCGGGTATGTGGCGCAGCTCGATGTGCGCGGGCGCGGCGCGGCGGGCAACCGGCGCGCTGCTGCGCGGCGCGAGATCGACGCGCTGGTGCTGGTGGACGGCGTGCACCGCGATGCCGAGACGCTGCTGTGGCGCGAGACCGGCGCGGCTGGAGAGCGGGCCGGCGTCGAGCGGACCATCGCGCTCGCCGAGCTCGCGGCGCGCCGCAAGGACGACAGCGCCGCACCCCAGACGTGAGCGCGCGCCGCGATGCTTGTGCCATTGGAGCGAGGGGCGCAGCCCCCGCGAGCCTCCTTTGTGCCACTGGCGCGGGGGGTGGGGGCGCAGCCCCCAAGATCCCTCCTCTCTCCTCCGAATGACGATAGGATTGCGATATGACCGTAACGCCGACGTGGGGCCGCTACAGCGAGCTGCGGACGGATGAGTTGGAGTGGCTGATCGCCGACCGGCCGGTGGCCTACCTGCCGTGGGGCGCGCTGGAGTGGCACGGCGCGCACCTGCCGGTCGGGCTCGATGGCTTTACCGCCGAGGCGCTGGCCGAGCGGGTCGCGGCGCGGGCCGGCGGGCTGCTGCTGCCGACGACGTGGTGGCCGATCACGGCGCTGCCGCACCGCTTCTCGATCTCGATCCCGACTGATGTAGTGGTGGCGCTGTGGGACAGCATTCTGAGTGAGCTGGCGCGGATCGGGCTGCGGGTGGTGGTGCTGCTCAGCGGCCACTACGCGCAGGGCCACGAGTTGGCCATGATGGACGCGGCCGATCGGGCCTACGAGCGCCACGGGCTGCTGGTGCTGGCGGTGCCGCCGCTGGCGCTGGTGGACGAGCAGATGCTGGACCACGCCGGCCATTGGGAGACAGCGCTACTCATGGCGCTGCGGCCGCGGCTGGTGCGGCTCGATCGGCTGCCGCCGCCGCCGCTGCTGCCATCGCGCGATGCGGTGCTGGGCGACGACCCGCGCGGCGCCACAGCTGGGCAGGGCGAGTCGGCGCTGGCGCTGGCCACCGAGCAGCTGGCGCAGGTCACCGAGAGCCTGCTGCGTACCGGCTCCCCCGCCGGGCTGCGCGCACTCTACGCCGAGCGCCGCGCATCGTACCGCGCCTACGTCGAGCGCTACTACCGCGAATCGTGGGAGCAGGCGATCGCCGACTGGTGGAGCGAGCAGCCGTAGCGCGGGCGCGTCGCCGCACGAGCGCACATGTATTCAGGCTGTGCCGCCTTCAGGCGCATCGCATTTCTCTGCTGGCAGCGCGCCGACCAGGAAATGCGATGCGTTTCCACCCAATCGCGGGTGCGCATCGCGTGTCGCGCTACCGTATGACCAGCGGCAGATATACCCACTTCGAAGCAACCGTGAACGAGCGCGTGACCGGCGGGGCGGCCTGGTAGTCGTTGTTGCCCGCCTGATTGGCGGCGATAGTGCAGGTGCCCGCCGCCACGAGCGTGACCGTGCTGCCGCTCACCGTGCAGACCGTCGGCGTGCTGCTGCTGAACGTGACGGCCAGGCTTGACGAAGCGGTGGCACTCATCCTACCGCGTGCATAGCCTACCTGCTCACCAGCGGCAGGTACAGCTTGGCTTGCACGACGTTGTCGAAGCGCAGCACACGGTTGTTGAGTCTGTCCGCGACCCAGAGACGGCCCGCGCTGTCTACCGCGACATTATGTGGTCGATACATCCCGCTTTGGCTGGTAGCTTTGGTGTTGCTGGTGAAGTCCGGTTGCCCGAGCACGCCGCTGGCGTTGGCCCCACGGGTCAGGGTGGCGGCAGCGTCGAAGCGCACCACGCGGTTGTTGAACGAGTCCACAACCCAGAGGCGGCCCGCGCTGTCCACAGCGACATCATATGGCCTATCCATCCCGCTTTGGCTGGTGGCTGCGGTCGCAGTGGTGAAGTCCGGTTGCCCGAGCACACCGCTGGCCTTAGCCCCATCGCCGAGGGTGGCGGCGGCGTCGAAGCGCAGCACGCGGTGGTTGGCCGAGTCCGCAACCCACAGGCGGCCAGCGCTGTCCACCGCGACACCAAGCGGATACTGCATTCCGCTTTGGCTGGTGGCTGCACCAACCGTGGTGAAGTCCGGTTGCCCGAGCACACCGCTGGCGTCAGCACCGTTGGCGAGGCTGGCGGCAGTATCGAAGCGCAGCACGCGGTGGTTGCTATAGTCCGCGACCCACAAGCGACCAGCGCCGTCCACCGCCACAGCAAATGGACTGTCCATCCCGCTTTGGCTGGTGGCTTGGGTGTTGCTGGTGAAGTCCGGTTGCCCGAGCACACCGCTGGCGTCAGCACCATTGGCGAGGCTGGCGGCAGCGTCGAAGCGCAGCACGCGTTTGTTGCCCCAGTCCGCGACCCACAAGCGGCCCGCGCCGTCCACCGCCACAGCAACGGGGTATTGCATCTGGCTCCGACTGGTGGCGAAGCTGTTGCTGGTGAAGTCCGGCTGCCCAAGCACGGCCTCGGCTGCCTGGCCAGTGGTGAGCGCCGCAGCGGAACCAAACCGCAGCACGCGGTGGTTGAACGAGTCCGCGACGAAGACCTTGCCGCTGCTGGGGTCGATCGCCACGTCACTCGGTAAGTTCATCGTGGTAGCACTGGGAGGGTTCGCAGCGGTAGCGGTAGTGAAGCTGGCCTGGCCGAGCACCAGGCTGGCGTCCTGACCGTTGCTGAAGGCGTCGGCGCGCACCGCCGCCCCAACCGCGAGCACGAGTGCTAGCAGCACCAGCCCGTGCCCGATACGAGTGAACCGACCAGCGCCACGCACCGGCCGCCGGGGGAATGCTGAGAACATACCTAGCTCCTCTCGTCTCGATTGGTGCCGATGAACTCGACCACCGGCGGCCTGGGTTGGAGCACGATTGTACACCGGAGCGCAGCCATATGGCAATCCTCCACACAGCCAAGCACAGGGCGCGTGCAACGTCCGTTAGTATCCGCTCATCTGCGCGAATATTCGCGAATATTCGCGCAGATGAGCGGTCGAGAGCGGTTGAGAGCCGCCCTGAACGTGCAGAGCGGCCCGCGTCATACCTAAGTAGGTTGTAAAGGGATAATCTTGGGAGCTGCGCCCCCAAACCCCCAAACCTCCATGCACATCAAGCGTATGCGCAGGAAACTGTTTTTCTGCGCTGTCGCACCCATTTCTTGGTCTGCGGCAGCGCGGAACGCCCTCTTTTGCTACTGCTGCGCAGCGGAGCTGCGCAGCAGTAGCGTAAACATCGCTTCCATGGCGCGGAGCGCCTCAGAACAACACGCGTGATGCATATGGGGGTGTGGCGGCAGCGCCCCCGCGATCATCCCTCTTCTCCGCTCGTAGGATTGCGGGCGTTGGCGGCGCGGCGGCGGCGCAGCCACGGGATGATGAGATAGGCCAGCAGCGCCAGGTTGAGCGCCAGTTCGAAGATCGCGAACTGCCCGCCGTAGTGCGCCGGGTCCCAGTAGCTCACCGGGCTGTAGAACCGCGTGTGCCAGTCGAACGGGAAGAAGAGCACCGGCCCATCGTTGTAGTGCGTCAGCACATCGCCGATGCCGTGGAACAGGCAGCCCAGCAGGAAGTAGAACATCGTGCGCAGCGGCGAGCCCAGCCGCTCGCGAAACCCCCACAGCAGCGCCAGCTCGATCAGCAGCAGCGTCGGCGAGTGCAGCACATTGTGCGCCGCGATCCAGACTGGGTCGTTGAAGTAGCGGTCGTCAAAGATCTGGGTCATCGTCGCCTGCACCTGCGCATCGCTGCCGTTGAGCACGAAGCGGGTGTAGACGAACATCCCGGCCGTGAGCAGCGTCAGCGGCACATCTGGCACAAACCCGCCGATGATGAACGGGCGGGCGGGGATCTGCGGTGCGGCCAGCTTGCGAAATGCCGCGTTGATCAGCACATGGGTCGGCGGGTTCATGGGTCTCCTCACAGAAATAGCGTGGCGCTACTCATGGTACACTGAGATCGCACCGCATGATTCGCACACCTTACACCTGGAGCCTATGCGTATCTCGCTCTTCATCACCTGTTTCAACGACACACTCTTCCCGCAGACGGGCAAAGCGTGCGTGACGCTGTTCGAGCGGCTCGGCCACGCGGTGGAGTTTCGCCCCGAGCAGACCTGCTGCGGCCAGATTCATATCAACACCGGCTACCAGCGCGAGGCCATTCCGCTGGTGCGGCGCTTCGTGGAGATCTTCCACGACGCCGAGGTCGTCGTCGCGCCGTCGGCGTCGTGCGTCGGCGTGATCCGCGATATGTACGGTCGGATCGCCGAGGTGGCCGATGACCCGGCGCTGGCGCGCGAGGTGGCGCTGCTCCAGCCGCGGGTCGTCGAGCTCTCCGAGTTTCTCGTCAACCGACTCGGGCTCGAAGATGTGGGCGCCGCATTCCCACACCGCGTCACCTACCACCCGACGTGTCACTCGCTGCGGGTGCTCCACGTCGGCGACGCGCCGCTGCGGCTGTTGCGGGCGGTGCGCGGCATCGATGTGGTGCCGATGCCTGGGGCGGAGGAGTGCTGCGGCTTCGGCGGGACGTTCGCGGTCAAGAACGCCGATACCTCGATGGCCATGCTCGGCGATAAGCTGCGCGCCATCCGCGATACCAAGGCCGAGATGGTGGTGGCCGCCGATAACTCGTGTCTGATGCATATCGGCGGAGCGCTCCATCGGCAGCGAGCCGGGGTGCAGGTCATCCATCTCGCCGAGGTGCTGGCAGCAAGTAGCCAGTAGTTAGCAGCAGGTAGCCAGCGGAGGCGCGTAGCGCAACGCGGGGTTTTGGGGGGTACACCCCCCAAGATCCTCCCGCTTCTCCGCTGTTCATTATCAATACGTGGAAATGTATGAAACCACACTCAGTCCTCATCGAGCTCGAGCCGAAGTTCGAGCGCAACGCGCCGAAGGCGCTGGCCAACCCGCAGTTGCGGCGCAACATGGGCAAAGCGACGCAGACCATCCGCGCCAAGCGCGCCGCCGTGATCGGCGAACTGGCAGACTGGGAGGGGCTGCGCGAGACGGCGCGCGCCATCAAAGCCGAGACCATGCGCAATCTCGGCGGCTACCTGACGCAGCTCGAAGCCAGCGTGACGGCGGCCGGCGGCATCGTTCACTGGGCGCGCGACGCCGCCGAGGCCAACGCGATCATCACCGCGATCGCCAGGAGCCACGATGCGCGCGAGGTGATCAAGGTCAAATCGCTGACTACCGACGAGATCCGGCTCAACGCCGCACTCGCGGAGGCCGGGATCGCCGCTATCGAGACCGACCTCGCCGAGCTGATCATCCAGCTCGCCGGCGAGCACTCGTCGCACATCCTGGTGCCGGCCATCCATAAAAATCGCGCCGAGATCCGCGCGCTGTTCGCCGAGCACCTCGGGCTACCGAACCTGACCGATGAGCCGAAAGAGCTCGCGGCGGCCGCTCGCGCTTATCTGCGCGCCAAGTTCCTCAGCGCGCCGATGGCGGTCAGCGGCGGCAATTTCGCCATCGCCGAGACCGGGACGGTCTGCGTGGTGGAGAGCGAGGGCAACGGCCGGATGTGCCTGACGCTGCCAAAGGTGCTGGTCTCGATCGTCGGCATCGAGAAGCTGCTGCCGCGCTGGCAGGACCTGGAGGTCTTCTTCCAGCTGCTCCCTCGCTCGTCCACCGGCGAGCGCATGAACCCCTACACCTCGTGCTGGAGCGGCGTGACGCCGGGCGATGGGCCGCAGGAGTTCCACCTCGTGCTGCTGGACAATGGGCGCACCGAGGTGCTGGCCGACGAGATCGGCAGGCAGACGCTGCACTGTATTCGCTGCTCGGCCTGCCTCAACATCTGCCCGATCTACGAGCGCACCGGCGGCCACGCCTACGGCTCGGTCTACCCCGGCCCGATTGGGGCGATCCTGACGCCGCAGCTGGTCGGCATCGAGCACGCCGAGTCGCTGCCCTACGCCTCATCGCTCTGCGGCGCGTGCTACGAGGTCTGCCCGGTCAAGATCAATATCCCCGAGGTGCTGATCCACCTGCGCGCCAAGGCCGTCGAAGGGCGGCAGGAGCGCGGCGGGCTGGCCGCACAGCTCGAGCCGGAGCTGGTGGCGATGCGGACGCTGGCGCAGCTGTTCGCCAATGTGCCGGCCTACGAGCTGGCGCAGCGGGCGGCGCGCATTGGGCAGCTCCCGCTCAGCCGCCACGGTTACATCGAGTGGCTGCCGGGCATGCTCGGCGGCTGGACGGCCATGCGCGATATGCCCGCCGTGCCGGATCAATCGTTTCGTGAGTGGTGGAAGGAGCGACGATGAGCGATATCGCCCGCACGATTATGCTCCAGCGCATCCGCCGCGCCGTCGGCGAGGCGGCGCCGGCCGCCGTGCGCGCGCCGCTGCCGCTGACCCCGCCGCCGCCGCACCACGAGGTCGTCGAGCAGTTCGCCGAGCGCGTCGCCGACTATCGCGCGATCGTCGAGCGGGTGGACAAAGCCGGTCTGATCGCCGCGATCGGCGCGGCGATCGCCCGCCATAACGTGGCTCGCCCGCTCGTGCCGCCCGACCTGCCGCAGCCGTGGATCGATGCGCTGCCAGCCGGGCGGATCGTGGACCATAGCGCGCTCAGCAGCGCCGACCTGGACGCCGGCGATGGCGTGGTCACCGCCTGCCGGCTGGGGGTGGCGGTCACCGGCACGATCGTGCTGGACCACGGCGCGGCGCAGGGGCGTCGCGCGCTCACGCTCATCCCCGATGTCCATATCTGCGTCGTGCGCGCCGAGCAGGTGGTCCCCGATCTGCCAGACGCGATCGCGCTGCTGCACGATGCCGCCGCCGCGCGCCGCCCGCTGACGTTTATCTCAGGGCCGTCGGCCACCTCGGATATCGAGCTCAGCCGGGTCGAGGGCGTCCACGGCCCGCGCACCCTCCACGTCCTGCTCGTCGGCTGAATCGGGCCGAACGCTAGCTGTGGTATCTTTGCTGCGGCACACTTGCTGCATACCCTGGCACATACGCACGAATCGATTGTGACGCCGCGCCGGGCGCTAACTACACGAGGAAACATATGCAACTGTATCTCGACACCGCCAATATCGATGAGATCCGCGAGGCAGCGAGTTGGGGTATCCTCAGCGGGGTGACCACCAACCCATCGCTGCTGGCCAAGGAGAAGGGCGCCGATTTCCAGGCCACCATCCAGGAAATCGCGTCGCTGGTGGACGGCCCGATCAGCGCCGAGGTGATCGGGTTGGATGCGGCTGGCATGATCAAAGAGGGCGACGCCTACGCGCAGTGGCACCCAAATGTGATTATCAAGGTGCCTTCGACGCCCGATGGCCTCAAGGCGGTATACTACTTCGCCAAAAAAGGCATCAAGACCAACGTCACGCTGTGCTTCAGTGCGGCACAGGCCCTCATGGCCGCCCGCGCCGGGGCGTTCATCATCAGCCCGTTCATCGGCCGCGTGGATGATACCGGCGTCGAGGGGATGCAGCTGATCCGCGAGATCGTGGCGATCTACCGCAACGATAGTGAGATTACGACAAAAATTCTCTCAGCCTCCATCCGCTCGCCGCGCCATATCATCGATAGCGCGATCGCCGGTGCCGATATCGCCACCTGCCCGTTCAAGGTGCTGCAGCAGAGCATGAAGCACCCGCTGACTGACAAGGGCATCGAGGGCTTTCTGGCCGACTGGAAGGCGCGCGGCGGCTCCTAAGATGCGTTATCCACACACAGGCAGAAGATAGGCCCAGATAAGAGCGGAGGGTCTGGAGCTTGCACTGAGCGCAGCCCCCATGCGCATCAGCTTCTTTTCTGGGGCGTAGTGTGCTGTGGAAGCACGGTTTCGTGCTGCTGCGCAGCGGAGCTGTACAGCAAAACGAGGAGCTACCGCGCTGCCGCAGGCCCAAAAAAAGCATGCCGCAGCAACATAAATAGAGGGGCGAACTGTGACGGAATTTACCGAACTCGATAGGCTCAGCGTCAATACCATCCGCACGCTTGCCATCGATGGCGTGCAGGCGGCGAACTCGGGCCACCCCGGCCTCCCGCTGGGTGCCGCACCGATGGCCTATGTGCTCTGGAGCCGCTTCCTGCGTTTCGACTCGCGCGACCCCGCGTGGCCGAACCGCGACCGCTTCATCCTCTCGGCCGGCCACGGCTCGATGCTCCTCTACAGCCTGCTGACGCTCACCGGCTATGGCCTGACCATCGATGACCTCAAACGCTTCCGGCAGCTCGGCTCGCGCACCGCCGGCCACCCCGAGCGCGGCCTAGCCCCTGGCATCGAGGTCACCACCGGGCCGCTGGGCCAGGGCATGGGCAACAGCGTGGGCATGGCCATGGCCGAGGCGTTTCTGGCGGCGACATACAACCGCGACGGCCATACGCTGTTCGACCACCACACCTACGTGCTTGTCTCAGACGGCGATCTGATGGAGGGCATCACCGCCGAGGCGGCGTCGCTCGCCGGCCACCTCAAGCTCGGCAAGCTGATCTGCCTCTACGACGATAACAATATCTCGCTCGACGGCCCGACCAACCTGGCGTTCACCGAGGATGTGCTGGCGCGCTTCGCGGCCTACGGCTGGCACACGCTGCGGGTCAACGACGGCAACGATCTGCCGGCGATCGAGTCGGCGATCCTCGCCGCGCAGGCCGACGACCGGCCATCGCTGATCGCGGTCAAGACCGTGATCGGCTATGGCGCGCCGAAGGCCGGCACCAGCAAAGTCCACGGCACGCCGCTCGGCCCAGACGATGTGCGCGCCACCAAAGTCGCTCTTGGCTTCGACCCGAACCAGAGCTTTGTGATCCCCGGCCAGGTGGACGAGCATATGCGCGCCCTCGGCGAGCGTGGCGCGGCGCTCAACGCCATCTGGCGCGATGGCCTCGCCGCCTACACCGCCGCCTTCCCGGATCTCGGCGCGCAGGTGGCCACGGCCTGGGCCGACAAACTGCCAGCAGGGTGGGACGCTGCCCTGCCGACATACGCCCCTGCCGGCGGCGAGGTGGCGACCCGCGACGCATCGGGCGCGACGATCGCCGCGCTGCGCAAGACCATTCCGTGGCTGATCGGCGGCTCGGCCGACCTGTCCGAGAGCACGAAGACGCCCGGCGGTCACGTCAGCACCTTCCAGCCGGAGAGCTACGGCGTGCCGGTGGTCTGGTTTGGCGTCCGCGAGCACGCGATGGGTGCCGCGCTGAACGGCATGGCTGGCCACGGCGGGGTCAAGGCCTACGGTGGTACCTTCCTGACTTTTTCCGACTACATGCGCGGCAGCATCCGGCTCGCCGCGCTGTCGCACCACCCGGTGATCTACGTCTTCACCCACGATAGCATCGGGGTCGGTGAGGACGGCCCGACGCACCAGCCGATCGAGCAGGTGGCGAGCCTGCGCACTATCCCCAATCTGCACGTGATACGCCCTGGGGACGCCAACGAAACCGTGGTGGCCTGGAAAGTCGCGCTGGAGGAGACCGCCCACCCGACGGCGCTGATCCTGAGCCGGCAGAAGCTGCCGGTCTTCGATCAGGTGAGCGGGCCGAGCGCTGATGGGCTGCGGCGCGGCGCGTACGTGCTGCGCGACAGCGAGAAAACGCCGGAGATCATCCTGATCGGCACCGGCTCGGAGGTCAGCCTGTGTCTTGAGGCGGCCGACGAGATCGCCAAGCACGATGTGGCGGTGCGCGTGGTGAGCATGCCGTGCCAAGAGCTGTTCGACGCGCAGGACGCGGCGTACCGCGAGTCAGTGCTGCCGCCGACGGTGAAGGCTCGGCTGGCCATCGAGGCCGGGGTGGCGCAGGGCTGGCATCGCTATACCGGCGACGGCGGTGACGTGCTGGCGCTCTCATCGTTCGGCGCGTCTGCGCCGTACAAAGAGGTCTACGCCCACTTCGGCCTGACAGTGGAGGCGGCGGTGGCGCGTGCTATGGCGCTGATCGGCAGGGCGTCGGCGGCCACCGGCGGCGATGGGGTCGATGGGGTGCCGGGGAGCGCGAGCGGCGCGGAGGGTCACTCATAAGCCGAAGACCGCTGCGCGGCGGCTCCACGTTTGCACTTCGGGCACGTCGTGCCACGTGCTCCATGGGCCGCTGCGCGGATCCAATGGGTAACTCCCCTGGCTCACCGCTTTCGCGCAGGCGCTGAGCCCGCAGGCTCCGTGCTGCCGCTTCAATGTCGCTGCGCGTTGCCCTTGCGTCTTCGCGTGTCCCGCACGCGTGTGCCGCGTGCGATGTGGGCCGCTGCGCGTGGCCCAAAGGGGTGGAACCCCCGCGAGGGGACTTCGTCCCCTTCGAACCCCTAAAAGTGACGTTGGCGCGAGCGCCCAGTATACCAGCCCACCACCCCTACGAAATTAACGCCAGCGACAGCTGCCGCAGCCCGGCGGTCACCACGTGCTCGGGAAACTGCAGCACGAAGATCCCGGCGCTGCCGAGCAGCATCAGGTCGTCGGCGTGGGGCAGCGCCGCCACCACCGGCACCTCATAGCGCTCCTCGACCCGCTGCCGCAGCGCGGCGAGATCCAGCGCGGCCGGCACTTTGTTCAGCAGCATCACGATCTTCGGCACGTCCAGCCGTCGCGCCACCTCGACGGTCACGCTCGTCCCCTGAAAATCCTGCTGGTCCGGCCGCAGCACGATCACCAGCGCGTCGGAGATCGCTAGCGAGAGCAGCGTCTCATCGTTAAGCCCTGGGTGAGTATCGATCAGCAGCACATCGATGTTGAGCTCCTGGATCAGCTCGGTCAGGCCATCGTTCAGCAGCCCAACATCGTAGCCCTCGCGCAAAATCTTGGTGATCTGCCCGCTCTCGATGCTGGCCGGCACCAGGTATAGCTTGCCGCTCAGCGTCTGGCTCAGCCGCTCGCCGACGTTGTGCGCCGCCTGCCTGATACTACACGCGCCCTGGAGGTAATCGTTGAGGGTGAACGCGGTGTTCTGGTCGTCCAGGCCGAATAGGATATGCACGCCCGGCGAGTAGATGTCGGTGTCGATGATAGCGACGTTCAGCCCGCGCGCCGCGAACAGCACGCCGAGGTTGGCAGTGGTGTTGGACTTGCCGGTGCCGCCGCGGTAGGAGTGAATTGAGATGACCGTCGTCATAGGCGTTGTCTCGCGCGAGCAGCGGCCCCGAGCCGTGATCGTATGGGGTAGTCTACCACGGCTCGCGCCGTTGAGGAAGAGCTTGCCCGCGCCGCTCGCTACCACGGGGTATCGTTTCGTGCGCTGTCGCTTCGGTGACGCGGCTTACGTCGCGCAGGCGCTGCGCCCCTTCGGCTACGCTCAGGGCAGGCTCTGCATCCGCGTCAGGGGCGCCGGCCCCCGACACCCCGGCGAGGGGGATTCTCCCCCTTCGAACCCCCAAATGTGACGCCCTCGCGAGCGCCCAGCGTACCAACCCAGCGCAGGCCAATCGCGAGCGCCCCGCGTCGCGTGCTGCCGCTCCGCTGCACTGCGCTGTCTAGGCGCTCGCGCCAGTAATGTCCGGTGTAGGGACCGGCAGCAAGCTGCGTCCGTGTCGCTGGACGCAGCTTGCTGCCGCTCAGGGCGTGGCAGATGAACGCGCAGGCGACGAGGCTCGTTTGGGGTTCGAAGGGGCGGAGGCCTGTGTAGGGACGTAGCGTGCTACGTCCGTGGACGGGTGCAGGCCGAAGCGCCCGCGCTACCGCATGCTCAGCCCGATCCGGCCGCGCGCCGAGTCCACCGTCAGCACACGCACGTCTACCACATCGCCGACGCTGACGACATCGAGCGGGTGTCTGATCCGCCGCGCGCTCAGCTCTGACACGTGAACCAGCCCGTCGTGTTTGACGCCAATATCGACGAACGCGCCGAAGTCCACCACGTTGCGCACCGTGCCCTTGAGCTCCATCCCCGGCGCGAGGTCTTCGATCTTGAGCACATCGGCGCGCAGGATCGGCGGCGGCGCGTCGTCGCGCGGGTCGCGCCCCGGCCGCGCCAGCGCATCGACGATATCGCTGAGCGTCGGCGCGCCGATGCCGAGCTCAGATGCCAGCGCTACTGCGCTGACCTCACCGGAATCGATGGCCGCCCTGGCGCGCCTGGCGATTTCGGGGAAGGCGGCATCTGCGCCGAAACGGACTGCGAGCGCGCGGGCGGCAGCGTAGCTCTCGGGGTGGACGGCGGTGGTGTCGAGCGGCTCGGCGGCATCCGGGATGCGCAGAAACCCCGCAGCCTGCTCGAACGCCTTCGGCCCGAGCCCCTTGACCTTAAGCAGCGCGCGGCGGGCCACAAACGGCCCGTGCTCATCGCGGTGGGCCACCACGCTCCTGGCGGTGCGGGCGCTGAGCCCGGCGACGTAGCCCAGCAGCGCGGCCGATGCGGTGTTGAGATCGACGCCGACGAAATTGACGCAGCTCTCCACCACCGTGCCGAGCTGCTGCCCCAGCCGCTTCTGGTCGACGTCGTGCTGGTACAGCCCGACCCCCAGCGCCTTCGGGTCGATCTTGACCAGCTCGGCCAGCGGATCCTGCAGACGGCGCGCGATGCTGACATTGCCGCGCTGCGTGGCGTCGAGCTCGGGGAACTCCTCGCGCGCGATCTCCGATGCCGAGTAGACCGACGCGCCGGCCTCGGAGACGATCACGTAGCGCACCGGGGTCTCGCGGATGACCTCGGCCACCAGGGTCTCGGTCTCGCGGCTGGCGGTCCCGTTGCCGATCGCGATAATATCGATCTGATGGCGGGCGATCCACTCGCGCAGCTGCGCCCTGAACCGATCCGGCTGGTGGAGGTAGATCACGCCGCCCTCGCGCAGCTTGCCGGTGGCGTCCACGGCGGCCAGTTTGCAGCCGCTGCGAAAGCCTGGGTCCACCCCCAGCACCTGCCTGCCGCGCAGCGGGGCCTGGAGCAACAGCCCGCGCAGGTTGGCGGCGAAGACGACCAGCGCGTGCTCCTCGGCCCTGTCGGTCAGCTCGGTGCGCAGGTCGCGCTCGATCGCCGGCTGGAGCAGCCGCTTGTAGCCATCGGCGATCGCCGCCCGCAGCGTATCGCCGAGCCAGCCCGATGCGCGCACCGAGCGGCGCTGGATCGCGGCGATCTGGGCCTCATGGTTAGCCTCGATGGCGACCCGCAGCACGCCCTCGCGCTCGCCACGATTGATCGCCAGGATGCGGTGCGGCGGCAGCGCGCTGAGCGGCTCGTCGAACTGATAGTAGAGCTGGAACTTGCCGCCCTCATCGGCCACCGCCTCGTCGCGGGTGGCGCGCACTCTGCCGGTGCGGCGGATGGCCTCGCGCAGCGTCTGGCGAACCTCGGCGGTCTCGGCCACCAGCTCGGCGACGATATCGCGCGCCCCGGCGAGCGCGGCGTCCACATCCGCCACGCCGCGCGCCACATCGACGAACGGCGCTGCCGCCTGCTCGGCGCTGCCGCGAAACTGCTGCGCCCACAGCAGATCGGCCAGCCCCTGGAGCCCGAGCTCGCGCGCCGCCTGGGCGCGGGTGCGGCGCTTCGGCCGGAACGGCAGGTAGAGGTCTTCGAGCTGCTGGAGCGTGGCGGCCGCGTCGATCTGACGACTGAGCGCTTCACTCAGGTTACCGCCGGCCTCGATTGCGCCGCGCACCTCGGCGCGGCGCGCCTCCAGGCCGCGCAGGTAGGCCAGTCGCTCCTCAAGCGCGCGCAGCTGGGTCTCATCCAGGCCGCCGGTGGCCTCTTTGCGGTAGCGGGTGATGAACGGGACGGTATTGCCATCGTCCAATAGCGCCACGGTAGCGGCGACGGAGTGCGGCGCGAAGCCGAGCTCGGCGGCCAGTCGCGAGGTGAGTGTGTCAGGTATCATAGGCTGGCTATTGTAATACCGGCGGCGCGAGACTAACAGCGCCCCGGCGACGTCGCTACACCGGCAGATCGCCCATCAGCAAAAGCTGCGCCACCTGGCCGAAGCGATACGCGTCAGCCGCGGCGTCGTAGACGAACAGCCACACCACATCGAAGCGGCCGATCCCCTGCGCGTCGAGCGGCCATGCCGACGGCATTGGCGTATCTGAGGCCACCGGCATCTGCCGTGTGATCAGCGGCATGTTGTGGTGCTCCCAACAGATTAGCACCGCGCCGTGGTGCCGCATCGCCGAGGCGATCATAGCAGCCTCATCGCCCTTGTCGAACGTGAAGTCGCACGCCACCCGCGCGCCAAGTTTGGCCACCAGCGGCGCGACGGTCTGCTGCGCCCGCTTGCCCTTGCTGCCGATCGGCGCGCCGACGGCATCGTGCGGGTGATCGCGCTCGCCGTCGATCTTGAATGCGTAGATATGGTCCGGCGTGACGAGCGGCGGTCTGGGCGACTGACCGAGCGGCGGCGCGAACACGCCAACCAGCGCCCCGGCGCGCTGCCAGCCGCGGACGCTCAGCGAGTGGTCATCCTGGATACCGGCGGGGGTCACGCCGAATGGCGGCGGCGAAGCGGGGGGCTCAGGCGGCTTCTCGGCGTGGCGGATGATCATGATCGTGGTGGCCGGCGGGCTCGGCATAGTGTGGCCCTCATACAAGTTGACGTGGGGGATTATTGGAGGCTGTGCCCCTACCAACATCCCCTCATACCATTATCTGATCCCCGTCACCTCGCGGCCGAGCAGCCCGAGCAGCACGATGTACGGCGTCCCGGCGTTCTCTGGGTGGTACTCGAAGCGCGCCCGCTCGAAGTGCTGCGTCAGGTATGGCTGGCCATTGGTCGGGTTGGTCTCGACCTGCGCCGGCGAGAGCGGGACGCCGAACAGCGCCAGGCTCTCGTCGAAGCTCTTGCCTGGCCGGCCGTCGAACTCCAGACCCTGGCTGCTCCAGTAGGCCTGGAACTCTGGGGCGATCGCCTGGCCAGTGGCGGCGAAGTAGTACGGCGCGTCTGCGCTCGATTTGGGGAACTGCGCCCAGTCGCGGCCGCTGGCCTCCAGCCGCTGCGCCCCGAGCCGCCCGAGCAGAACATCGTAGGGGCGCGGGTTCTCGGGGTGCAGCTCCAGCCGGTTGCGCTCAAAAATTTGCACCTGGAACGGCCTGCCTTCGATCAGCTCCTGCGCCTGGTCGGTGATCGGGTAGCCGAACACCGGCAGCCCACCGTTCTGCTCCCAGAACTCCAGCATCCTGCCGCAGACGTTGTGCCCAGTCTCAGCGAAGCTGCGGCACTGCGCACCGGCGATCGGCTGTGGAGCGGGCGGCTGCGGCTGCGGGACGATAGGCACCGCCGTGGGCTGCGGCTGCGGAATAGGCACTGCGCCGCCGGCCGGGGTGTGAGTGAGGAACACCGGCGATGGGCCGAGCGTCAGGCCGATCGCCCCACCGCTGGCCTGCACCGTCCGCTCGCCGCCGTCGGCCTGGACCAGCGTCGCGTTTGAGCTCGCCGTCGGCAGGCTGATGGGCGCGCTGCTGGTGGCCCACAGCACATCGACGACCGAGCCATCGCCTTTGACGAAGCGCACGCCATAGGCCTCTGGGCCGCTGAAGGCCGTCATGTCGTCGAGATAGATCGTGCCGCCGCCAGAAGCGCTATCCGGCTCGTCGTCCAGCACGATGGCGATCACGCTCGCCGGGAAATCGAGCCGCAGGTTACCGCCGCCGCTGACCCGGTTGTACGGCTCGACGGCATTGCCGACGCTGGCCTGCATCAGGCTCCAGCCCGCCGCGCCGACGAAGCCGAGGCGGTACTGCAGCACCTCGCCCTGCGCGTCCTTGAGCCATAGTTTGAGCGCGTGGCCGCTGCCGTCGCCGTACACCCAGACGCCGACCTGCGATGGTGTGCCGGGGATGGTGATCGCCGGACGCGGCGTGAAGACGACATAGTCGTTGCCGGCGGTGGGGAAGCTGTACTGAAGCGCGCCGGATGCCGCGCCGCCGTGCTTCTGGTCGCCGCTCGGCGTGAACGTCCCGTTGGCCTGGTCGCCGCGCCGCCAGGTACCGAAGCTCTCAAAATCGAAAAACACCTGCTGCCCGCTGAGGCTGACCCGCCCCGCCGGTCGCACATCGCTCAGCTGGGCGCTCAGCGTGCGGAACGCGGCGGCCGACGCCTTCTGCTGGCTAAAATCGGTGGCGCCGCCGCCAAGCCCGACGATGCCATAGGCGTTGAACGGCCCGTCGCCGCGCTGCTCCGAGTCCTTGAGCTTATACCACAGGACCTTCTCCACTCCTGCATCGCGCAGCAGGGCGGCGCCGCGGATCAGGTAGGCCGCCTGGGTCTGCTGGTCGACGCCGCGCGGGTCGCGGTCGGCGGGGGCGGTGGACCAGCCGAACTCGGTGGCCCAGATCGGCTTGGAGCCGACGCTCTCGACGAAGCTTTTGACGGCCGTGACATCGCCAGCGCCGATCTGCCCGGCCTCTGGCGCGTACGGGTCCACGTAGGGGTGGAGCGCGAGCACATCGAAGAAGCCCCAGGCGCCGGCGGCAGCCATGCCGCGGATGAAATCAAGGTTCGTCGGCACGATCCCGCCGCTGAGCACCAGCGCGCCAGGATCGGCCTGCTTGATCGCCGGGGTCACGGCGCGGAGCAGCCCGGTGTAGACTTCGGGGCTGGGCGCCGGTTTGAAGTACAGGCCGTTCTCGGGCTCGTTCCAGATCTCCCAGTGGTGGACGCGGTCCTTGTAGCGGCTGACGATCGTGCTGGCGAAGACCGCAAAAGTGCCGGGGTCTGGCGGGTAGAACGACAGCTGCGAGCTGCCGTCGCCGCCCTCTGGCGTGGCCCAGCCTGGCGGGTAGCCGATGACGCCGATCACGTTGACGCC
>JAYUUK010000259.1:0-12301 GCA_043754595.1 Roseiflexaceae bacterium | reverse complement strand
GGCGCACCAACTGCTGAACGACCTCAAGCAGCCGCTCGCAGTCGCCAGGGGTATTGTAGGCCTGGATGGAGAGCCTGAGCGCCGGGCGGCCGCCCCATGTAATCGCTGGGATCTCAATCTGGTACTCGCGCCACAGCCGCGAGAGCGCCTCTGGCGTCACGTGAGCGGGGAGCGGGATGTAGCACATCTGGCCAAAATGGCGCTCGTCGCAGATCTGCGGCTCGCCGGTGAGCGCGGCGATCTGCGCGCGGGTGGCGGCGGCGAGCGCGTGGCAGGCGGCGCGGACCGCGGGCCAATCGTGCTCGCGCTGGAACTCGATGGCAGCAGGGACGCTCAGAAACGCCGATGGATCGTCGGTGCCGCCCCACTCGAAGTAGTTGAGGAACTGCGACGGCCCTGGGCTGACGCCGCGCCAACCCCACGTGATGATCAGCGGGTCGAGCAGCGGCTGCGCCTCCGGCCTGGCGTAGAGGAAGCCGGCGCCCTTGGGGGCGCAGAGCCACTTATGGCAGTTGCCACCGTAGAAATCGGCCCCGACCTCCGTCAGGTCAAGATCGATCTGCCCAGGCGCGTGCGCGCCGTCCACCACCGTCAGGATGCCCTCGGCGCGCGCGCGGGCGCAGATGGCGGCCACCGGCAAGATCAGCGCGGTGGGCGAGGTGATGTGCGAGACCGAGATGACCTTGGTGCGCGGGGTGACGCCCCGCCACAGCGCAGCGACGATCGCCGCATCGTCTGCGAGCGGCAGCGGGATGGTCTGCCGCACATAGTGCGCGCCGGCCTTTTCGCAGTAGTAAGTCCAGCTGCGGTCCACCGCGCCGTACTCGTGGTCGGTGGTCAGCACCTCATCGCCAGGCTCCAGCTTGAGCGCGTGGGCCACGGCGTTCATGGCGTAGGTGATGTTTGGCACAAAGACGATGTCGTCGGCGGGCGAGCCGAGATAGCCGCCAAGGATCGTCCTGGCGAACGCCAGCGCCGGCTTGATCTGCCGGCTGAAGAAATCCACCGGCTGGCGCTCGATCTGCCGCTGCCACTCCTGGTAGACGGCGAACACCGGCTCGGGGCAGGCGCCGTAGCTGCCGTGGTTGAGAAACGTGATATCGCGCCGCAGCTGAAAGAAGGCGGCGAGATCGGGGCGGGGCAGTGTCATCGGATGATCCTCTGGCTAGGTGCGGTGCGGCTGTAGTATACCATTGCGGCGGGGCGAAGCGCGCCTAGCTTCCGGGACGCTACCGTCGTCGCCGCCGTATGGTGGGAGACGGCAAGCGTCCCGGAAGCGTGCGTACGGCGCGCTTGCTTCGCCCCGTACGGCGCGGCGGCGCGGGGCAGGGCGGCGGGGCGGGGCGGCGGGGGCCTAGCTTCCGGGACGCTATCGTCGTCGCCGCCGTGTGGTGGGAGACAGCAAGCATCCCGGAAGCGTGCGTACGGCGCGCTTGCTTCGCCCATACGGCGATGCGTGGCGTGGCGACGCGTGGGCGACGCGACGCGGGGCGGCCCACTACCTACCCCACCTTCTCCGCCAGGTATGCCCGCAGCTCGGCCACCGCCACCCGCTCCTGCGCCATGGTGTCGCGCTCGCGCACCGTGACAGTCTGATCCTCCAAGCTCTGGAAATCGACGGTGATGCAGTACGGCGTGCCGATCTCGTCCTGCCGCCGGTAGAGCTTCCCGATCGCGCCGGTGTCGTCGTAGACCGTCCGCATCCGCCCGCTCACCTGGAGCGACTTACGGATGCCTTTGGCAAGATCCACCAGCCCGTCGTGGTTGCGCTTGAGCGGGAAGACCGCCGCCTTGATCGGGGCGATCTGCGGCTTGAAGTGCAGCACCGTGCGATACCCCTCGTCCAGCAGCGGCTGCGCCTGCCCGCGCAGCTTCTTGCCGAGCTCGACGCTGTCTGCGCCAGGCATGGCCAGCAGCCCCTCGACCTCGGGCAGCCGCTCGGCCAGCGACGCGCCGATCGTCTCGCCAGCGGCCAGGATCGCGTCGCGCGCCTCACCGCCGATCTTCTCGCTGCGCCCCACGCTCTTGAGGAACGCGGCCAGCGCATCGGCCAGCGGGGCGAGCTTCTCGGCGGCCGGCGGCTTGATCAGCTCGTCGTCGTAGGCCTCAGCCATCACCGCCAGCAGGCAGCGCCCGACCCCGGCCGATGGCTCGACCACGAACGGGACGACGTGGCGCTTCGTCTCCGGGTCGAAGTAGGTCAGCTTGGCTGTGCTGTGGCTGTTGTGCATCACCCGCGCCGAGAGCCCAAGATTCTCCTGGTCGCGCGAGTGCGAGCCGAGGTCGTAGTCCGAGCGGCTGGCGATGCCCTCGATCTCCTCGTAGCCGAGCGTCGGATAGTTGTACATCAGGTCGTAGGTGCGCTTGGAGTAGTGCGCCAGGTCGGCCGGCGGCACATCGTAGATCTGAATATTTGCCCGGCTCACACCGATGCTCTCCCACCACGCCAGCCGGTCCGCCAGCCAGCGCTCATGCCACTGCTCCTCGGTGCCAGGCATGCAGAAAAACTCGATCTCCATCTGGTCGAACTCGCGCACCCTGAACAGGAAGTTGCGCGGGTTGATCTCATTGCGGAACGCCTTGCCGACCTGCGCGATGCCAAACGGCAGCTTGCGCGCCGAGCTGGTGAGCACATTGCCAAAGTTGGCAAAGATGCCCTGCGCGGTCTCTGGGCGCAGATACGCGAACGACTCGGCGTCGGCCACCGGCCCGACCTGGGTCTTGAACATCATGTTGAACGGCCGGGGCTCGGTCAGGTCTTTTGAGCCACAATTGGGGCACACGCCCTTGATGTGGTCTGCACGCCAGCGCGAGCGGCACGAGCGGCAATCCACCAGCGGGTCGTTGAAGGTCTCCTCGTGGCCGGAGTACTTCCAGACCAGCTTATTCATCAGGATCGATGCGTCCAGCCCCTCCATATCGTCGCGCTCGTAGACGTTAGTGCGCCACCACGAGCCGATGATATTGTTTTTGAGCTCGACCCCGAGCGGCCCGAAGTCGAACACGCCCTGAAGTCCGCCGTAGATCTCCGAGCTAGGGAAGATGAAGCCGCGCCGTTTGGCGAGCGAGACGAGCTGTTCGAGCGAGCGTGCTGGCATATGCTACCTCCTGAAGACAACAAAAAGCCCAGGCGATTATCGCCTGGGGACGCGGCGCGCCGCGCGGTTCCACCCCAGTTACCGGGAGCTGATCCCGATCACTTTTGTTCTGTTTGGCTCAACAGCGCCGTTCCCCACCGTCACACCGCCGGGCTCACACCGCCACCGGCTCGCTGCAGGCTGACGCGCGGGTACTCCTCTGTCTCATCGCCGCAGCCGGAGTATAGCACAGCGCGCGGCCAGAGACAAGGGGGCTTGGAGCTCTGCGCTGCCGCAGGCCAAAGCAGGTTTGCGCTATACTGATGGCGTTGTCCCTACGCCAGCACAATGAGGTGCCCCAATGACCGATGACGTACATGCCGCCGACCCAAACGACTACTGGGCCAAGGCGGCGTCCGAGCTCGAATGGTACGCCCCATGGCAGCGGGTGCTCGACGACGACGACGCGCCGTTCTACCGCTGGTTCGTCGGCGGCAGGACCAACATCGTCCGCAATGCCATAGACCGCCACGTGGCGAGTTGGCGCAAGAACAAGCTGGCGCTGATCTGGGAGGGCGAAGACGGCGCAGTGCGCAGCTTCAGCTACTGGCAGCTTGGGCGCGAGGTCAGCAAGTTCGCCAATGTACTACGCTCGCTCGGGGTAGCCAAGGGCGACAGGGTGGCGATCTACACCGGGCGCTGCCCCGAGCAGGCGTTCGCGATGCTGGCGTGCGCCAAGATCGGCGCGGTCCACACCGTGGTCTACGGCGGGCTCTCCACCGAGGCGCTGCGCTCGCGGATCGAGGACGCTGAGGCCAAAGTGCTCGTCGTGGCCGACGGCTCACTGATGAATGGCAAGACGATCGGGCTCAAGGCGATCGCCGACGCCGCCGTCGACCATACGCCATGCGTTCAGACATGCGTCGTCGTCAGACGCACTGGGCAGAGCGTCGAACTGCGCGCCGGGCGCGACTACTGGTGGCACGACCTGATGGGGCTGCCAGTGGCATCGCCGCGCTGCGAGACGGTGGAGTTGGACGCAGAGGACCCGTTCTTCATCATCTACACCTCAGGCAGCACCGGGCGGCCAAAAGGCGTGGTCCACACCGTCGGCGGCTACATGGTCGATATCTTCACCGCACTCAGCACCGTGTTTGCGCCGCGCGAGGACGACACGCTCTTTTGCACGTCTGACGCCGGCTGGATCGTCGGCCACTCGATCGTGCTCTACGGGCCGCTGCTGCACGGGATCACCACCGTGATCTACGAGGGCGCGCCAACCTTCCCCTACCCAGACCGCTGGTGGAGCATCGTCGAGCGTCACGGCGTGACGATTCTGTCCACCGCGCCCACCGGCGTGCGCGGGCTGATGCGTTTCGGCGACGCCTGGCCAGCCAGACGCGATCTCAGCGCGCTACGGCTGCTCTCGTGCGCCGGCGAGCCGCTCAACCCCGAAGCTTGGCGCTGGTTCTCGCAGGTAATCGGCGGCGGGCGCTGCCCGGTCATCGACTCATGGTGGCAGACCGAGACCGCCAGACCAATGATCTCATCGCTGGCTGGGCAGGCGAGCAAGCCTGGGTCGTGCGCACTGCCGCTCCCTGGCATCGCCATCGACATCCTGGACGACGCAGGCGAGTCGGTCGGGCCGGATCAGGAGGGCGCGCTGGTGATCACGCGGCCGTGGCCAGGGATGCTGCGCACGCTCCACGGCGACCCGCAGCGCTACCGCGAGCAGTACTGGAGCCGCTACCCTGGCAAGTATCTGACCGGCGACGCCGCCAGACGCGACGCCGACGGCCACGTCTGGATCATCGGCCGCACCGACGATGTCATCAAAGTCTCGGGCTACCGACTCGGGACCGCCGAGGTCGAGAGCGCGCTGGTCTCCCACCCGGCGGTGGCCGAGGCGGCGGTGATCGGCCTACCGCACCCGCTGCGCGGCAATGCCATCCACGCCTTTGTGCTGCTGCGGCAGGGGCATGCGCCGAGCGAACACCTCGCCAGCTCGCTCAAGGCCCACGTCGGTGAGGTGATGGGGCCGATCGCCAGGCCAGAGGCGGTGAATTTCCCCGCCACGCTGCCCAAGACCCGCTCTGGCAAGATCATGCGCCGCGTGCTGCGGGCGCAGGCGCTCGGCGAGCCGCTCGGCGACCTGAGCACCATTGAGAGCTGAGCACAACGACGCCGCCCGCATCGGATCCGATGCGGGCGGCGTCTGGAGATGGTTTAGCGCGCGGCTACTCCTCGCTGCGCTGCATGATCACATCGAGCAGCTCGAGCAGCACGCCCTTGACGCTCTCGCGGTCGTTGGCGCTGCACGGCAGCACCTTGATATGCGGCGGGAGGCGCAGCGCCAGGCGCAGCTCGTCTGGGGCCCAAGCGTTTGGCCTGTCCTGCTTATTCGCGGCCACCACATAGGGCGTATCGCGGTAGGAGATGAAGAAATCGATGATCCGGTTGGTCTCGCGGAAAGTCTCGGGGCGCGTGCTGTCCACCAGGATCACCAGGCCGAGCATGCCCTCGGAGAGGATCTCCCACATAAAGTCGAAGCGTTTCTGACCGGGGGTGCCGAAGAGATGCAGCACCAGATCCTCGCCGATCGCGATCCGACCGAAGTCCATCGCGACCGTCGTCTCTTTTTTGATCAGCTTCGTGTCATCGCTGGCACGTCGCTCGGTCGAGACGACCTCGATCTCGCTGATGGTCTTGATGAACTCAGTTTTACCGGCGTTGACCGCGCCGCTGATAACCATTTTTACCGTCTGCACTCCGGCCTCCGCTGTGGTTACGGTTACATCGCCCGAATACGGTTCATAATCCGCGAAACCAGGCTCTTCTTGACCGTCGGCGCGTCGGACATCGGCCGCCCGGTGGACATCATCCCCGTCGGGATCTGCGATCGGACGACATCGACGAGACCGGCGGTGAGAAACCCGTAGACGATCCGACAGATGTCGAAATCGCCCATATTGGTCTTCTTGCCGATCTCAGCGAGCGTATCACGCCCATTGATCCTGGCGAACACCCGCCACTCTTCGGGGGCGAGCTTGACCCCGCGCGACTTCTCGCTGCCCTGGTCGATAAATTTGACCACGATATCGGTGCTCGGGATACGGTCTTTGATCCGCCCCCACTCGTCGATCCGACGCACGCCCTCGATAATCAGATGTTCGACGCCGAGCGGCGTCGGCATGATCGGCGCGCTCATCTCGGGCTTCTGATTCTGCTCGAAGCGAAACTCGCCCTCCGGCCAGCCGAACAGGCTGTAGACCGACTCCTCGACATGCTGCTGCAGCACCTTCTGCAGATCGTCGCGCGGCATAAGGTCTAGCCTGACCAGGATCTGCGCCACCGGCGCGCCACTATCGTTGCGGAAGGCATCGAGCGCCGTCTCGGCCTGCTGCGACGTCAGCTTGCCTTTGCTGACGAGCAGATCGGCGACGTTGGTACGATCGTGCTGCCGCAGCGCGGTGATCAGCTTGCCCTTCTCGAAGTAGAGCGAGGCAGCATCGTTATTGCGATCGAGATGCAGGCATCCGGTCTTGTAGCCGCGATCGACGAGGTACAAAAAATCCGAGAGGCTGAAATCACGAATATTCCCAACCAGTGGCATGGTGCCCTCCGCCGCTCACACGAGCGGCAACACACGAACAGCGCCGAGCACAGCGGGTGGCGAGGACACAGCGCACCCATTACTCTCGGTATCATACCATAGCCACTATGGTCAAACAATAGTAATCCTGGTGTAATCTCGTGTCAGAAGCGTTGCAATGCGCCACGAAACGGCTGCGGCGGCAAAAAAAACCTCGACGGCGAGCCGCTCGATTGAGGGATCGCTCGATTGCCGGCGGTGCGCTAGTCGCGCTTAGCGACGTAGCTCGCGGCCGCCTTGACGCCCGCCATCAGCGCCGAGATCCGCACCAGCGGCGAGACCACCCGCTCGGCGACGTAGTTCGTCGAGGTGCCGACGGCGGCCACCGTATCGCGCGCGGTATCGGAGACGGTGCGGGCGTTATCGACGATCATATCGACTTTGGCGGTCAGCGCTTCGATGCGCGGGATGAGCGTCTGCCGCGACACGCGCTTGAGCTCGCGCACGCCGTAGACGATGGCGAGCAGCAGCCCCACGGTGATCAGTGTCTGGACGATCATGAAGAACGCCACGACGACGACGGCGACATCGCGCGTGGCCTCGCGGAAGCCAGGGAAGATATAGAGGACGGCGATGAACGCGATGCTCAGCACCGCAATGATCGTCAGCCCGATGCCGATCCATTTCGTCACGTCGTACTCCTTGTAACTCAGCGCGAGAGGCACGATTATACCATAGTGCGTCAGACCCGCAGCCGCGAGACGATGATCAGCAAGACCCACACCAGCAGCATCGATTCGAGCACGGGGACGCCGGCCGGCCGCAGCAGCGCGAGCGGGAGGCGCAGCGGTATGGCGGCGGCCAGGAAACAGCCGGCGAGCGCGGCAATCAGAAAGACCGGCAGCTGGAGCCAGCGCTTGCCCCAGAGCACGTGGGCGAGCGCGGCGCTGAGCGTGGCGAGCAGCAGCATCAGCACGAATGCGGGGCTCATCGGTCGATTCGCCCGCCGCCGAGCACGATATTACCATCGTACAGCACGGCTGCCTGGCCTGGCGCGATAGCGCGCTGCGGCCTATCGAGCGCTATCGCCAGCCGCTTTTCGCCAAGCGGGGTGACGGTGGCGGGCATCGGGGCGGCGTGCGCGCGAACCTGGACTTCGCACCGCAGCGGCGCGGCCGGCCAGACGCCAGAGACCAGCGTGACGTTACTGGCCGTCAGGCTGGTCCGGTCGAGCTCATCTGCGCCGCCGACCACCACCGCGTTGCGCGCCGGGTCGAAGCCGGTGACGTACAGCGGCTGCCCGGCGGCCACGCCGAGACCGCGCCGCTGCCCGATGGTGTAGAGCGGCATGCCGCTGTGCCGGCCGAGTTCGCGCCCAGCGCCATCGACGATCGGGCCGGCGACGAGCGCATCAGGCACCTCGTCGCGCAGCAGGTTGCGGTAGTCGCCGCCAGGCACAAAGCAGATATCCTGGCTCTCCGGGCGATCGGCGCTGTGCAGACCGCGCTCGGCCGCCAGCGCGCGCACCTGCGCCTTGGGCATGCCGCCGAGCGGGAAGATCAGCCGCGAGAGCTCGGCCTGACCGAGCATGTGTAGCATATAGGCCTGGTCCTTCTCCGGCTCGCTCGCCCGCAGCAGCGCGAAGCTCGATGTGGCATCAGCGTCATCGAGGGCTTCGGGCGTCACCCACGCGTCGGCCGCCCCTTCCGCCACGCGCCGGATACGCGCGTAGTGTCCGGTGGCCACATAGTCAAAGCCGAGGGCTGCGGCGCGGTCCATCAGCGCGCGGAACTTAACCTCGCGGTTGCACTCCAGGCACGGGTTTGGCGTGAAGCCGTGGCTGTACTCGCGCAGAAAGTAGTCGATGACGAAGCGGCGGAACTCTTTCTGATAGTTAAAGACGTAGTACGGGATGCCGAGCTGTGCGGCCACCCGCCGCGCGCTGTCGGTCATCTCCTGCGAGCAGCACATGCTCTCGGAAAGGCGCGTGGCGTCCTCGTCCCATAGATGCATCGTCACGCCGGTGACCTGGTGGCCGGCCTCGTGCAGCAGCGCCGCGGCCAGCGAGCTATCGACGCCGCCGCTCATCGCGACAAGTATTTTTGCCATAATGTGTGATACAAGAATAAACGTGGGGGCTTGGCCCCCACCCCCGCGCGCTCATACGCTTTACGCGCTCGCGCCCGCATGATAGCACAGCGCGGCTAGCGCTGTCGCTGCCACTCAGCCTTTCCGAGCGCATCGAGCTGCGCGAACTCATCGTCGCTGAGGACGATGCCGGCGGCGGCGACGTTCTCTTCGAGATGAGCGACCTGCCCGGTGCCGGGGATCGGCAGCATCGCCGGGCTGCGCCGCAGCACCCAGGCAAGCGCGATCTGCGCTGGCGTCGCGTCACGCCGCTCGGCCATGGTGCTCAGGGCGCTCCCCGGCCGTGCCAAGCTGCCGGCCGCCAGCGGAAACCACGGAATGAAGGCGATGCCCTCGCGCTCGCAGAAGTCAAGCACCTCCTCGCTCTGGCGCGCCGCCAGATTATAGAGATTCTGCACACTGACCACCGGAAAGTGGGCGCGGGCCGCCTCGATCTCCTCCACGCTCACCTCGCTCAGCCCGACGTGGCGGATCAGCCCCTCGCGCTGCATCGCGGCGATCTCGGCGAACTGCTCGTCCCGGTCGTGCTTCGGGTCGATCCGGTGCAGCTGCCACAGATCGATCCGCTCGATGCCGAGACGTCTGATGCTCATCAGGACGCACTGGCGCAGGTATTCGGGTCGACCGAGCGGCGGCCATGCGTCGGGACCGTGGCGTGTCAGCCCTCCCTTGGTGGCGATGATCGTGCCATTGCGATAGGGGTGGAGCGCCTCACGGATTAGGTCCTCGCTGACATGCGGACCGTACGAGTCAGCGGTATCAATGAGATTCACATCGAGCTCGGGCAACCGCCGCAGCACTCGCAGCGCCTCGTCGCGGTTCTCTGGCTCCCCCCAGATGCCTTTGCCGGTGATCCGCATCGCGCCAAACCCCAGCCGATTGACCGTCATATCGCCAAGTGTGATCGTCCCGCTCGCCTTCGCCGTGTGCTGTGTCATATATCTCCTTGTATCAAATACTGTGCGCTGCGCGCGTTTCCATACGTTTGCTATACTGGTTCTCTAGTTCTTTCCTCGCCGATCGTCGCGTCCAGCGCCCGCGCCGCGCCCGCTGCCAGCAGTGCCGCCCGCACTGATTCCGCGCTCGCCTCGTCCACCAGCGCGATCATCACGCCGCCCCAGCCAGCCCCCGAGAGCTTGGCCCCGGCTGCGCCCGCGCCGCGCGCCGCCGCCACCAGCGCATCGAGCTCCGGCGAAGACACGCCGATCGCGCGCAACAGCGCGTGGTTGGCGTCCAGCAGCGGGCCGAGCGCCGCCACGTCGCCGCACTCCAGCGCCGCCCGGCCGCGCAGCGCCACATCCCCAACTGCGTCGAAGAGCGACTCGTAGCGCGCCCGCTCCTCCTGCCAGCGCCGGCGAACCTCGGCCACCGGGAGCTTAGTCGCCGAGCGCACGCCGGTATCGCCGATGATCAGCCGCAGCGGCACGCCGATCGTCAGCAGCGCGATCTGCGGGCCGCCCGCGCTGCGTACGAACCAGACCGGGCGCTCGAACGCCACGACGGTGTTGTCGATCCCGCTCGGCGTGCCGTGCAGCCGCCGCTCGCTGGCGAATACCAGCGCCGAGATCTCGGCTGGCGACAGCGCGACGCCGGCATCGGCGGCCAGCGCGCGCACGATGGCGGTGGCGATCGCCGCGCCGCTGCCCATGCCGCTCGCCAGCGGGATCTGCGAGCGCAGCGTCAGCGTCCCAGCCGGGATCGGGCGGCCCCAGGCGGCGCAGATCTCGGTCACCAGCTGCGCGAGCGGGTCGTCCGGCGCGTCTGCCAGCCGCCACACCCGGCCGAGGTCCGGCGCGTCGATCGTCAGACCGCCGACCGCCACCACATCCAGCAGCGCCTCGGCCCGCAGCGTGCCGAGCGGCACCGCCAGCGCCGGCCGGCCGTAGACCACCGCGTGCTCGCCGAACAGGATCAGCTTGGCCGGGGCCGAGGCGGCTACTTCCACCGCGCTACTCCCACTCGATCGTGCTCGGCGGCTTGGACGAGATATCATAGACCACCCGGTTGACGCCCTGCACCTCGTTGACCACCCGGCTCGACACTTTCGCCAGCAGCTCGAACGGCAGCCGCGCCCAGTCGGCGGTCATGAAATCGTCGGTGGTGACCGCCCGCAGCGCCAGCGTATCGCCGTAGGTGCGGCCATCGCCCATCACGCCGACGCTCTGCACCGGCAGCAGCACCGCGAACGCCTGCTGCGTCTCGCGATACAGCCCGGCGGCGCGCAGCTCTTCGAGGAAGATCGCGTCGGCATGGCGCAGCGTCTCCAGCCGCTCGAACGTGATCGCCCCGATCAGCCGCACCGCCAGACCAGGGCCGGGGAACGGGTGGCGCCAGACCCACTCTTCCGGCAGGCCGAGCTCCAGCCCGGCGGCGCGCGCCTCGTCTTTGAACAGGTAGCGCAGCGGCTCGACCAGCGTCATCTGCATATCAGCCGGCAGCCCGCCGACGTTATGGTGGGTCTTGATCGTCACGCCCTTCTGCCGATCCGGTGCCTTGCTCTCGATCACATCGGGGTAGAGCGTCCCCTGCGCCAGAAAGTGCGCCCTATCGATCGTGCGGGCCTCGCGCTCGAAGATCCTGACGAACTTCTCGCCAATAATCTTGCGCTTGCGCTCCGGGTCGGTCACGCCGGCCAGCGCCGCCAGGAACTCCTCGGCGGCGTCCACGGCGCGCAGCGGGATGCCAAAATGCTCGCGGAAGGTCGCCACCACCTGCTGGGCCTCGCCGCGGCGCAGCAGCCCGTTGTCCACAAAGACGCATGTCAGCCGCTCGCCGATGGCGCGGTGGATGATCAGCGCCACCACCGCCGAGTCCACGCCGCCGGAGAGGCCGCAGATCACGCTGCCGTCGCCCACCTGCTCGCGCACCCGCGCCACCGCCGCCTCCAGAAACGCGTGCGCCGTCCAGCCGCCAGGGCAGCCGCAAATCTGCGCGAAGTTGGCCAGGATGGCCCGGCCGTGGCGAGTGTGCAGCACCTCGGGGTGAAACTGAATACCGTACCAGCGCCGCGTCGCGTCGCCCGCCGCCGCGAACGGCGCGCCAGGGCTGCTGGCCAGCGGCACAAAGCCGGGCGGCAGCGTGGCGATGTGGTCGCCGTGGCTCATCCACACTGGCTGCTCGCCTGGCGTCCCGGCCAGCAGCGCGCCAGGCTCGGCCACGCTGATGGTCGCGGGGCCAAACTCGCGGTGCAGCATCCCCTCGACCCGCCCGCCGAGCGCGTGGGCCTGGAGCTGCATGCCGTAGCAGATCCCGAGCATCGGCAGACCGCTCGCCGGCACCCAGGCCGGCAGCTGCGGCGCGCCAGGGTCGTAGACGCTGGCCGGACCGCCGGAGAGCACGATCCCGGCCGGGTCGAGCTGCCGCGCGGCGTCCTCGGCCACATCGTGCGGCAGCAACGTGTGCCGGCGAAAGGCCACGGCAATGGCTTCCTGCTCGGCCGTGAGCACCGTCGAAACCGGGTTCGGGCCCATGCGCGCATCCTGCA
>JAYUUK010000258.1:0-4050 GCA_043754595.1 Roseiflexaceae bacterium | reverse complement strand
GAGTACCTCGCTGCTGGCGCTGCTGCTGGCCATCGCCCTCGGGCTGCCGCTGGCCTATCTGCTGGCGCGGCGGCGCTTCGCCGGACGCACCCTGGTGGATACGCTGTTGGATCTGCCGATCGTGCTGCCGCCGGCGGTGGCCGGGATCGCGCTGCTGCTGGCGTTTGGCCGCCGCGGGCTGGCCGGGCCGGCGCTCGGCGCGTTTGGTATCACGCTCTCGTTCACTCAGGCTGCGGTGGTGCTCGCACAGCTGTTTGTAGCCGCGCCGTACTTCGTCAAGGCGGCGGCGGCCGGGTTCGCCGCGGTGGACCGCGAGCTGGAGCTGGCCGCCGAGGTCGACGGGGCGACGCCGCGCGCCGCGTTCTGGCACGTGACGCTGCCGCTCTCGTGGCAGGCGCTGTTCGGCGGGGCGGTGATGACCTGGGCGCGGGCGCTCGGCGAGTTCGGTGCCACGATCATCTTCGCCGGCAACTTTCCCGGCCGGACGCAGACCATGCCGCTCGCGATCTATCTTGGCTTCGAGCTGGATATCAATATTGCGCTGACGCTGGCGCTCATTCTGCTCGGCACATCGTTCCTGACGCTCTGGCTCGTCAAGCGCGCGCTGCACCAGCGCATCGCGCTGTAATGCATTGACTATTATTGAGCAATTGACGATTGACTATTGCCGAATGCAGCGCTCTGATGCCGAGAAAGTCGCTCGCGGCACAGACGCTTCGCAGGGCGATCGTCCCAGCTGGCGCGATCGGTGGCGCTCAGCGTGACATGCTGTGGGCGATCGCCCCAAGAGACCCTCTCCTCCGCCGCGCTACGTCGAGGCCCGCACCACCAGCCGCGCCGGCAGCACCGTCAGCGCCGGCGGTGTGACGCCGCCGAGCAGCCCGCGCAGCAGCCGCACCGCCGTGCGCCCCAGATCATCGACTCCAGTGTGGATCGTGGTCAGCGGCGGCAGACACTCGGCGCTCGAAGGCATATCGTCGCAGCCGACGACGGCAACATCGGTGGGGACGCGGCGGCCGTGCTGCGCGAGCGCCTGGAGCGCGCCGATCGCGATGTCATCGTTGGCGCAGATGATCGCATCGATTGATGAGTCCATGGCGAGCAGTTGGTAGGCCGCCGCCCGCCCGTCGATCACGTTGAACTCGCTGGTGACCACTGGCGTCTTCCGCGCTCCCCTGCCAGCCGCCGTCATCGCCGGCTCGATAGCCGCTCGCCGCTCATCGGCATCGATGTTGCCGACCGGCCCGGCGATGTACCCGATCCTGGCGCAGCCGCGATCGGTGAGGTGGGCGATGGCTAGCTCGATGGCCGCCCGGTTGTCCAGGCTGACCCTCGGCAGCGCCGTGCCATCACCACTGTGGTGCAGCAGGATGGCGGGGATGTGCTGCGCCTGGATATCCGCGATCGTCGTTCCATCCACGGCATCGGCGCTGACGATCAGCCCATCGCTGCTGCGCCTGGCGATCGGCAGCCGCGCGCGCTCGGCCGCCGCGCCCCAGCTGGTGGCGTAGACTGCGAGATGCGTGCGGGCCAGCGCCACCTCCTGCTCCATTCCCTCGATGATCGTCGCGTAGAACGGCGCGGCGAGGTTGGGCATGATCGCGCCGATGGTAGCGGTGGTGCGCGTGGCAAGGTTGCGCGCCGTGGCGCTCGGGACGAAGTGGAGCGCGGCGATCACGTCGTTCACGCGCCGCGCCGTCGTCTCGGCGACGAGCGGATACCCATTCATGACGCGCGAGACGGTTGCGGGCGATACCTGCGCCTCGCGCGCGACATCGCGGATCGTCACTGGCGACCCTGGAATACGTTTTCGTGCCATGCGCAGCTCGCTTTCGAAATGATGGGCGATGATGAGGAAGGTTTACTCGCGCCATTGTAGCGCAGATCTGCGGCATCGACAATTCGTGTAACCCGCCCCGTTACTTTTTTGTCATCGTGGCGACATACCTCATGCGACCGCCGACAACGTGTCGGCATACAGCTCGCGTCTCCCGCTGAAAGGGGTATCCATGTCACACGTTCTCAAACGCCTGTCGGTGCTGTGCTGCGCGCTGTTGGCGCTGGCGGCATTTGCGCCGCTGGCCACCGCAGCCGATGGCACCCTAACCTGGAAGGGCCTGATCGCCGCGCGGCCCACCGGCCAAGTCGCCGGGGCGTGGCGCGTCGGCGACCGGCCATTTATGGCCTCCGTCGCGACCACCATATCTGAGACCGATGGCCCGCTGGCGATCGGGAGCTGCGCCGAGGTGCAGTACCGCGTCGATGGCGAGCGGCTGCTGGCGCTGGATATCGAGGGCAAGGCGGCCTCGGTGTGCAGCGGCGGCGATGGCGGCGAGGGCGGTGCCCCGCGCCGGCAGATCTATGCTGCGGTGCAGCAGATCCCCGATGGGCTGCGCGGCGACTGGACGATCGGCGGGGGAGTCTACCGCGCCGATGCCGCAACTCGCATCGGCGGTGAAGTCGGCATGCCGACGGTCGGGGCCTGCGTCGAGGTGACCTTTATAGTGGCCGGCGGCGTCAATCTGGCCAGCGAGATCGAGCGCGCGCCGACGTTCCGCTGCACTGGCGGCGGCGATGGCCCCGGCCGCCCCGAGCTCGTCAAGCGCTACGGCGTGCTGACGGCGCGCCCTGATGGGCTGGTCGGCGCGTGGACGATCGGTGGCACGGCCTATCAGGCCACCACCATGACCCGCTTCAACCAGGAGGATGGCGCGTTCTATCTCGGCGGTTGCGTCTCGGTGGTCTTCCCCGCCGGCACCACGGCGGCGGCCGAGATCGGCACGGTCGAGAGCGAGCGCTGCGCCGGCATGGAGGGCGCGGAGCGCCGCTTCTTCGGCGTCGTCTCGTCCATCCCCGCTAACACCATCGGCACATGGGTCATCGGCGGGCGCAGCTTCGCGGTTATTGCCTCGACGCGGCGCGGCGCTGGAGCGGCCCCGGCCATCGGCGCGTGCGTCGCGGTGACGTACACGCTCCAGGGCGATGTCCCGACCGCACAGGTGATCGAGACCCGCGAGGCCTACGTCTGCAACGGCGACAGCTACGCCAACGCCCGTTTTGGCATCATCACCCAGCTGCCGGCCGATAGCATCGGCACGTGGGTCATCGGCGGCGTCAACATCGTGGTGAATGAGGGCACTGTGCTGCGCCCAGGCGACAGCGCGTTCGCCGTCGGGCAGTGCGTCAGGTTCGTCGCCACCTTCGCCAACGATGTGGTGACGGCGCAGTTGATCCGGCGCGCCGAGGGTGAGGCCTGCCGTGGTGGCCGCCCGGTGGAGCGCCCGATCCAGAAGATCTACGCCCTGATCGATAGCCTGCCGGCCGCGCCGTACGTCGGTCTGTGGTCGATCGGCGGCATCAGCGCCACCGCCACACTCTCCACCACCTTCCGCCCAGGCGATGCGGCGTTCGTGGCTGGCCAGTGCGTCGAGGCGGTCTACTCGACCCGCGGCGACGCCAACACGCTGCTGCGCGTCAGCGGCGTACGTCTCGCTCGCTGCCAGGAGGCGAGCACGACGATCGGCCGCGCCTACGGCCCGATCGAGGCGCTTCCGGCCGCACCGTTCGTAGGGATGTGGACCATCGGCGGCGTGATGTATCGGATCACGGCCGAGACCGGGCTTGAGCGCGAGTACGGCCCGTTCGCGGTCGGCGCGTTCGTCAGGGTGCGCTACGTGGTGGTGGCCGGCGAGAAGGTGGCGCGCAGCGTGAGCACCCACGTCGAGCCGCGCAGCGGCCAGGAGAACGTCACCGGCCGGGTGACTAGCCGCCCGAGCGATGACAGCGGCGTATGGGAGATCGACGGCGTCGTCTACCAGGCCGACGATGCCATCGAGGTCGATCTGCCGGAGGCCAGCGGTGCGCAGATGCAGGGCGCCGGGATCGCCCAGGCCAGCGGCGCGCAGGTGTACGCCAACGTCTACCGCGATGCCAGCGGGGCGCTGCGGGTCACGTCGATCAGCGCGCTCAGCGAGGTCTTCATCCCGAGCGTGCAGCGCTAGCCGAGCGGGGCCGCGCTCCATAGAGCATACGAGCGGGGGCTGGGACACA
>JAYUUK010000257.1:0-38423 GCA_043754595.1 Roseiflexaceae bacterium | reverse complement strand
CGTTGAGCACAAACCCGAGCAGCGGGAAGAGCGGGATCAGCCAGATGATCCAATTGGTTCCAGACATCAGCATTACCCCTTCAGGCCATTCAGCTCATCGATATTGGTGGTCCGCTTGGTGCGAAAGATCGTCATCAGTAGCGCCAGGCCGACGGCGACCTCGGCCGCAGCGACGACGATCGTGAAGAAGACGATGATCTGCCCGGCGGTATCTTGCCGGGCGTTGGCGAACGCGACCAGCGCCAGGTTTGCCGAGTTGAGCATCAACTCGATCGACATGAACATCACCAGCGCATTGCGGCGGATGAGCACCCCGGTCACGCCGATCGTAAACAGCAGCGCCGCCAGCCCGACATAGTAGATCGTTGGGACCATGGCTAGGCGCTCCTCTTCTCTGGCAGGTGCAGCACCACCACGCCGATCGTTGCCGCCAGGATGACCATCGATGTCACCTCGAACGGCAGTAGGTACGATGTGAACAGCGCGGCGGCCACCTTTTCGGGCGCGCCGAAATCGCCGCTGTTGCTAGCGACGGGCGCGACGTTGCGAAGCAGGACGTAGGCCATCTGCCCGAACAGGATGACGGCCATGGCGATCGCCAGCGGCAGCTGCCAGCGCTGCGGCACCTCGCCGTCCTCGGCGCGCTCGGCGCCGAGAAGCATGACGACGAACAGGAACAGCACGATGATCGCGCCGGCATAGACGATCAGCTGCACTGCGAACAGAAATGGCGCGTGGAGCAGCAGGTAGAGCACGGCGATCGCGCCGAAGTTCATCAGCAGGAACAGCGCGCTGTGCACCGCATTTTTGCTCAGCAGCATCGCGACGGCGCCGATAATGGCGATCAGCGCGGTGATCGAGAACAGGACGATATCCATAGGTGACACTCGCAGACTAGAGATCGATCTGGGCCGGCGGGCTCGGGCGTTTATTGTTGAGCTGGAGCAGCACCGGCGGGATATCGCCGTGGCCGCTCTCCGGCCCAACGAGCAGCATATCCTTGGTGAAGATCGAGCTTTTGCGGTCGTAGAACGAGATCTCGTACTGGTGCTCCAGCACAATGGCGTTTGTCGGGCAGGCATCCTCGCAGTAGCCGCAGAAGATGCAGCGCAGCATATTAATCTCGTAGGTGGCGGCGTAGCGCTCGCCTGGCGAGTTTGGCTTGGCCGGGTCGTTGGCGGCCGGGATTACCAGGATCGCGTCGGCCGGGCAGGCGGCGGCGCACAGCGAGCAGCCGATGCAGCGCTCCATGCCATTGCCGAAGCGCTTGAGCTCGTGACGGCCGCGGAACCGCTCGCGCACCGGGCGCTTGACCTCCGGGTACTGCACCGTGACCGGCTTCTGGAAGACGTACTTGAGCGTCGTCCGCAGCCCCTTGAATAGTTCTCCAAGCATAGAGTTCTCTCTTGCAATTGACTATTGCAATCCTATTGGAGGAAAAAAGGGATAATCTCGGGGGTTACGCCCCACGCCCCTGCCTCACTGCCATCTGTGAAAGCCGCCGCCAACAGCGCCTGGGTTTCTACTATCTACTAGCTACAGGCTACTGACTACTGGCTTCTTGACGAGCGTGACCTCTGGCTTGCGGTAGGCTGGGCGGCTGACGCGGCTAGCGATGACGATCACGGCCGCACCGACCACAAAGCCGATGATGCCGACGACGTAGCGCTGGTCGGGCAGCAGGACATTGAGCACTGCCGTGACCACCACATTAATGATGGCCATCGGCAGCAGTACCTTCCAGCCCAGGCTCATCAGCTGGTCGTAGCGGACGCGCGGCAGGGTGGCCCGCACCCAGACCGAGAGGAACGACAGCGCCGTGACCTTGAGCAGAAACGCGCCGAGCGACAGCAGCCCGAGCGCGGCGTTGGCCCAGGTCTCGCCGATAATCGGGATCAGGTTGGTGTGCAGCGTCATCAGCCCTGGAAACGTCCAGCCGCCGAGGAACAGCGTGACGGCGATAGCGTTCATCGCCACCAGCTTGATATACTCTGACATGAAGAACAGCGCGAATTTCATCGAGCCGTACTCGGTGTTGTAGCCGCCCACCAGCTCCTGTTCGGCCTCTACCAGGTCGAACGGCGACCGGACGACCTCGGCGGTCGATGCGATCAGGAAGATGATGAAGCCGAGAAACTGCGGCACGATATTCCACAGTCCGTTCTGGCCATCGACGATCGTCTCGGTGCGCAGCGAGCTGCTCTGCATCACCACGCCGAGGATCGCCAGACCAAGCGCCAGCTCGTAGGAGATGACCTGCGCCGACGCGCGCACGCCGCCGAGCATCGAGTATTTGTTATTCGAGGCCCAGCCGGCGATAGCGATGCCATAGACGCCCAGCGATGTGACCGCCAGCAGATAGAGCACGCCGACGTCGATCGGGGCGAAGTGCAGGAAGTTGCCGCCCTTGCCATCCGGCCAGAACCCGAGCGGGATGCCGACCCAGATGATCAGCGCCGGGATGACGGCGAAGCCCGGCGAGATCAGGTACACCCACTTGTCGGCCATCGCCGGGACGATGTCTTCCTTGAAGAATAGCTTGATCGCATCGGCGGCCGGCTGGAGGAAGCCATTTGGCCCGGCGCGATTTGGTCCGATGCGGTTCTGAAACTTCGCCAGCAGCCGCCGCTCGAACAGCGTGAAGTAGGCGAAGAGCGTAGTGGCGGCGAGCGCGAGCACCAGACACTTGACCGCCAGAATGACAATGCTGAGCCAATCCATCGCTGTGCTCCTATTCGGCCTTCGTCAGCGTCACCGCAGTGGCCGCGCCGCTCACCAGATCGCCGAGGACCGCGCCGCTGACCGCCGGCACCAGTACCACGCCGGCCGCCAGCGTGGCATCGACCGTCGCCGGGAGCGTCAGGCTACCGCCCGCCGAAGTCAGCGTCACGCGCTCGCCCATGGCCACGCCGTAGCGCGCCGCATCGCTCTGGCTGAGGATGGCGTGCGGCGGCACCAGGCGCGGCGCGAGCTTAGAGCCCTTGGCCCAATCGCCGCCCTCGTAGGCGCGCACGGGGGTCAGCAGTGTCAGCGGCCGCGCCCCATCGCTCGGCACCTGTCCAGGGTCGGCGATGGTCAGGCTATAGCTATCGCGGCCGGTCTCGATCGCGCTGGCGATCTGCACGCCGACGCCCTCGCTATTTTCGTAGGAGGTACCATCGTAGTAGACGCCGTCATCCCACTGTCGGCCCCAGCCGGCGGCCCGCGTCAGCCCGAGGCTGGTGTAGCTGGTGGCGCCGTAGCCCGGCACGCTGGCGGCGATCGCGTCGGCCACATCGGAGGCCACGAGGTAGTCCCACCCGGCGCTCTCTACCACCGCGACCGGCGCGCTCTTTCTGATCTTGCTGCCGCGCGGCACGTTGCTGATCCCGCTATCTGCCTCGACCGGCTGAATGCGCGTGGCGATGGCGACGATCGCCTGCCACGGTGCCGGCAGATCGGCTGTGGTCTGAATAGCCTGGCGGAAGCGCTGCACCCTGCGCTCGGCGTTGGTGAACGTGCCATCGCGCTCAGCGACGGCGGCCAGCGGCAGCACGACGGTGGCGCGGCTGGCGGTCTCGGTCAGAAACATATCGGCCACCGCCAGGAACGGTACCCGCTCGATGGCGCTAGCCGCTGCCGCCCCGCCAGCCGCCGGGTCCAGCCCGACGATGAGCAGCGCTTTGAGCTGCTGCTGCTGTGCGGCGTCGAGCATGCCGCGCGCATCGAGGCCACCATCGCCCGGCGTGACGCGCATATCGACGGCGCCGCGGGCGTTGGCCCCCGCCGTCAGCGCGATCAGACCATTGTTGGCTCGGCCGGTATGGCCGGTCAGGATGGCGAGTGCGGCGAGCGCCTCGACCGTCAGCAGGTTGGCGGTGAGCGCGGCGCGGCCGTACATAATGATCGTGTTTTGCGCGCCGGCCAGCGACTTGGCCGCAGCGACGATTGTATCCTCGGCGACGCCGGCGCCGCGCGCCAGATCGGTGAGGCTCATGCGCCCGATAGCGAGCTTGAGCACGTTGAGGTTTTTGATCCGCCCCGCGCCGTTGCTATCCACCAAGTTATTGTCTAGCAGCGCCTTTACCAGCGCCAGCGCCAGCTGGGCGTCAGCGCCGGCGCGATAGCGCAGGGCGCGCGCGCCGCCTTTCTCAAGCTTGGTGCTGTACGGGTTAGCAACGATCAGCTCGCCGCCGCGCTGCGCGATGCCGCGCAGCCGCAGCACATAGACCGGCGCCTCCTCCTCGGGGTCAGCGCCAAAGATCAGCGCCACGGTGCCCTTGCCAAGTGCGGTGAGATTGGTGCCGACGCCGACGCCGAAATGCGCGCCGCGGGTGTCGATGGCGGCATCGCTGGCCAAGCCGGCGCGGTGGTCCAGGTTCTGCGAGCCGAGCGTCTCGCGCAGCAGCCGGCCGAACAGATACATATCTTCGTTGGAGGCCGAAGGCCCGATCATCCCGCCGACGCTGGCTGCGCCATTGGCATCGCGGGCGACCAGCAGCTGATCGGCGATCAGCGCGTAGGCTTCGTCCCAGGTGGCCGGCTGGAGCTGTCCGTTGCGCCGGATCAGCGGCGTGGTCAGGCGCTCGCCGCTGGCCATAGCGCGCATACCATAGCGGCCCTTGTCGCAGATCCAGATCTCGTTGACGAAGTCATTCTCGCGTGGCATCACCCGCATCAGCTCGCCGAGCCGGGTATCGAGCGTGATATCGCAGCCGACCGGACAGTGGTGGCAGACCGACGGGGTGGACTTGACCTCCCAGACCCTGGCCTTGAAGCGGAAGTCGCTGGATGTCAGCGCGCCGACCGGGCAGATATCGGTGGTGTTGCCGGAGAACTTGCTATCGAACACCGGGTCAGACTTGGAGATGATCTCCCAGTCGCGGCCGCGGTTACCGAAGCCAAGCACCGGGTCGCCCGCCACGTCGTCCTGGAAGCGGACGCAGCGCGAGCAGAGGATGCAGCGCTCGCGGTCGAGGTAGATCAGATCGCCGAGCGGATACGGCTTCACTTTATGAACTTTATCTTCATAGTCGAAGCGGCTGATGGACGGGCCGAACTGCATGGTCAGATTTTGCAACGGGCACTCGCCGCCCTTATCGCAGACCGGGCAATCCAGCGGGTGCGAGGTGAGCAGAAATTCGAGTTGACCGCGTTGCGCGAACTTGACCTTCTCGGTGGCGGTGCGGATCTCCATGCCCTCCGAGACCGGCGTGACGCAGCCAGGCTGAAGTTTATTCATCATCAGCGCCAGCTCGGGCTTGCCGTCTGGTCCGATCACTGGCTGGCGGGTGGCCGGGTCGATCTTGGGCGTCCAGGCCTCGACCAGGCACATGCGGCACATGCCGACCGGTTTGAGCTTGGGGTGGTAGCAGAAGACCGGCACCGAGGTGTCGGCGACGCGCGCGGCCTCGACGAGATTAGTCCCAGCTGGAACAGCGATCGGCTTGCCATCGACAAGGACATTTATATCGGGCATGACCTTACTCCAGAGGATTTAGTAGTTGAACAGACGCTCGACGGCGCAGGAGAACCCTTCGAGCAGCGGCGAGGCGAGCGTCGCGCCAGGGCGCAGCGTCTCGACCAGCGCCAGATTCCCTTCGTGGCGGCGATAGACCTCGACGGTCTGTGCCTGCCAGTCGGCGATCCAATACTCGGCAACATCGCGCTCGGCGTAGACCGCCAGCTTGGCAACTCTGTCGCGTTGCTCGCTGACTGTACCCGGCGAGACCACTTCGACCACCAACTCAGGCGAGCCGCCAAGCTTGCCTTTGGTGCCGTCGATCGTCTTGAGGCGCTCGTGGCTGGCCCAGACCAAATCCGGTATGAGCGCCAGCGTGTGGCTGTAGATGACGCCTGGCGCGAACAACGTACGCCCGCGTTGTGTGTCACGGTTCCAGCGCTCGATCTCGAATGCAAACTGGATCAATACCGACTGGTGGCGATTATGCGGCGACGTCGTCACGATCAGGTCTCCATCGATAATCTCGTAGCGTTCGCCCTCGCGGCGCGGCATGCGATGCACCCGCTCGATGGTCCACGGCCCGACGAACGGCGGCTCTGGCTCGCCGAGCTCTTCCACGGTCGTATCGAGCGCGACGAACTGCGTGCCAGCATCGCTGCGGCTCGACAGATCGTGCCCGGGTTTCGTCAACGTCGCTTCGAGCATCGCACACCTCTCGTTACTCAGCCGCCGCGACCGGGACCGGAATGAGCGGGATGGGGTGACCCTTGGCCGCGCCGGCGGCGATGGCGGCCTCGAACTCATGCGGGAAGAGCTTGAGCGCTGAGCGGATCGGCACCACCGCGCTCTCGCCGAGCAGGCAGAAGCAGTTGCCAGCCATCTGGTTGTAGATATCGTGGAGCTTGGGGATATCGCTGGCGCGGCCATGGCCGTGGTTGACGCGGTGCAGCGTCTTGACCAGGAAGTGCGTCCCCTCGCGGCACGGCGTACACTTGCCGCAGCTCTCGTGCTTGAAGAACTCGTCCATCCTATAGGCTAGGTCCACCGCCGAGACCGTGTCGTCGAGTACGATCACCGCGCCGGAGCCGAGCATGGTGCCGGCGGCGGCGAGCCCCTCGTAGTCCATCGTCACGTCGAGCTTATCGGCGGTGAGCCAGGCGGCCGAGGCCCCGCCTGGGACGACGATTTTGACCGGCCGGTCGCCCTTCATGCCCTGACAGTAGTCCTCGCCGTAGATCAGCTCGCGCAGCGGCGTGCCGAACGGGATCTCATAGTTGCCCGGCCGGTTGACGTGGCCGGCGATGCTGAAGACCTTGGTGCCGGGCGACTTCTCGGTGCCAAGCTGCCGGTACCAGGCCACGCCCTTGCGGATGATCATCGGCACGTTTGCCAGCGTCTCAACGTTGTTGATGATCGTCGGCTTGCTGTAGAGCCCGGCCACGGCGGGGAAGGGCGGTTTGAGCCTTGGCTGGCCGATCTTGCCTTCGAGCGACTCCATCAGCGCGGTCTCTTCGCCGCAGATATAGGCCCCCGCCCCGCGCGAGACGTACACATCGAGGTCGTAGCCGGTGCCGAGGATATTCTTGCCCAGAAAGCCTTTCTCATACGCTGAGGCGATGGCGCGCTCGAGACGGAGCGCGGCTGCGGCGAACTCGCCGCGGCAGTAGATATAGGCGATGTGGGCCTCGATAGCGAAGGCGGCGATCGCCACGCCCTCGATCAGCTGGTGCGGGTTGCGGTCGATGATCTGGTGGTTATTGAACGTCCCCGGCTCGCTCTCATCGCAGTTGCAGAGCAGGTAGCGCGGGTAGACATCTTTAGGTAGGAAGCCCCACTTCACCCCGGCCGGGAACCCGGCACCGCCGCGGCCGCGCAGACCGGCGTCCTTGACGAGCTGGATGATGTCGGCGGGCTTCTTCTCTTTGAACGCGGTCTGGAGCGCCTCATAACCGCCGTGCTGCATATACACGTCGAAGTCGGCGATATTGGGGACATCGAGATCGCGCAGCACAACGTGCTCGGCTAGTTTGGGCACGATCGTCTCGCTTTCCAGGATTAAGGGTCACAATCCGACTTACTGTATCACCCTCTGTCACTCGTGTCAAATAGCACAAACTGGGTTTTTTGGCGGCGCGGCGCGGCGAATTCTTGGTCGCTGGGCTACCCTATTGTCGTCGCGTCCGTGGCGTGCCGTGGCGGTTCGGGCGAAGCGTGCGTGGCCGGGATCATGGTATGACATCAGGTGTGGCGGCGCGTGCTTCGCCCCTACGCTGGGTCACGTCGTGTGCGATCGGCATCGTGGCCGTGTCTCACTCCTCGCTCCTTATGGCGCGTCTCGGTCGCTGCCGCTCCGTGGTTCATTGGTTCCGTGGTACGCTACACCGGGAGGAGCGTGATGCTGGAGCGACGCTATGCCGATTGTGATCCGCGCTGCCGACGCTGGCGATCTGGCCGATCTGTGTCAGATCTTTTACCTCAACGAGCTCGGCGAGGAGGCGGCGACTGAGACGCTGCCGATGCTGCCCGAGTACCGGCACCTGCTGAACACCGGGACGATTCTGCTGGCGGAGGACGAGGGCGGTCCGATCGGGTTCGCCGGGCGGGTGGATCGAGGCGGCGTGGCGTATCTGACCGATCTGTTCGTCAGGCCCGACTCGCAGTCGGTGGGGATTGGCGGGCGGCTGCTCGACGCGATCTTCGCGCCGACGACCGGCGTGCTGCGCTGCACCGTCAGCTCGGCGGACGAGCGGGCGCTGGCGCTGTACGTGCGCGCCGGGCTGACGCCGCACGTCCCCAATCTGCTGCTGCGCGGACGGAGCGCCAGACTATCTCAGCTCGATGGCGGCGTTAGCGCCAGCGTGGCGAGAGACGACGACCTGGTGCGCGCCGACGCATCTCGCTCGGGGCGCTGGCGGCCGCAGGACCACACCTACTGGCGCGAGCGCGAGGGCGGGGTGGGGCTATGGCTGGAGCGCGGCGGCGACCGCATCGGGTACGCGGTGGTTCGGCTGCGGGCTGGGACACCGTTCCAGCCGGATGTGGCGCGGGTCGGGCCGGTGGGCGCCGATACCGCCGCCGACGCCGCCGCTGTAGTCTGCGCCGCCGTCGGCTGGGCGGCCGCGCGCGCGCCGGCCATACGCATCGATCTGCCAGGGCCGCACCCGGCGCTGCGGCCGCTGCTGGCGGCCGGGATGCTGATCACGTACGTCGAGACCTTCGTGGCGGATGGGCCAGCACCGTTCGATCCACAGCGCTACGCCAGCTCGGGCGGCGCGCTGGGGTGAGATGGGCCAGCATCTGCGACGAGCTAGCCTTCGACGCGCAGCTCATAGCCGATGCCCGCGATGCTGACGAGGTAGCTCGGCTGGGCTGGGTCGCGCTCGATCTTCTGCCGCAGCCGATGGATGAGCTGTTTGAGCAGCTGCTTATCGCCGAGGCCCTGGTAGCCCCAGACGTGGGTGGTGAGCCGCTCGGAGGGGATGGGCCGGCCGGCGTTGACGAGCAAATACTGGAGCAGCCGAAACTCGAGGTTGGTCAGCCGGATCGCCTCGCCGCCAGCGACCTTGACCGACTGGCGATCGACATCGAGCAGCAGTGCGCCGGTGGCGACCGTCTGGGGCCGCTCGACGCCGCTGCGGCGGAGCAAGGCGCGAACGCGTGCGCGCAGCGTGCGCGGGCTAAACGGTTTGGTCAGGTAGTCGTCCGCGCCGAAGTCCAGCCCCTGGACCTGCGCGTCCTCATCGCTGCGAGCGGTCAGCAGCATGATCGGCGTCTGGCTCTCGCCGCGCAGCCGTCTGAGCACATCGAAGCCGCCGAGCTTGGGCAGCGAGACATCAAGGATCACGAGGTCTGGCTGCTCGCGGTGAAAGATGGCGAGCGCCTCCTCGCCGTCGGCGGCCTCGACGGCGAGGTAGCCGGCCTGGCGCATGGTGAAGCAGACGAGCTCGAGCAGCTCGAGATCGTCATCGACGACGAGGATCTTCATCGGCAATTTCCTGTTCGCGCGGAAGCACGAGATAGAGCTGGGTGCCGTCTGGCACGGCGCGCGCGCCCACCCGGCCGCCGTGGCGCTCGACGATGCTCTTGACGATCCACAGGCCGAGGCCGCTGCCCTGCTCGGCTGGCTCCTGGCCATCGCCGCGCACGAAGCGATCGAACAGCGACGGCCCGACCTCGACGGCATCGCGCGCGCCCTGATTCCAGACCCACAGCACGATCGTCTCATCGTGGAGCACCCCGCCGATGCGCACGGTGGTGCCGGATGGGGCGAACTTGTTGGCGTTGGCGAGCAGATTGACAAACACCTGGGTCAGCCGCGGCGCGTCGCCGACGATCAGCGGCAGCGGGTAGGGCAGGTCGACGACGATCGCCTGGCGGCTGCGGCTGAGCAGCGGACGGATCATCTCGGCCGCCGCCTCGATCACATCGTCGAGCGCGACGGGCGCGCGGCGGATCTGCTCGCTGCCGGCGTCGATCCGCACGCTTTCGAGCAGATTATCGATCAGCTGGGTCAGGCGAGTGGTGCCGCGCTGGAGGGAGAGCACGAGCTGGCCGACCTGCTCGGTGGTGAGCTCTGGCAGGCGCTCCAGCAGCAGTTCGATCGATGCCTGCTGCGCCGAGAGCGGGGTGCGGAACTCGTGCGAGATATTGGCGAGGATCGCGTCGCGGGCGCGGCGCACCGACTCGCGCTCGGTCTCATCGCGCAGCACCACCACCTGGCGGCCGTGCTCGGGCGGCGCGCTGGTGACGACGACGACGCGCGAGCGGCCGTCGTCGCGTCGGATCTGCTCGTGGGCGCTGGTGCCGCCGATGGCGCGGGCGCGGACGATCGGGCAGTGGGTAGCGCACGGCCGATCCGCCGGGGCGGCGGGGTGGAGCACATCGCCGCAGAACCGGCCAATGGCGCTGGCGGCGTCGAGCTGGATGAGGCTGGCGGCGCGGGCGTTGAGGTAGGTCAGGCGGCGCTCGGCATCTACCACCAGCACGCCATCGTCGATGCCGGCTAAGATAATCTCGGCCTCGCCGCGCTGTCGGCGGAGCTCGGCGGTGGTGGCTTGAATCTCGTGGCGCATCTGCTCAAGCGTCGCCGAGAGCGTGTCGATCTCGCGGGTGGCACTGGCGGTCGGGCTTGCGATCGGGGTGGCGAGGTCGCCCCGGCGGATGCCATCGGCGGCGGCGGTGAGCTGGACGAGCGGTTTGACGATGATACCACCGATCACCAGGCTGGCGAGCGCGGCGAGCGCGACGATCAGGCCGGCGATGGTGAGCAACCAGCCAAGAGTCTGGCTGGAGGACTGCGCCGCGCCATCGGCGCTGAGGCTGACGGTGACGATCGCTTCCGGCGCGCGACCGGCGGCGATGATCAACGGCGCAGCGGCGACGTAGCGCTGCGGCGCTTCGAGCAGAGCGACCTGCGGCGCACCGGCGAGCGCCGCGCGCCGCAGGTCGGCTGGCTCAGCGCTGGATGCGGCGACATCGGCGGCGGTCAGCACGGCGCTCGATCGGTCGGGGCTATCGCCGACGAGCGGCTGAGCGACGACCACCGTGAGCGCGAGGCTGCGCGGCGTGGTGGCGGCGGCCACGGCGGCGATCGGCGCGCCGGCCTCGGCCTGATACAGCGCCGCGCCGTCCTCGGCGGTCTGGGCTAGCGCCGCCCAGGGCAGATCGTCGCCGACGCTCACGACCGGCTGGCCGTTGGCGAGCGCGGCGCAGCCGAGCAGGCCGCCAGCGGAGCAAAATTGCTCCAGCAGCGTCGTCAGGCCAGCAACATCGTCTTCCTCGATCAGCCGCTGGATAGATGGTCGCTCGGCCAGCAGCCTTGCGGCGACCGTCAGATCGGCGGCGCGGGCTTTGAGCCCGGCGGCATCGGCGGATGCGCGCTGCGCAACCTGCGCCCTGGCCTGCTGGTCGGCCAGGCGTCCGAGCAGGCTGGCGGCCACCAGCGCGATACCGGCCACGGCCAGCAGCAGTAACCCGAGGTTGGTGGCCAGCAGCAGCGTGCCAATGGGCAGCCGTCTCATGGCGCGCTAGCGCGCTGGCGCGGCATCAGGAGAGCCCCCAGCGGTTGCGGACGCGGCGTTCGAGCGGCGCGAAGACGAGCTGGTCGACGGCGAGACCGAGCGCGATAATCACGAGCATGATCGACATCACCTGGGCCGTATCGCTCAGGTCTCGCCCGGCCTGGAGTAGGTTGCCGAGGCTGAGCGTGAAGAACAGCAGCTCGCCGCTCATCAGCGAGCGCCAGGCGAAAGCCCAGCCCTGCTTGAGCCCGGCCAACACGGCCGGCAGCGCGGCGGGAAAGATCACCTGCGGGTAGAGGCTGAGGCCATCGGCGCCGAGGGTCAAGGCGGCGCGGACGTACTGCGGCGGGGTGTTGCGCACGCCAGACTCGACGCCGAGCGCGATCGAGAACAGCGCGCCCATCACCACGACGAACAAGATCGCGTTCTCGCCGAGGCCGAGCCAGAGGATCGCCAGCGGCAGCCAGCAGACGCTCGGCAGCGCCTGCAGCCCGCTGACTAGTGAGCCAAGCGTCTGCGCCGCGAGCCGCGATCGCCCGAGCAGCAGACCCATCGGGACGCCGATCAGCAGCGAGATGCCGAAGCCGATGGCGATCCGCTGCATGCTGACACGGACGGCCTTGAACAGCACGCCGGTCTTGGCTTGTGCGGCGAGCGCGCCGAGCACATCGAGCGGGCCAGGCAGCAGGTATGATGGCCAGATGCCGGCGCTGGCCACCGCCTGCCAGATAGCCAGCAGCAGCCCGAAGAAGATCAGCCGCCGCAGCCACGCGCCGCCGAGCGCGCCGCCCGCCGCCCGCGCTGTGGCCGGCGATGAAGCCGGTGATGACGTGGTCATGCCGCCTCCGTCTCGTCGGTGCGGTGCAGTTCGTCCAGGATGGTGCGGGTCAGCTCGACGACATCGTGGTCTTCGAGGCGGCGCGTGCGCGGCATCGTCACCGGGAACTCGGCCACCAGCCGGCCTGGCCGGGGCGCGAATAGCAGCACACGGTCGCCGAGGGCGACCGCCTCGCGGACGTTGTGGGTCACGAACACCACGGTGGTATGGGTTTTGCCCCAGATCGATTCGAGCTCGTGGTGCATCCGGTCGCGCGTCAGCGCATCGAGCGCGCCAAACGGCTCGTCCATCAGCAGGATGGCGGGATCGATCGCCAGCGCCCGCGCCAGCGCCACCCGCTGTCGCATACCGCCGGAGAGCCGGTGGACCGCGCTACGCTCGAAGCCGGTGAGGTGGACCATCGCCACCAGCCGCGCCACGATCGCATCGCGCTCGGCGCGCGGCACGCGTTTTTGTCTGAGACCGAAGGCGATATTATCGTTGACATCGAGCCATGGGAAGAGCGCGGCGTCTTGGAACATCAGCGCGCGGTCGGCACCCGGCCGGGTGATTGGCGTCTCGCCGGCGTAGATTGTGCCGGTGGTGGGCGGTTCGAGCCCGGCGATCATATTCAGCAGCGTGCTTTTGCCGCAGCCGCTCGGCCCGAGCAGGCAGACAAACTCGCCAGGCGCGATCGTGATGCTGGTGGGGTGGAGGGCCTCGACGACCCGCTCGCCATCGATGAACGTCTTACCGACGGCATCGATGCGCAGCCCGACGGCGACGCGCGCCTGCGACAGGGCCGCAGCGGCGTCGGTGGCTGCCGCTGCGGCCGGTCGGTAGACGCTGGCGGATTTCTGATCCATCGCTCTCCTGTCGCCGCGCTCGGGTCAGACATGACCCGAGCGCGGTGTGCAGCATCGGCTACGGCAGCGCTATGGCTGGCAGCCCCTTGGTTTTGAGTGCGGCGTTGAGTGGCCCGAGATCATAGATCTTCGTCAGGTCAGGCTGGGTATCGCCGAGGAACCCGAGCGTGAAGGCATGGTCGGCCGAGGCGAACAGCGTCTGCGGCAGCGGGTCATATGTCACCGTCAGCGTCTCAAACGACATCGCCAGCACATCTGCCGGCAGCGGCTTGGTGGTCAGCTTTTCGAGCTCGCCGTTGATCGCCTGCTGTGCCGCCGCTGTGTCCTTGGTGATGAAGCTGACGGCGTCGAGGTGGCCGATGAGAAAGTTGGTGACCACATCGGGATGCGCGTCAAGAAACTTCTTGCTCACCATAATGTTAGTGGTCACGAATTGCTTGTTCGGCCAGAGGTCACGCTCGTCCACAAACACCTTGCCCTTGCCCTCGATCACCAGCCGCGAGGCCCACGGCTCTGGCACCCACGCGCCATCGAGCTGGCCCTGCTGGAACAGCTTGAGGATATCGGCGTTTTGCATCGGGTTGATCTGCACGGTACCACCCTTATCGACGGACTGGAGGCCGTTCTGCTCAAGGTAATAGCGCAGCGCCACGTCCTGGGTGTTGCCGAGCTGTGGCGTGGCGAGCGTCTTACCTGCGAGATCGGCCGGCTTGGTGATATTCGCCTCCGATCGTACCACAAACGATGCGCCGCCGCTAGCCGCCCCGGCGATCACCCGCAGTGCCTCACCCTTGCTTTTAACGAAACCGTTGATCGCCGGGTTCGGGCCGACGTATGCAATATCAAGCTCGCCTGCTAAAAACGCCTCGGTGAGCGCCGGGCCGGCGTTGAACGTCTTGCTCTCGAGCGTGACGCCGCTGCCGAGCGCTTTTTGAAAAAATCCCTGGCTGACGCCGACGAGTGCGGCGGCGTGGGTGACGTTGGGGAAGTAGCCGAGCCGCAGCGTGAGGGGCGCACCGCTGGACGCCGCGCTCTTCGGCTGTGCGGTAGTGGCTGGCTGGCCGCACGCGCCGACGAGCGCGCCGACGAGCACGAGCAGCGCAATGAGGCGCATCGATCTCTGCATCACAGTATCTCCTTGTGGCTGAAGGTGTTCAGACACAGCATAGAAAGGTGTGGTATCAAGCTGCGTTATACTGTGGTTATAGATCGGTTATAGATGACTAAGTTTAAAGCATTTGTTAAGATTTGTCAGCTTGAACCGTTTCGACTATCATAGCCCCACCGAAGTACGTGGTTCGCAGCAGCGAGGAGCACAATATTCTATGGATGTACGGAAGCTGATCGTCGAGCTACTCGGGACCTTTTTTCTGGTATTCACCATCGGCATGACTGTGATCGCCCCAAGCGCCGGGCCGCTCGCCCCGCTGGCGATCGGCGCGGTGCTGATCGTGATGGTGTTCGCCGGCGGCCACATCTCCGGGGCACACTACAACCCGGCGGTGAGCCTGGCAGTGCTGCTGCGCGGGAGGACCACCACGCAGGAGATGATCGGCTACTGGGCGGTACAGTTGGTCGGGGCGGCGCTCGGTGGTGTGACGGCGCTGTATATGAAGGGCTTTCCGCCGCTCACCGCCAGCACCCCGGCGATCGGCCCGGCGATCATCGCCGAGTTTCTGTTCACCTTCGCTCTGTGCAACACCGTGCTGAATGTGGCCACGGCCAAAGGCACGAGCGGCAACTCGTTCTATGGACTGGCGATCGGGTTCACCGTGATGACCGGTGCCTTCGCCGTCGGCCCGGTCTCAGGCGGCGCATTCAACCCCGCAGTCACCGTCGGGGCGACGCTGATGGGACTGTTTGCGCCGCTCACGGCGATCATCTATATCGCAGTGCAGCTGGTGGCCGCCGCCGCCGCCGCCCTGCTGTTCCGCTATCTCAACCCGACGGATTTCTAGCGGGCGATCGCTGGTATACTAGTGTGTCCCGTGTCTATCGTAGCGCGTATCTCACAGGGAGTTTTCTATGTTTAACAATCTTTTCGGCAAAAAGGACGAGCCAAAGCCGGATGAGACCGAGCACAAGCTTGGGCAGACGATCCAGAACCTGAGCGACCAGGTGGGCGGACTGCAGCAGGATCTCAATCAGCGCAACAAGCAGATCGAGGACCTGATGGGGAAGCTGACCGATGCGCAGACGAAGGCTGCGAGCGGCGATGCGACGCACGTCGCCGACGCCGCCAATACTGAGTCGATGTTGAAGGATGCACAGGCGCAGATGCGGGCGCTCGAGGCCCGGATCGGCGATCTGGCCAAGAGCGAGGCTGACGCCAAGGCTGCGCTGGCTGCATCGCAGGCCGCGCCGGTGGCCGCCACCCTCGGCAGCGCTGCGAGCATGGCCGGCGGCGCGGCGGCGGCTTACGCCGCTGGTAGCACGATGTATGTGCAGCGGGCGGGCGGCGCGAACCTGCGTCGGCGCGGCGGCCCGAGCCTCGATTCTGTCGTCCATGACTCGTTCACGCCTGGGACGGCGCTGACCCTGATCGACGGGCCGGTGCAGGCCGATGGCCACGCCTGGGTCCACGTCAAGGCCGCCGATGGCCGCCAGGGCTGGGTCGCTGGCGAGGAGCTCGTCGCGCACGCCGAGTAGCCATAGATCGGTTTGGAGACAAAGGAGGGGGCGGCGCAGATGTGCCGCCCCCTTGTGCATGCCCACGGCCACTGCTACGCGTCGGCGAACATCGCGTCCACATCGACCGCGAGGCCGGGGAGCAGTGGCGAGGTGGCGGTCTGGCCGCGCTGAAAGATGCCGTGAGTCGCGTAAGCGTCGCCCGCGAGCATCAGTACCGTGATGGTCGCCTCCAGCGGGTTGACGATCCAGTACTCAGGGATGTTCGCTTCGGCGTAGTCTGCCACTTTATCGACGGTGTCGCGCTCTGGGTCGTCCGGGCTGACGATTTCGACCACGAGGTCGGCGCCAAGCCAGAAAGCGTTCTGGTTGCGCTCGTCGCGCTCATCGAGGAGCAGCAGCACATCCGGCTCGCGGTATTTGCCGGGGCGGATCTGAAGACGAAGGGGCGCAACCAGCACAATGCCTCTCGGAAGCTGGAGAAACGTCTCGAGTAGTCCATACAGTTGTAAGAGCATTATTTGATGATTGCGTGTTGGCATGGGCAGCACCTCGATGTGGCCATCGGTGAACTCGATCAGCTGGTTCGTGCCATCGGTGAGCACCAGGTACTGCGCCTCGGTCCACAGCCCCTGGAGCGGGGCGAGCGAGAGGTCCAGCCCAGTCGACCGCTGGACGAGGACGAGCTCGCGGCTGCGGGTCTCGATCGTCATATGTGCGTTCCTTTCTCTCCCGCCGTACCATCTGATGACGATGGTTGCGTCTCAGGCGACCGACGGGCGCGGCGCGACGATCAGCGCCCGCAGCGCGTCGAGCGATGCCCCTTGACGCAGTGCGGCGGCGAACTCCATGAGCAGGGTATCGGAGTAGCGTGGGATGAGATCGGTCACCAGGAGGCGTCCGGCATCGCCATACCGGATGCTCGCCTCATCGAGCACACTGGCGAGCAGCATCTTGACCTCCTCGCGACCCTCCTCGCGACCCTCCTCGCGGCCCTCCTCGAGAGCAAGCTGCTCAATACTGGTGATAATACGCATGGTTCGCTCCTCCTCGTAGCTACGGACTGCGGCACGGAATAGCTGCTGCTGGTCGTCATCGAGATGCAAGATCTTGTCGATCGCACGAAATAAGTGGATGATAGCATCTTTTGACCATCCCTGATCGTAGAGCCGCCGGATAATACCGAACTTCGCCGCGCGCCGCGCCGCGCCCGGCCGGGTGGTGTAAACCGCCAATTGTGCCAGCACGATCGGCGCAAAAGGGTTCATGCTGTTCGCGAGCTCGCCCTGGCGCGGCAGCAGATCGCGCAGCTTGATGCTCGGGAAGCGGAGCTCGACGGTGGTGCCCCACAAACTATCGCGGTAGCCCGTCGGCCGCCAGCGCGCATTGCTATCGGCGAGGATGACGAATGTGGCCACCGGCTGGTGATGCTTGACTCGAAGGCGTGTATGGTAGCGAAAGATCCGCTCTGTGAAACCCTGACGTTTTTGGTGTTGCACCTCGATATGCACCAGCACCAGAGCCGGCTCGCCCGATCGTCTGGTGAGCTCGACGAGCAAATCGACGAAGCCGCGCGTCTCATCGCTGTCTTGCTCCTCGGCGAGCAGCTCGGTGGGGCGAAAATCTGGCGGCCGAGTCCAGTCGATATCGGCGTGAACATCGGGGAAGAAAAACGCGAAGAACGGTTCGAGATAGGTCTCGATCGCATACTTCCAGGCGGTGTCGTTGTCGGCGCGTGGGGTGGGCATAGCTCCTCTGGCTGCTGTATTTCGTAGGAGTAATGCCGGGTCGGCCCGATAATTGCAGCGATCGCTATGCCCGCGCTGAGAGTCTCGCCGCCTATCCGCCGAGCGCCCGCAGCGCGGCGGCGCAGGCCACGCCGCCGATCAGCGCCAGCAGCGTGTTGCCGCTGAGCCGGGCGATGGCGACGGTGGCTGCGGCGGCCGCGAGGTTGGCTGGGCTGCCGCTGAGCACGGTGGGCGCGACGATGGCGACCAGCACCGCGCCGGGGATGGCGCGTAGCCAGACCTGGAGCCGCGGCGAGTCGGGCAGCAGCCGCAGCAGCCATAGCCCGCCGATACGAGTAGCGTACGTGACGAGCGCCATGCCGACGATCGTCTGAACTACGGATGAATCAAGCCTCCACATGCCGCGCCGCTTTCCACAAGCTGCCGGCCAGCGCCCCAGCCAGAATGTACCAGTTGCCCGGCACGAGCCGCGCGATCACCAGCGAGGCGAGCGCCGCCACCAGCCACGGAGCTAGGTCGCTGCGGCCGCGCCACATCCCCGCCAGCAGTGCCAGCATCACCGCGATGAAGGCGAAGTCCAGCCCGAGCCGCTCCGGATCGCGCACGATGCTGCCGGCCAGCCGCCCGACGACCGATGCGCTGCTCCAGGCGATGAATGAGACAATGCCGGAGCCGAGCAGGAATGCACCGTCGGCGTTGCCAGCTTCAAGCTCGCCCATAGTCAGCGCCCAGCTCTCGTCGTTGAGGAAGAACATCGCCGTGAGCCGCCGGCCGAGCGGCACTTCGGCGAGGTACGGCTGGATGGCTGCGCCGAGCAGCAGGTGGCGCAGATTGACGACGAACGTGGTGGCGATGATCGTGGCTATCGGCAGCGGCGCGCCCCAGAGCGTCAGCGCCGCGAACTGCGATGAGCCGGCGAACACCAGGCCGCTCATCAGGGAAGTCTCGGCGAGGCTGAGCCCTGCGCGGCCGGCGAGCACGCCAAAGACGGTTCCGTAGGCGAAGATGCTGAGTCCGATCGGGATGGTGGCGCGCAGCCCGGCAACAAAGCTCGAACGAGTGAACATCCAATGCTCCTGACGTATCGGTGTGGTGAAAGTATCGCCGATGACAGCTGGAGTGTCTTGGACGACATTGCGCAGCCCCAAGATCCGCCCCTGACGGGCGAGGCTAGCGATACTGTGCGGGCGTGACATCGGCGATATGGAGGTTATCGAGTGTGGGGCGGTGCCAGAATGTGGCGCGCTCTGGAGATGCCATGGCAAATGAAAGACGAGCGTGGGGCCACGCTCGTCTCGCTCCAACTTATACCCCGCCCTGAAGGGCCTTCTTGCGGCGGTTGCGCTCGGCTCGGCGGCGCTTCTCTTTGCGCTCTTCGCTCCTGGAGACGAAGTGCATTTTCTCGCGGAAGGTCTTGGTGATGCGCTCGGCCACTACAACCTTGTTGAAGCGGCGCAGCAGCTGTTCGACCGTCTCTCCCTCACGTCGTTCGACACGCATAAGCTTTGGACGGAACGTCCATAGTGATGGACATTACGTCGCGGGTTCACCCCCTCCCAAACTGATATCCGCGCTAGTATACACGCTGCGCCGCGCTGGCGCAAGCGCGGCGTTGACAGAACAGATGGTTAACAGTACTATAACGCTCACTCTCTATCGGTAGCTGGCGATGCGGCCCCACGACCCGTGGGGTCTTTGCGCGCACGTGTCTGGAGGATCTTGTTGGAAGCTCCGCCGTTCCCCGCGCTCTTCGAGACCTACTTTCTCGACGCAGCCTACGACGAGATGTTCGCCGCGCCGGGCACCTCGCGGCCGCAGTACGAGCCGCTCTACCGCCGCCTTCAAGATCTGCCGCCCGAAGAGATGTACGCTAGGCAGCGCGCCGCAGACCTGACGTTCCTCAACCAGGGTATTACCTTCACTGTCTACGGGCGGGATGAAGGCACTGAGAAGATCTTCCCCTACGATCTGTTGCCGCGACTGATCACCAGCGCTGAGTGGTCGGTGATCGAGCGCGGGCTGACGCAGCGCATCAGGGCGCTCAACTTCTTTCTCAAAGATATCTACCACGATGGCAAGATCCTCGACGCTAATATCGTCCCGCGCGATCTGGTCTACAGCTGCAAACACTACCGGCGCGAGATGCGCGGGCTGCGGGTGCCGCGCGATGTCTACGTGACGGTCACCGGCACCGACCTGGTGCGGCTCAGCGATGGCCGATTCGCCGTGCTTGAAGATAACCTTCGCGTGCCGAGCGGCGTCTCGTATATGATCGCCAACCGCCAGGTGACCAAGCGCGTCTTCCCGATGCTATTCGACCGCTACAAGGTGCGCTCGAATGACCACTACGGCCAGGAGTTGCTCGCCACGCTGCGCACCCTCGCGCCGCACACCGCCGATCCAACGATCGTGCTGCTGACGCCGGGGGTGTTCAACTCGGCCTATTTTGAGCATACGTTTCTGGCGCGGCAGATGGGTATCCAGCTCGTGGAGGGGCGCGACCTGCTGGTCCACGGCAATGTGGTCTACATGCGGACCACCGCCGGGCTCAAGCGCGTCGATGTGATCTACCGCCGCGTCGACGATGACTTCCTCGACCCGCTGGCCTTCCGGCGCGACTCGGGGCTGGGCGTGGCCGGGCTGCTCAACGCCTACCGCGCTGGCAACGTCGCGATCGCCAACGCCATCGGCACCGGGATCGCCGACGACAAGGCGCTCTACGCCTACGTCCCCGAGATCATCAAGTTCTACATGGGCGAGGAGCCGATCCTGCCAAATGTGGACACCTACCTGCTCACCAAGCCCGATGAGCTGCAGTACACCCTGGAACACCTGGACGAGCTGGTGGTCAAGGCGGTGGGCGAGTCCGGCGGATACGGCATGCTGATCGGGCCGCACAGCACGGCGGCGCAGCGCGATGAGTTCCGCGCCCGCATCCTGGCCGACCCGCGCAACTACATCGCGCAGCCGACGCTGGCGCTCTCGCGCGCGCCGTGTTTCATCGACGGCAGGGTCGAGCCGCGCCACGTCGATCTGCGACCGTACATTCTGTACGGCGGCGACGGCGTGACGATCGTGCCAGGCGGGCTGACGCGGGTGGCGCTGACCCGCGGCTCGCTGGTGGTCAACTCGTCGCAGGGCGGCGGCAGCAAAGATACATGGGTGCTGTTCGAGTAAGCTGAGGAGATGCCATGCTCTCACGGGTGGCCGATAGCCTGTACTGGATGAGCCGCTACCTGGAGCGCGCCGAGCACACCGCGCGGGTGCTGGGCGTGACGCTCAACCAGACGCTTGACCAGACCGCCGGGCCGACGCAGCAGCGTTGGGATCGACTGTTCGCCTGCCTGCGGGCCGAGACGCCGAGCGCGAGCGACTCGTACACGCTGGTTCGCTCGGTGACGTTCGACATGGCTAACGGCGCGTCGATCGCGGCCAGCGTGACCGCCGCGCGGGAGAACGCCAGGCAGATCCGCGAGCAGATCTCGTCTGAGATGTGGGAGCAGCTCAACCGGCTCTACCTGCACGTGCGCGGCACCACCATGGACGAGATCTGGCGCGGCGAGCCGCAGGAGTTTCTGCGCGAGGTCAAGGACGGGGCGCATCTGTTCCAGGGCATCACCGACTCGACGCTCAGCCACGATATGGGCTGGCAATTCATCCAGCTCGGGCGCTATATCGAGCGCGCCGAGGCGATGGCGGCGCTGCTCGATGTCTACTTCGGCTCGCTGATGAGCGCCGAGCGCGGCCAGAGCAACCCGCTCGAATTTCTGGAGTGGGTCGGGCTGCTGAAATCCTGCACCGCGTTTGAGGCGTACTGCAAGGTGTACACCGCCAGCGTGCAGCCGGAGCGCACATTCGAGTTTCTGCTGCTCAACGCCGACTTCCCGCGCTCGCTGCGCTTCTCGGCCGACATGATCGAGGTGGCGACGCGGGCGATCGGGCGGGCGAGCGGCGGGCGCGCTGGCAGCCGTGTCGATCGGCTCGCCGGACGGCTGCGCGCCGGGCTGGACTACGGGCAGGTCGATGAGATCATCGCGGATATGCACGAGTACCTGGCGCAGATTCGACGGCAGTGCGCGCAGATTCACAGCGCGCTGTACCAGACGTATATCAGCTACCCGGCGGATGTTGCACTTGTCTCATAGGGGACTATGCACTACACCATCAAACATGTCACCCGCTTTCGCTACAGCACCCCGGTCAGCGAGAGCGTTATGGAGGTCCGCAAGCAGCCGCTCAGCGAGACCAACCAGCGGCTGCTGCGCTTCATCCTGACGACGCAGCCGCGCTCGCAGGTGATGAGCTATATGGATCACCTGCACAACACGGTGCACCACTTCAACATCCCCGGCCAGCACGCGCAGCTGACGATCACCGCCGAGGCGCTGGTGCAGGTGACCGACCTGCTGGCGCTGCCGGCCGTGCTCGCGCCCGAGGCCTGGGGCGAGCTCGACGCCGCGGTGCAAGGCGGCGAATACTACGACTTCCTGTTGCCGTCGCGCTTCGCCGTACCGTCGCCGGCGCTCGATGAGCTGATACACACGCTGGATTTCAAACGCGGGCGTGACCCGCTGACCACCATCCGCAATCTCAACACGGCGATCTATATGAGCTTCGCCTACGCGCCAAACACCACCAGCGTTCACTCGCCGATCGACGACGCGCTGCAGCAGCGCCGCGGCGTATGCCAGGATTTTGCCCATATCATGATCACCATGGCGCGATCGATCGGCGTGCCGGCGCGCTACGTTAGCGGCTACCTGGTGCATCGGTTGCAGCGCCCGGATCGCTCGCAGGCCGACGCGACCCACGCCTGGATCGAGGTGTTTCTGCCAGGCCACGGCTGGGTCGGCTTCGACCCGACCAACAATCTGCTGGCGGGCAGACGCCATATCCGCGTGGCCGCTGGGCGCGACTACGACGACGTGCCGCCGACGCGCGGCGTGTACCGGGGGAAGGTTTCGAGCGAGCTGAGCGTGGCCGTCGAGGTCAGGCCATCTGAGGCTCCGATCGAGCCGGCGGCCTCGGCGCTGGTGGTGAGCGGCTGGCGCGCCGCCGAGGTCGACTCATCGGGCGACGGCGCGCAGGAGCAGCAGGAGCAGCAGTGAGGGCAGCCGGGCGTTTGTCCACAGATAGACACAGATAGGCACATCCGAGCGATATTCTGCGCATCTCCGCGAATAGGCGCGAATGCTGGGCAGCCGGGCAGGTTGTCCACAGATAGGCACAGATAACCACAGATACCGCACATTTTTTGTGAACAGCATCTACAGCACAATCGTTATCTGTACGACTTCATGCCTTCATCTCTTCACCCGACGCCGCAGGCTCCGCGATGTTTGGCACCACGACCTTAAGCGCGCCCGCAACCACTTCGACGGTTAGCGGCGTAGTGCCGATCACCTCGCCGTCAGCCTGGACGGGCAGCGGGTCGCTGGTGGCGATGGTCACGCGGTTGCGCACCGGAATGTAGCGCAGATTGACGCTGCGGCGGTGCTGGCGGGTCACCGCGAACCAGATAATCTTGATGTAATCCACAAACGTCCGCGCGCTGACGATGCAGAGGTTGGCTACGCCGTCGTCGAGCTCGATATCCGGCCCCCAGCGCAGCGCTTTGATGCCGAGCGTGCCGCCGTTGGCGACGAGCACCTGGAGCGCGCGCGGGCGCGAGCGTTTGCCGTCGGCCACGATCGTGAAGCGCGGCTGCTCGAAGCCGATCAGCTGTGCGAAGGCGGTGTAGATGTACGCCAGCCGCCCGAAGCGCCGCTTGGCCTGCCTGCCGGTGTTGGCGATCATCAGCGACTCCAGCCCGATGCTGACTGCCAGCACGAAGTGGCGCTCGCCGACCTTGAGCATATCGATCGTTCGCGTCCGGTGCTCGCCAGCCAGGAGCTGCGCCGCGCCGGCCACATCTGTGGGCAGCCCCAGCTCCTGCGCCAGCACATTGGCCGTGCCACCGGGGATGATCCCGAGCGGCACATCGCCGCCGATCAGCCCCTCGGCCACCTGCGAGACCGTGCCATCGCCACCGACCGCGACGATCAATTGCGCCCCCTCGCCGATCGCGCGATGCACCAGCGCTGTAATATCCTCATCCTCAGCGCCGCTGGTCTCGTAGACGCGGTAGGCGCTCTGATCTGCACCAAACGCCGTATCGAGCGCCGCTCGCACGGCGAGTGGGTCGCACGATCCGCCGACCGGGTTCATCACGACGAACACCGGCGCGACGCCGACTTCAACGACTCCAACAGTGGGGCTCATGGGTATGCCTTCGCGTGGTATGCTTCTTGCTCGCCTTTGAGAGACGCAAGAATCGTGCCAGAAAGTGAAGTGCTATGGATCTGAACGGGAAGGCCGTGCTGGTGACGGGCGGCGCGCGGCGGTTGGGTCGCGCGATCGCCATCGAGCTCGGGCGCGCGGGCGTGCGGGTCGCCATCCACTATAACGCATCGTCTGCACCGGCCGAGGAGGTGCTGGGCGAGCTGCGCAGTCTTGGCGTCGAGGCCATCGCTATCGCCGGTGACCTCGCCGACGTCGCGGCCTGCGAGCAAGTGGTCGATACGGCGCTCGGGCGCTGGGGCGGGCTCGACGTGCTGGTGAATAACGCTGGGATCTGGGGAGCGACGCCGATCGGTGAGGTGACGGCCGAGCGCTGGGACGAGCTACACCACACCAACCTGCGGGCGATGTTCTTCCTAGCGCAGCGCGCCGCCCCGGCACTGCGCGCCAGCCGTGGCGCGATCGTCAATATCGCAGACGTCGGCATCTTCCGCCCGTGGAAGAACTACGTGCCATATCTGGTGAGCAAAGGCGGCGTGGCGACGCTGACGGTGGCGCTGGCCAAAGACCTGGCTCCCGAAGTTAGAGTCAATGCAATAGCGCCTGGGCCGGTGCTGATGCCGGAGGACTACAGCGACGAGCAGAAGCAGCGCGCCGCCGATAGCGCGCTGCTCAAGCGGCTCGGCAGCGCCGAGGATATCGCCCACGCCGCGCGCTTCCTGATCGAAGCCGACTATATCACCGGCGTGGTGCTGCCGGTGGACGGCGGACAGCTGCTGGCCTAGCACATTGACGATTGACGAGCGCCGCGCTCCAAGAAATGCTCGCGCGATCACACAACGCAACGTGATACCGCACGAGCGTCGCTATGCGGTGGCTGCGTCGAGTCTAGTGCGCTGTTCCGGGCTCAGCGTCACACCCAGCGCTGCGATGTTCTCATCGAGCCGCGCCGTCGCGCGGTCGTCGATGTGCGTGTAGTAGAGGTCGACATACTCGGTTTATAGCCCACGCATGCTGGCCTCGATGCCGCGCTCGATCGCCGCCGGCGCGAGCCGCTCGGCGTCCTCCGGCCAGCGCCCGCTGGCGCTCGACGGCCGCGAGCCGACCTTGGCGGCCAGCACGATCTGTCGCCGGTTGCCGCGCGCATCCAGCGGCCGAGCAGCTCCTCGCTCTCATCGCCGCTGCCGCTATCGACCCAGAGCGAGTAGCAGTGGCGGTGTCCAGAAATGTCCCGCCGGCCTCCACGAAGCGGTCCAGCAGCGCAAACCACCGCGCCTCGTCCACCTTCGTCCCAAAGTACATGGTGCCAAGACTGTACCACGTCGGCGAAGTGCAGCATCTCCTGGATCGGCATGCCGGTGGCGCGCAGGCATGTCAGCAGCTCGATCCAGCCGATATCGTCATCGGGGTAGCTGTGGTAGCCGCTGCCCGTGCGACCGACGGCGATGATTAGGCCGATGCGCTCGTAGTAGCGCAGGGTATGGGTGCTCACGCCGCTGCGCGCCGCCGCCTGCTGGATGGTGTAGGATATGCTCATAACCGGGATTGTAAACCTTCGAGCGCGCTCGAAGTCAAGCGAGGAATTATGCCTATCGTGCTGCTCGCGGTCATGGCCATTGTCCTGCCGGCGCTGCTGCTGCCGCTGCGCGAGCGTCTGACGCCGCAGCAGATCGCCGGCGCGCAGCGCTTCATCGCGGTCGGGCCGTACATGATCCACTACAGCGACGACGGGCCGGCCGATGGAGTGCCGCTGGTGCTGCTCCACGGTTTCGGCGCATGGCTGTTCACCTGGCGCGCCTACCGTGTGGCGCTCGCCGCCGCCGGGCGGCGGGTGATCTGTCTGGACCTGCTCGGGGCTGGAGGGTCTTCGCGGCCGATGGCGGCGCGCTACACCACCGAGGATCAAGCGCTGGCGATGCTCGGTGCGCTCGACGCGCTCGGCATCGCGGCCTTCGATCTCGGCGGCCACTCGTTTGGCGGGCGGGTGGCGCTCCAGATCGCCATCGATGCGCCGCAGCGGGTGCGCTCGCTGGCATTAGTCTGCCCCGAGGCCTTCGCCACCGAGCGCCCGCCGATCGGCAAGGTCACCGAGCTGCCGCTGATCGGCGCGGCGCTGGCGTACTACACGCTTGCGCCGCACACCGTGCGCATCGGGCTCGCGGCGCTCTCGCGGGATCCATCGTGGCTCGATGCGGCGGCCGTGGCAGGCTATGCCGCGCCGCTGGCAGTGCAGGGCACGGCGATGGCGCAGGTCTGGCAGGCGCGCTCGCCGAAGGACGGGGCGCGTCCGGTGCCGCAGCATCTCGCCGAGGTGCGCTGCCCGACGCTGCTGGTCTGGGGCGATGGCGACAGCGTCTTCCCCGCCGAAGATGGGCGCAGGCTGGCGGCGCTGCTGCCTGACGGGAGCCTGCTCGTCCTCCCCGGCGGCCATATGGTGGTCGAAGAGCGGGCCGACGCGATCATTGAGGCGATTCTTGACAGAGCTAGCAATTAATTTGTGTTAAAGAGGAACCATGTCCATCCCATTGTTCACGCCAGAGGAGGCGCGCCGCTCGATCCTGCGCCGCGTCCCGTTCGATGAGATCGTGCCGTCGCCGGCGCTGCTGGACTCGATCGCCAGGACGTTTGGCGCGCGGCTGACCCCGGCCGAGGCGGTCTCGCGGATCATCGCCGATGTCCGCGCAGACGGCGACGCGGCGCTGGCGCGCTGGGGCGCTGCGCTCGATGGTGCAGCGCCGTTCGAGGTCCCGCGCGCGGCGATCGTGGCGGCGGCGCGCGCCATCGACCCGTCGCTGCTCGCCGCGCTGGAGTTGGCGGCTGGCGAGCTGCGCCGCTTCCACGCCAAGCAGACCCGCACCACCTGGGTCGATTTTAGCGCGGAGGGCGGGCTGGGGCAGATGGTCGTCCCGCTGCGCCGCGTCGGGCTGTATACCCCCGCCGGCTCGGCCCCGCTGCCGTCGTCGCTGCTGCACGCCGCCATCCCGGCCCGCGTCGCCGGCGTCGATGAGATCGTGGTCTGCTCGCCGCCGCAGCGCGAGACCGGCACGGTGGATCTGACGGTGCTGGCGGCAGCCCACGTCGCCGGCGTCGATCGCGTGTTCGCGCTCGGTGGGGCGCAGGCGATCGCGGCGATGGCCTACGGGACGCAGATGGTGCCGCAGGTGGATAAGATCGCCGGCCCCGGCAGCCTGTTTGTGGTGCTGGCCAAGCGCGCGGTGTACGGCGTCGTCGGCATCGAGAGCCTGCCTGGCCCGACTGAGACGATGGTGATCGCCGACGCTGACGCCGACCCGCGGCTGGTGGCCGCCGACCTGCTGGCGCAGGCCGAGCATATCGAGGCGTCGGCCATCCTGCTCACGCCGTCGCCCGAGCTTGCGAGCGCGGTGCAGGCCGAGGTGGCGCGACAGCTTGAGCAGCTCAGCCGGGCCGATGCCGCCGCCGACGCGCTGGAACATCGCGGCGGCATCGTCCTGGTGACAGGCATTGATGAGGCATTCGACCTGGCCAATGACTACGCCCCCGAGCACCTCTGTTTGCTGGTGAGAGACCCGTGGTCGCATATCGGCAGGGTGCGCAACGCCGGCGGGATCTTTTTGGGCGAGCGCTCGTTCGAGGTGCTCGGCGACTACGCCGCCGGTCCTTCACACATCATGCCCACCGGCGGCACCGCCCGCTACGCATCGCCAGTCAACGTCGATGATTTCCGCAAGATCATCTCGATCGTCGGGCTCAACGAGACGGCGCTGCGCCGCATCGGGCCGGCGGCGGCGCGGATCGCTGAGGCCGAGGGGCTGACCGCTCATGCCGCCGCGGTGCGCGCTAGGCTCGAAGCTGAAGGGATGAATGGCTGATAAGGATGAGCGGATACTAATGGACTTTGCACGAGCCCTGACGGGGAGACGCGGTGAGCGACGTGCTATAATACACCGGCGGTTCTTTTCTCTCTGCGCTGGAGTCGCTACTGCTATGTCATCCTTTCTGAGCAACTTTGTCTTCATCCTGATCGAGGCGCTTTCGCTCTGCATCCTCGCGCGTGTGTTGCTCTCCTGGGTCGATCCGCAGGGGAATATGCGCATCACACAGATCCTGGGCGAGCTCACCGAGCCGATCCTCGCGCCGATCCGCAGCATTATACCGAAGACGCAGACGTTCGACTTCACGCCGATGATCGGGATGGTGCTGCTTCAGGTCCTCAGCATGCTGATCCGATCGGTACTCTAGTGCCGTGTAGCACGTCCCTCGTCCTGCCCCACCGGCATCTGTGAGCACGAGCTCGCCGCGCCCCGGGCGCTTCCTGCTGCTCGCGGTCTTTCTGGCCGGCATCGGCACGCTCGGCGTCGAGATGATCGCGTCGCGGCTGCTCGCGCCGTTCTTCGGCACATCGCAGCCGATTTGGGCGGTGATCATCGGCATGACGCTGGTCTATCTCGCCATCGGCTACCGCATCGGCGGGCGCCTGGCGGATAGGACGCCCGATGCGCGCGCGCTCTACCGCCTGATCGTCATCGCCGGCGTGGCTACAGCGCTCATTCCGCCGCTCTCCCGCCCGATCCTCGGCTTCTCGCAGGGCGCGCTCGCCGGCCTCGATGTCGGCGGGTTCCTCGGCGCGCTCGTCGGCGTGATCCTGCTGTTCGCCGTGCCGGTCACGCTGCTGGCGATGGTCGGGCCGTTCGCCGCGCGGCTCCAGCTCGCCGCTGGCGCGGCTGATCTGGCAGACGCCGGGGCGCGGGTCGGGGCGGTCTCGTCGGTATCGACCGTCGGCTCGATCCTCGGCACGTTCCTCACCGTCCTGGTGCTCATCCCGGCGATCGGCACCGCCGCCACCACCTATCTGTTCGCGCTACTGCTGGTGGCCACCGGGCTGATCGGGCTGCGCGACTGGCGCTACCTGCTGGCACCGCTGCTGGTCGTCGCACTGGCTGGTTTTGGCGAGCTGACGGGCGGCGCAGTCAAGGCGGTGGGCTGCGAGGGCTGCCGGCTGGTTGCCGAGGCCGAGTCCAGCCAGAACTACATCCAGGTCGCCGAGCGCGAGACGCCGGCCTACGGGCGGCAGATGGCGCTGATGCTCAACGAGGGGCTGGCGATCCACTCGTTCTACAACGAGCGCTACGCCACTAGCAATGACCCGCTGGACCTGACGACCGGCGGTGGGCCGTGGGATTTCTTCGCCGTCGCGCCGTACTTCGTCGCCGATCGCACGCCGGCCAGCGTGACCCGCCTGGCCATGCTCGGCTCGGCGGCAGGCACTGTGCCGGCCCAGTTTCTCGCTTACTACGGGCCGAACACGACGGTGGACGCGGTCGAGATCGACCCGGGGATCATCGCCGTCGGCCGGCAGTATTTCGCCATGGATGACGCGGCGGTCTCCACCAGGCACCCCAACTACCGCGTCCACGCCGACGACGCGCGCTACTGGCTGGCCACCCACGGCGGCAGCTACGATGTGATCGGGATGGACGCGTACCATCAGCCGTACATCCCATTCCACCTGACCACCGTCGAGTTCTTCCAGACGGTCGCCGCACACCTCACGCCGCAGGGAGTTGCGGTGGTCAACGCCGGGCTCGGCCCTGATGGCGATGACCGGCTGAGCCAGGCGCTGGCGACGACGATGCGCCGGGTCTTTCCGCACGTGTACGTGATCGAGACGCCGCGCGGCGGCAATCAGATCCTGATCGGCACGATGGCGGACGGCGATGGTCTAGCCGCGTTCTCGGCCAACTATGCCAATATGCGCGAGCCCTCGCTCCGCGCGGTGATGGAGACGGTGGTGGCGGGCGAGTTCGATGTGGCAAAGTCGCGCTACGGCCCGTTCACCGACGACCGCGCGCCCGTTGAGCAGCTGATCGACGACCTGATCTTCAAGACTGTGACCAAATAGCCGGGCAGGTACGCACAGGATGAACAGGAGCTACAGGTGCCGGGCAGCCGGGCGGGATGCCGGCAGCAGCACGCTGTGGCCCTATGGAAACCACACTCCGTCTTCTGACTCCTCGCTTCCTACTACCGACTCCTTGCTTCCTACTACTGACCACTAACTGCTGGCTCCTGGTTACTACCTACTGGCTACTATCTCCCGGCCACACTATGTTTCTCCTCACCGCCTTCATCGATGTGCTGCTGCCGATCATCGTGGTGGTGGCCGCCGGCTACGCACTACGCCGCGGCTACCCGATCGATGTCCGCTCGCTCAACCGGGTGGCGATGTACGCGCTCAGCCCGGCGCTGATCTTCGTCACCTTGGTGCGCGCCGAGGTGGCCGGGCTGGAGGCGCTGCGGGTCTCGGCCGTCTCGGTGCTGCTCGTCGGCTCGCTGCTGCTGCTGACGACGATCATCGGTAAGGCGCTGCGGCTCGACCGCCCGAGCCTGGCGGCGCTGCTTCTGACAGTGCTGTTTATGAACTCTGGCAACTACGGGCTGAATACGAGCCGCTTCGCCTTCGGGCAGGCTGGGTTGGACCGCGCGCTGCTGTTCTTTGTGGCGCAGGCCACCCTGGCGCAGACGCTCGCCGTGCCGGTGGCGCAGCTCGGCCGCGCCGATATGCGGGCGGCGGCGCTGCAGATCCTCAAGATGCCGCAGATCTACGCCGTGCTGGCCGGGCTCATACTGCGGCTCAGCGGGCTCGATCTCCCCCATCGCAGCGATGCGCTCGGGGCGCTGTTCAAGGGCGGCGAGCTGCTCTCCGACGCGGCGCTGACGATGCTGCTGCTGATGCTTGGCATGCAGCTCGCGCAGGGCGCCGGCATCGAGGATCGCCGGCTGACGCTGGTGGCGCTTGGGCTGCGGCTGATGGTCTCGCCGCTGCTGGCCTGGGGTATTGGCGTGGCGCTCGGGCTCGACGCGCTGGCGCTCAAGGTGGTCATCGTGCAGGCCAGCATGCCCACCGCCGTCAACATGGTGGTCTACTCCACCGAGTTCGACGCCCGCCCCAGCTTTGTGGCCGGCGTGGTGGTGGCCGGGACGCTGGCGAGCCTGGTGACGCTCAGCCTGCTGCTCACCTTTCTGCGCTAGCGGTCTACACAAGTTCCTATCCGCAATCGGTCCCTGCATGTTCGTCGGGCGCGCGCGCGGCGTGCTATAATGTCGCCGTTAACCAAACACTATCTGGCAGCGCCGCCGCGCGGTGGCTGTCTTTCTTTTTCTCCGGGATACCCATGACTCGAATTCGCTGGCGCGCGCCCGACCGCAGCACCACCGACGGCAGGCGCACGGCTGGCCCGCCGCTGTGGCGCGTCGTCCATCTCGCGCTGCTGGCGCTCATCCTCGCCGCCTGCGCCGCGCCTGCCGCCGCAGTGCAGCCGCCGGTGGCCGAGCGCAGCGTGACGCTCATCCTCTGGCACGGCTGGTACGGCGCACCGCGTCAGGCGCTGGCGCAGATCGTCGATAGCTATAATCAGCAGCACCCGAGCCAGCGCGTCAGCCTTCAGTCGATCCCGCTCGCCTCGTTCGCCGCCGATCTGCGCGGCGCGGTCGCGGCCGGCGGCGGCCCGCATCTGGTGCTGATGCCGAGCACCTGGGTCGGCGCGCTCGCCGCATCTGGCACGATCCTCCCGCTCGATGCCGATATCGCCCCGCTCGACACCCAGACGCTGGTGCCGACAGCGCTCGGCGGAGGGCGCGCCGCCGACTCGACCCAGCAGATGAGGACTTTCGCGCTGCCGCTGACCTTCGACACCCTGGCGCTCTACTATAACAGCGCCAACATCGCCATCCCCCCCGCAGATACGCAGTCGCTGCTGGAGAGCGCCCGCGGTCTCGGCGATACCCAGGCCAAGCCGCCGGTCTGGGGCATGGCGCTCGACCTCTCGCCGGACATGACGATCGGCTATCTCTACGCCTTCGGCGGGCGGATCTTCGATGAGCAGGGGCGCGTCGCGCTCGGCACCGGCGGCAGAGACGGCGCGCAGCAGTGGCTCGGCTGGCTCAGCGCGCTCAACGGCAACGAGCGGCTGCTAGCCCGCGTCGAGCAGAGCGCCGAGATCGATCGGGTGCTCCAGGACGGACGGGCGCTGATGACCTTTGACTGGTCGTATCGCCTGCCGCTCTACCGCGCCGTCTGGGGCGACCGCACCGGGGTCGCTGGCCTGCCGACGCTCAGCGAGACCGGTCGGCCGCCCGAGCCATACGTCCGCAGCGACGTGCTGGCGGTCAATAGCCGGGTCAGCGCCGATGAGCGCCGCGCCGCCCTCGACTTCATGCGCTTTGCCCTCAGCCAGCCGTCGCAGCAGCTGTTGCTCGAAGCCGATCTCCAGCCATCGCTGCTGTCGCTCCCGCTCGAAGGCGATGATGCCAGACACGCGGCGGCGCGCATCTTTCGCGCACAGGCGCTTGCTGGCCGCCCTATGCCAAACACCCCCACCCGCGGCCTGGTGGATCAGGAGTTGACGCTGATGCAGCGCCGCGTCCTGCTCGGGCTGACCGACGCCACAGACGCGATCGATACCGCCGATACCAATCTCAAGCAGCAGTTCCCGTAGCCAGACATCGTGCTATACTAACCGTCATTCCGGTATCGTGTTCTATCTAGGGTTGGTATGTACACCTCCTACTCCACGCTGGAGATCGCGGTCGGTCCGTTGGCGGGGGGCGCGTACCCGCTGACGGTTGGCGGCGCTGGCGGCGATGGGCGCGGCGCGCTGACGATCCCCAGCGACGCGGCGTTTGTCGAGCAGCTCGCGCGGCTGCGCAGCCTGGACACCGACGCCGCGCTGATCGAGTCGATCGGCCGCTCGCTGTTCGCCGCGCTGTTCGATGGCGAGATCCGCGCCGCCTACGATCGGGCGCGCGGCGCGCTCCAGCCGGGTCAGGCGCTGCGCCTGACCCTCGATATCGCCGCCAGCGAGGGCGATGTGGCCGGGCTGCCGTGGGAGGTGCTCAACGACCCGGCGTGCGGCGCGCTGGCGCTGACCGACGCGCCGCCGCTGCGCTATCTGCCGCTACCCACTATCGCGCAGACGCTCAAGATCGACCTGCCGCTGCGGGTGCTGCTCACCGCTGCGCAGACCCCGCCGCCAGTGGCGGTGGCCCGCGAGCTCGACGCCGCCCGCGAGGCGCTGTCGCGGCTCGGCGACTTCGTCGAGGTGGTGGTCGAGGAGCATCTCACCGCCGCCAAGCTGCAAGATCTGCTGCGCCAGCGCTTCCACGTCTGGCACTTCGTCGGCCACGGCAGCAGCGCCGCCGATGGCACCGGCAAGCTCATCCTCGAAGATGGCGACGGCGGTGCCGCCCCGATCGATGCGCTCCAGCTCGGCGCGCTGCTGGCCGGCAGCGGCGTCCGCCTGGCGCTGCTCAGCGCCTGCGATGGCGCGCGCCTCGGCGACGATGTGCTGCGCGGCACCGCCCCAGCGCTGATCCGCGCCGGCGTCCCGGCGGTCGTCGCCATGCAGTTCGCCGCCGCCGCCGAGTCCACTCGCGCCTTCGCCGCCGAGCTTTACCAGACGCTCGGCGAGGGCTTCCCGCTCGACGCCTGCGTCACAGAGGGCCGGCGCGCGGTGGCGGCCATCAGCGGCACCAGCTACCCCGACTGGGCCACACCGGCGCTCTACAGCCGCAGCCCCGAGACGATGCTGTTCGACCTGCCGCCGCTGCCCAAGCCGGCCTGCCCCTACCCAGGCATGACGCCGTTTCGCCCGGAGGACGCCCGCTTCTTCTTTGGCCGCGAGGACGAAATCGAGGATATGACCCAGCGGCTGCGGGTCCAGGATCGGCTGCTGGTCATCGGGCCGTCCGGTTCGGGCAAATCGTCGCTAGTCAACGCTGGCCTGCTGCCGAGACTCAACAGCTCCAGCGCCTTCCCGCCAGGCACCTGGCTTATCAAACAGATGCGCCCCGGCGACGCGCCGAGCCAGCGGCTCCGCGCCATTTTGGATGCGGTGGCCGCCGCGCAGCCGTCGCCCCCTCCCGCGTCCGAGACCGGATCGCAAGCCACCGCCCCAGCGAGTAGCGCTCCCCGCCTGCTGCTGCTGATCGACCAGTTCGAAGAGCTGTTCACCCTCGCCCGCCGCGATGAGCAGCTGCGCTTCGTCGGGCTGTTCCAGCAGCTGCGGGCCCGCCACGACGCGACGATCCTGATCGCAATGCGCGCCGATTTCTTCCCCGACCTGATGACCTCGGCCCTCTGGCCGATCGACCCGAGCCAGCGCCTCGAAGTCGCACCGCTGCGCGGCGAGAAGCTGCGCGCCGCCATCGAGCGCCCGGCCACCGCCGTCGGCGTGCGGATCGAGAGCGGGCTGGTCGAGCGGCTGCTGGCCGACGCCGCAGACGAGCCTGGCTCGCTGCCGCTCATCCAGGAGACGCTGGTGCTGCTGTGGGACCGGATGCCGCACCGGCTGCTGACGATCGCCGCCTACGAAGACCTCGGCCGCGATGGGCGTAGCGGCCTCGCCGTGGCCATCGCCACCCGCGCCGACGCCACGATGGCGTCGCTGAGCGCGCCGCAGCAGTCGATCGCCAGGCGGATCTTTCTGCGGCTGGTCCAGTTCGGTCAGGGCCGCGCCGACACCAGGCGCCAGCAGCCGCTCGACGCGCTGCGGGTGGCCAACGAAGACCCCGCCAGCTTCGACGCAGTGCTCAAGACGTTGACCGATGTGCGGCTGCTGACCCGCAACAGCGAGGCGCGGCCGGACGCCACCCAGCCGGGAGCCCCGCCGGCGGTGGTGGTGGATATCTCGCACGAGGCGCTGATCCGCGGCTGGCCGGCGTTCCAGGGCTGGATCGCCGCGCGCCGGGTCGCCGAGGAGACCAGACGGCGCATCGAAGAGAAATTCCAGGAGTGGGACACGCGCGGGCGCGGCGATGGCGGCCTGCTGGACGCCATCGAGCTCGCCGAGGCCGACCGCTGGATGGAGTCGGTGGCTGGCACCGATGTGGGTGGGGCCGAGCTCGCGCCGCTGTTCGAGGCCAGCCGCGCCGAGCTCGCTGCGCGCGCCAAAGAGATCGCCGAGCGCGAGGCCGAGCGCGAGGCCGCCAGACAGCGCGAGCTCGATAGCCAGAAGGCGCTCGCCGCCAGCGAGGCCGATAAGCGCGCGCAGATCCAGGATCGGGTCAACTGGCTGCGGATCGTCACCGCCGCCGCCATCATTTCACTGATCGCCGCCGTCTGGGGGCTGTGGATCGCAGATCGCAACGAGCGCCTCGCCAACGCCCAGCGCATCGAGGCCGAAACGCAGAGCGCGCGCGCCGAACAGGAGCGCGCCGCCGCCGAGACCGAAAAGCAGCGCGCCAATATCGAGCGCCAGCGCGCCGAGGATGCCAAAGACGAGGCGGTCTCGCGGGCGCAGATCGCGGACTCGCAGTCTGCGCTAGTGCGCGGCGATGTCAACGGCGCGCTCGCGCTGGCGCTGACCGCCGCCCATGCCAAGGTGCCGCTGCCGCAGGCGCAGCTCGCCGTGGACGCCGCAGCAGATGTGGCCGCCCGGCGGGTCATCCAGATCGACGATAGATCGGTCGTCGAAGTCGATGTGCTCCCCGACTCGCTGCGTGCCATCGCCGGCACGCAGTCCGGCGATGTGAGTCTGTGGGATCTCGGCACCGGCCAGCGTATTAGGTCGGTCGCCTCGCTCGCCACGCCACTGACCGACATGGCGCTGAGCTACGATGGCCAGACGGTATTCGTGGCGCTCAACGACGGCACGATCCGCTCATTCAATCTCGATGACGGTGCCGAACTGCGGCGCTACAGCCGTGAGGGCTGGGATAAGGTCAACAGCGTGGCGGTCAGCACCGATGGCACGCTGCTGGCGGCGAGCAGCGGCGGTGGCCAGACGCCGCGGATCGCGGTGTGGCGCATCGGTGAAGCCGAGCCATTCCTTGTGCTCGATGGTCACCAAGATTCGGTCTTGGATCTAGCCTTCAGCGCCGATGGCACACGCCTGGCGTCGGCCGGCTCAGACAATCAGCTCGTCCTCTGGTCTATCCCCGATGGGGCCGAGGTTGGGCGCAGCAATGAGTTTTTCGATGCCGTCACCAGCGTCGTCTTCACACCAGATGGCAGCCGCATCATCGCCACATCGCGCGATAGCTCGGTGCGCGTCTGGAATGTTAGCTCGCGCTCGACCGAGAGCGTCTTCACCGATCATACCGATGGGGTCAATTCTGCCGCTGTCAGCCCCGATGGTCAGCTCGTGGCCTCGATCAGCGATGATCGGTCGGCCCGGCTATGGGATGTCATATCCGCCAGACAGGTGCGGCGCTTCGGCGGCCACGTCGGCGCAATAGGCGCAGTGTCGTTCGCCCCCGATGGGCGGAGCTTCGTCACTGGCGGCATCGACGGGACCGTCCGCGTCTGGGATGTCCAGAGCCTGCACGCGGTCAGCACGAGCACACAGCCAGCAGCACTCCTGAGCGTCGCTTACGCACCAGATGGCCGCCTGGCAGTGGTGGGTGGCGCCAATCGTAACCTATTCCTCTGGGATAGCGTGGCCGGCCGGGTGGTGCGGCGCTTCAGCGGTCAGGCGGACGATATCCTCGGCGTCGCGTTCAGCCACAACGGGTCTATGGTTGCCTCGGCCAGCAGCGATCAGTCCGTCGCGATCTGGGATGTGGCGAGCGGTCAGCTGCTTCACACACTCAAAGGCCACGGTGATGTCGTCTGGAGCGTTGCCTTCAGCCCGGACGATACACAGCTGGCGAGCGCTGGCGATGACGGCACGGCGATTATGTGGGATGTGGCGCGCGGGACGCAGATTCGCACCCTGGAAGGCGAGCACTCCGCTGGGATCAAGGCGGTCGAATTCAGCCCGGATGGCAAGACGATTGCGACGGCATCGGACGATACGACGGTGGTGCTGTGGGATGTGGGCACGGGAACCTTCAAGGCGCAGCTCAAACAGCACGACGACCGCGTCTTCGACCTGGCGTGGAGCCCCGATGGCACACAGCTGCTCACTGGTGCCGGCGACGCGACGATGATCCTGTGGGATGTCGCAAAGGCCGCGCCGATCCGTCGTTTCTCGGGGCATCTCCAGCGCATCCGCACGGTCTGCTTCAGCGAGGATGGCAAGCTGGCGGTCTCAGGCAGCGATGACCGCACCGTGCGCGTCTGGGATGTGGCGAGCGGCCAGGAGATCCAGCGCATGGCCGACCATAGCAGCGGGATATGGGGGGTGGCCATCAGCGCCGATAGCCGGAGCGTACTCTCGGTGAGCGATGACGCGACGCTGCGGCTGTGGCGGGTGGATTCCCTCGCCGACCTCATCCGCTGGGTAAAGGTCAATCGGGTCCTCCCCGCGGTGCCGGCACAGTAGCGGACCCACGGACCCACGGACCCACGGAACCGCAGCACCGCAGCACCGGTGCCGATCGCAAGATGCATCGACTTTTGGAGTAACCGGTCGCTTGACACACCTCCTGTGGCGTGATAGTGTTTCCTCATCCAATATTCATTTTGATCGTACTGGCGCGGCGGTCCTGTGGCGCAATGACCGACGATTGTACGCTGAATGGGACCGATGTATCCGTGCGATACAATCGATTGAACGGGTGTATCCTGCGAATTGAGGGAGCAGTTATGCGCAGTTCGCGACGAACGGTACGGGCGTTTCGCCGGCTGTGTTGGCTGCTCATCCTCGCGCTGGATGTCGTTTGAGTCGACACCACTTCGAAGTGTCGCGTTCGGGTCGGCTGGTGCTATCGCGACGGCCCACAGTATGAGCCGTGGCTCTAAAACGGATCTGGCAAGGAGCGTCGGGGGTGAAGTGTTGACTTCACCAGTTGGTATTTCAGCGGAGGGCATGCCGCGTCATCTTCACGTGCCTATACTCATACTCAAAGCGCTTACAGGCAGCTTACTAAGCCCTGGCTGGCGAAGGTAATACATAATGCGTCGCCAACCGACGACAGGTGCTCGACACAAAGCACCGCCACGCCAGCGTAAATCACGCGATCGGTCGGTGAGTGCTACGGCTGCCATTGTGTATGCACAGCAGATTGTGACTACCCATCCCGTGCCCCCGCGTGCCTGTAATCCATGGATTATTTTTCGCACACAGCTGTCGATTCGCATGTGGCTGATCGTCGGTTCACAATTCGCACTCGCGTGCTTTACCGTGTATCATTCGGCAATGGAGCCATTTACGGGAGCAGAGCTCGTACGCTATCAGTTCTATCTTTTCATGCTCGCGACGGTCATGCCGCTGATTGTATATGGAGATATTGTTGTACCTTGGTGGCGCACGTGGCAAATTGTACGCTTAGGGTACGCATCGATTGCGGAGATACGTACGGTCACATGTTCTATCGACTACAATCGTGAGGTGGTCGAAGGCACGTGGTATGTTTCTGGTACAGATGACAGCTCCACTTTACCATTTCGCCTTTACACTGAGCAATCGGGGAGATGGATTCGTCGTATCAGGGTTGGAAGCCATATCCATATCCTCACGCACGCGACCAAACCGCACCTGAGTCTTGCACTCGGCTTCGTTGTGACAACAACAGGCGACGATGAGCAGATCTTGGTGTGATGCAGATCGCCGCCGCCGCCCCGCCGCCAGCGCGCACGTAGCGCGGGGCGATCACAGCGATCTCGGCGGGGTGTGGCAGGAGCAGCTCGGCACCGGGCTGAGCAACAACCCGTTCACACTCACGTACAGCGCCAACGGCCAGCCTGTCGCGGTGCGCAAC
>JAYUUK010000256.1:0-4056 GCA_043754595.1 Roseiflexaceae bacterium | reverse complement strand
GCTGGAGCGGCGCGCGATGCAGAACTTCCAGAACGCCTACAACATTTCCTCTGGCGATGATGGGCGACGCGATGTAGGAAACGAAGCCTTCGACGGCCAGCAACGACGCGCGCTTCGGATCGCCCGGCTCGTGGCGCAAATCATGGACGTAAACGACGTGACGTTCGAGCGCGGCGCGTCCCGCAAAGCCTTCACCGATGCGCAGCTGTGTGCGTTGCAGCGCGCTGGTGCGAAAGCCGCGCCCGGCTAGGTTTTACGGGCTTCGGCTTTGGGTGTCGCTCGTAAGATTTGGTTCAGGACTGCTTGGATTTCTTGTTTATGTACAACTGCATAGATCTCTTCGCCAGTAGTGCCGGAATAACCCGCTACAATCTTCCAAGCTTTCGGCTTCTCTTCAATGGCTGTGTGATCCGCAATGAGCGTGTCTGAAAGTGCCTGTAACTCCTCGCCGACAAAAGAATACCATCCGTTATATCAAGTTTTTTCCTTTTTTCTCTTTCAATGTCTCAAACAATGAGTAGAGAAACCAGTACATGGCTGCTTTTTCAAACGAGCAAACGTATTCGCTGCCCGGCAATGAACCCCAATACCGCGCAGGCAACATGTAATTGAACCGCGAGAGAGGAATACGGGAACAGCAATAGTCGCTCAATCGCGGCTGTACAGCCCCGCCTCACCAGCGCGGGAAGCGTGCCCTCCAGCCCGGCTCCACCTTCTGCATCTCGATCTCGTCGTCGCGGTGGGTTAGCCCCGATGCCAGATACTGCCGGTGCATGCGCTCCAGCGCCGCGCGGTCTAGCTCGACGCCCAGCCCCGGGCCGGCTGGCACCGCCAGCGACCCGTCCTCGAAGCGCAGCTTCCCGCCGACGATCAGCTCGTCCGCCTGCCACGGGTAGTGGGTGTCGCAGGCGTAGGTCAGGTTCGGCACCGCCGCCGCCAGGTGGGTCATCGCCGCCAGGCTGATGCCCATGTGCGAGTTGGAGTGCATCGACATGCCGATGCCCCAGGTGCGGCAGATCCGCGCCAGCTCGACCGAGGCCCGCAGCCCGCCCCAGAAGTGGTGATCGCCAAGGATGATCTGCACGCTGCCGCGCGCAATGGTCTCCGGTAGATCGGCGAAGCTGACGCAGCACATGTTGGTGGCCAGCGGCAGACGAGTGCGTTTGGCGAGCTCGGCCATCTGCGCTTTACCGCCCACCGGGTCCTCGTAGTACTCCAGCAGCCCCTCAAGCTCGCCCGCGACCCGCAGCGCGGTCTCAAGCGACCAGGCGGCGTTCGGGTCGATCCGCAGCGGCGTGTCAGGGCCGTACGCCTCGCGCAGCAGCCGGATCGTCCGCACCTCCTCGTCTGGCTCCAGCACGCCGGCCTTGAGCTTGATGCTGGCGAAGCCAAACGCGTCGGTCATCGCCAACGACTGCGCCACCAGGTCTTCGGCGCACAGCGCCTCGCGCTGCCGCGCCGCGTCCCAGCCGCCAATAGCCGCCGGGTCAGCGCCGAAGCCGTGCGCGCCGCCAGCGCCGGCGTGCTTGGAGAACAGATAGGCCGAGAAATCGACCCGCTCGCGCACCGGCCCGCCGAGCAGATCGCAGACGCTGCGCTCCGTCGCCTTGCCGAGCAGATCGAGACAGGCCACCTCGATCGCGCCGTAGGTGCGCGGCGGCGAGTGCAGCCGCCCCTCCCAGAACTTCGTCCCATCGCCGCCATAGCGCCCGCCGCCGCCACCGACCCGCGCCTCCAACTCCGCCAGATGGAACGGGTCGCGCCCCACCACTAGCTCGCCAATGGCCAGCAGATCATCGACCACCGCCGCGCCGCCGTGGGTCTCGCTGACGCCGGTGGTGCCGTCGTCTGCCACGATCTCGACGACCGTGCGCAGCGCGTACGGCGCGTGCAGCCCCATCGCCGCCCGCAATGGCGGGTCGCCAAACGCGATCGGCGTGACCCGGTAATCGGTGATTTTCATGCTGCCTCCGCGATCTGTTCCAGAACAGCCGGGCGGGGTATCCACAGATAGGCACAGATAGGTACAGATGCCGAACATCCGGAGATGCTATCCGCTCATCTGCGCTCATCCGCTTGTCACCCGGTCACCCCTTCACGCTCCCGGCCGTCAGCCCCTCGACCATGTACTTCTGGGCGTAGATATAGATGATCACCACCGGCACCGCCATCATAAGCGAGGCGGCCATCAGCTGGCCCCAGGGGTAGATATCGCCAAACACGAGCTGCTGCAGCCCGATCGGCAGTGTGAACAGCCGCTCGTTGGTGATGAACACAAAGGCGAACAGAAACTCGTTCCAGGCGTTCGTGAAAGCGAACAGCGTGACCGAGAGCAGCGCCGGCGCGGCGAGTGGAAGCGTCACTCGCCAGAACGCGCCGAGCCGGGTCGCGCCGTCGATCATCGCCGCCTGCTCCAGATCCTCGGGGATGGAGCGGTAGTACCCCAGCATCACCCAGGTCGCAAACGGCATCAGGAACGTCGGGTAGGTGATGATCAGCGCCAGCGAGGTATCGATCACCCTGAGCGTGGTCAGGATCTGATACAGCGGGATGAACAGCAGCGAGCCTGGCAGCAGGTATGAGATCAGCAGCGCGGTGGTCACGCCGCCAGCGCCGGTGAACTTCAGCCGCGCTAGCGCGTAGCCAGCCAGCGCCGCCAGCGTCACCGCCAGCGCCGTGCTGCTGATCGCCACCACCAGCGTGTTGCGGAACCAAAGCAGGTACGGCGTATCGAACAGCAGCGTCTGAAACTGCTCGAGCGTCCACGGTGCCGGCCAGTAGATCGAGACATACTGCTGGATCTGCAGGTCGTTTTTGAAGGCGGTTATGCACACCCAGTAGAGCGGGAAGATCACAAACAGCAGCAGCGGCGAGAGCAGCAGCAGCCGCGCCACCACACCGAGCCGCTCCCGCGTGGCGCGTCGCAGCACCTGCCGCCCGCCAGTTATGCTGCGGGTCACCGCGCTCAGTAGGTCGGCGATGCGCGCGATCGGCCACACGATCGCGTCGAGCAGCGCGCCACCGAGCCCGGCGAGCGGCGCGAGCGCCCGGTCCAGCCGTCCCTCCTTTTGTTGGATCCGGTCGTCGTGGCGCATGTAGCGCGCCAGCAGCAGGATGAAGATCGCCAGCACCGGTGCCATGCTCAGCGCCACCGCCGCGCCAGGGCCGTAGCGCAGCCCGACGATCGCCTTCTCGTAGGCCAGGATCGAGTACAGCCGCGTCGCGCCGCCCGGGCCGCCGCCGGTCATCAGGTAGACAAGCCCAAACGTGTTGAAGGTCGAGATCGTCGAGAGCAGCACCGTCACCACGATCACGTAGCGTAGGCCGGGCAGCGTGATGTGGCGAAAGCGCTCGACCAGCGTGGCACCATCGACCTCAGCGGCCTCATAGAGCTCTTTGTCGATCGCCTTGAGCCCGGCCAGCAGCAGCATGGTGTAGAACGGGATGCCCTTCCAGATATTCACCGCGATCACGCTCGGCATCGCCAGGTTCGGCTCGGCCAGCCACGCAACTTTGCGGTCGATCAGGCCGAGACTGAGCAGGATCGGATTGAGCCCGCCGAAGATCGGGTCGAAGATGCTGCGCCAGGCCATCGCCGTCACCACTTCCGGCACGATCCACGGCAGCAGCATGATCCCGGTCAGGACGTTGCGCAGCGGGATGCGGCTGTTGAGCAGCAGCGCGATGATCATCCCGATCACCAGCTTCAGGCTGACCGATGCGGCGGTGAAGCGCACAGTGTTGCCAAGCGCGCTGCGGAAGTCGGCGTCTTTCCAGAGATTGACATAATTCTGAAGCCCGACGAAGCGGTCGACGCGGGTGATCGAGCGCAGCGTGAAGCTCGTCCAGACCGCGCTGAGGAATGGCCAGAGGATCAGCCCTGCCATGAGCAGCACCAGCGGCAGGACGAACGGCAGCGCGACTTTCCAATCGCGGCCGAGGATGGCGCTGAGGCCGGGGCGTCGGCGTTGGGCTGTGGCGCGCGGCGCTGTGCCAACTGAGACCTGTTTCGCCATCGAAACCCCCTTTACAATTGACAGATGCGTAGCGGGGGTG
>JAYUUK010000255.1:0-4081 GCA_043754595.1 Roseiflexaceae bacterium | reverse complement strand
ACGTGCGGAACGTAGCCGAAAGGGATACCCTTGAATCTTCATCAACGGCGGCTGCTGAGCCGTCGCGGTCTGTTTTTTGTGGTGATTGGCCCGCTGGTTATTTGGCTGGTGCAACTCGTGCTGACGACCGTGCTGCGCCCACCCGTCGACGCAACCCCGCTGGTACCATCCATCAGGGAGGCGAAGGCATCGGTGAATGGGGCATTTGTGGTCGGCTTTGCGACCGACGACGACCTCCCGACCGCCCTCCACATCATCGACATGACCACGCGCCGGGTCACCACACTTGCGACCGAACCATTGAGCGCGTGGTACAAACCCGCCGTGAGCAACGATGGACGCTGGGTCGCAGCCCACAGCGCGAGGAGTCTGACGATCCTGCTCTACGATACCCACAGCGGCGCGAAACGCGCTGCGTTGCCATATACGTACACGGTTGATGATCACACGACTGGCGTCTTTTTGTTTATCACCCCAGATAATGCCAACGTGATTCTGATCCAGGGCCGGCAACTCTTTAACTGGCGCATCAGCGACGGCAGCCTTGTCTGGCACCGCGAAGGAACACTCGCGATAACGAGTCGATCAGCCGCCATCAGTCCTGATGGAACGCTTCTGGCGGCGGTGGCCTACACGGGTGACTCACTGGAGGTCTGGCGGCTGGCCGATGGTCTGCACCTGGCTGAATACCCGATGGATGCGCAGGCGGCCAGCGTCAGCTTCAGCGGCGATGGGACTACGCTGGCAATTGGTTTTCAGGACAGCGGTGCTGGGGTGATCGAGATTTGGGATGTCAGGGATGCAACGCTGACCCGACGGTCACGCACCGCCATCGGCACCTGGGCGATCACGAGCGCGCTCAGCCCGGATGGGCGTTGGCTCGTCACCGGGAGCACGCATGGGGGCGGGGGCTGGGTCAATCTGCTCCACAATCCGCCATCAATGACCGACCCATTCGTTGTCTGGCGGGTGACCGATCGCGGGGTGGAGTTCCATCAGCGCGGCGACGCCAGCCTCGACTTCGAACCCTTCTTCACCCCCGCCTGCGTTCCCTACACGACCAGTCCCCTGGCTCCCATCGCGGTGCTGCCCAGGATCGCGACGCTGCCCTGGTTGTGGCTCGGGCTGCTCAGTATGCTCGTTGTGCCGTTGGTGTGGAAGGTGTGGCGGTGACAGGTGGAAAACGTCCCGAGGAAGGGGCGCTGCTGTATCCGCAGCGGTTCTCACCAAGGATGATTCCGCGCTGCGGGCGTATGCGAGCAGCGCTCCAGCACAAACATAAGCGGCGCGAGCACCAGTAGGCCGCCGGAGAGCGACAATTGGAGTCATCTATGTGGCGTCGGCGCAGTGCTCTCCTCTTTCTTATACTTGGTTTGGCAAGCGCGCTGTTCGGGCAGTTCTGCATCGGCGAAGTGCGCAGCGCGCTAGAGATCAGCGGCCTGCTCATTGGCAGCAGCGGGTTCATGGCGTTGTGGTTCCCACGTGCGCCGCATCAACTCGCGCCGCTGCCGCTGGTGCTCGGGGCGGCGGGAGTGATGTTGCTCTTTGTCAGTGTCTCCATCCAGCGGATCGATGGCATCGGCTATGCGGTGCTCCTCATCGTGCTGGCTGGCTGGCTGCATTGGGCAAGTTATCGCACGGTTCCCGAACGTGGAGCGGCGCCCTGATGCTCGCAGGAGCTGTGCTTCGATCCATTGACATGCCACCTATGTCTGCTCGTAGAGCGCTATGCCGGTGCTATGCTGGCGCTATCCTGGCGGTAGTACCGTGCAACATGGAGGATGGTATTGACCCACAAAACTGGGGCAATATCAGATCGCCGACGATCGCCCTATGTCCCGTAGCTCCTGATACTACGGTAGCGCATGGGTCGATCAGCTGCAGTTGGTCTGCCATGTATCGACGGCTGGCACGGCGATCGCTGCGCGCGATGAACTGGCGATGCATGGGCGATGAATCGGTGGTCATCATTGACCCGATTCGCCAGAAAACACTTGACACCCCAAAGATGACACCGAATCGAGGTATGGCGGGAGCGATCAGCGGATGGGGGCTATTCATGTGGTTCAATACGCCGCACCAGGACGCCGCGCGCAGGCCGTCACGCTGCAGCTGTTCGGCAGCTGTTCGGCAGCTGTTCGACATGCTGATACGCATGGTGTTCGACATGCACAACAGCACCGTGATCACGCAAAAATGTCAAGGGTTTTGCCCCGCGTTTGGCGAGGGGTGCGCGGCGAGCATGACACCAGCTGTCATCGTTTGTCATCATTGCCCTCAGCGTCCTCGGCGTCGATCGCAAAATCCCAGCCCCGCCGCGACCGCTCGATGCGCGGGATGACGGTGGTTGCGCGCCACTGTTCCTCGGTGAACACCGGCATGGGGCGATAGAGCTGTCCACCTGGTTCGATACCCATGCGCGTCGTGAGATTGACCCGTTCGTCAGCGTACAGCGATCGATAATCGCCACAGATGATGCTCCCATCGCTGATAACGCTGCGCTCGAGTGCGATGAATCCCCAGCCACCTGGCCAGCCGTCGCGCCACTCACGCGCGATGCGGCGGCGGCGATACTCGTCAGGGACCGTGAAGACTGGCACGATCGGGCCACTGAAGAGGGTGTGATAGGTGCCTGCGGCGTGGAGGCTGCCATAGGTATGTGCCTTGTTGAAGATAACCTTGGGCTCCTCCGTACCACGATCAACCTCGAGCGCCAGGCGCACATCGATCTCATCGGCTTGGCGCGGGTCGCCCGTAAAGAAGGGCCAACTCAACATGTCCCGTTGGTCGATGGTGTGTGGAGTTGTACTGAATCGGATGATGATGACGCAATCGGCGCGTTGACGCTTGGCCACGGTCGTCATCTCGGACTCGATAAACACCGCGACGACATAGGGGTTGCAGCGAAGCTCGTAGAAGAGCCGCCCAACCCACCAAGAAACATAAAGATCATGCCCAATCGTGAGTCGGTCATCCTGGGGGGTCTTTGAGACGGCGAGCGCATTGAGCGAGTACTCGTCTGGCTCTGCGTCGAGCGCTGCGAGGACATGTTTGCCCTCGGGGGTTAATCCATACATGTAGGGGAGCCGAATAGGCAGCTGGCGTCGTCCGCGTTGGTTCGGTTTGCGGGGCATGGTCGCATGGGGAATCGTGCGGCACCAGATGAGTCGGCGCTTCTCCATGTCGGCGAGGTGGCGCCGTACGGTCTGCGGATTCGTGCGTGGATAGAGCATCTCCCTGATCTGGGCAGTGTGCATATAGCGCAGGCGTCCGAGCATCCGCAGTGTCAAAATCTGTCGCGGATCAATGCCCGGCGAGGTCGGCATCACCATCACGCCGAGATCATCGTACCAGGGCTGTGGGGTAGAATCGTGATCCATTGCGTACATGTGGGTCTCCATCTACTTGTTGTCGTACGTCAGAAGATTCTGGTCGCGTGGGCGTGTTGCGGCGTGAAACTCGCGGCAAGTGGCGAGTGGGGTTCGTCGCTGGGCGTAACTATGACCCGCAGCAGATTAGTGAGCGCGCGGTGGCGCACGCGGCACATGGATCATTGCATCCTCCTCATAAATTTTGTGTTAATTTAGACGACGACGTGTAAAAATTTGCGATTAATGGCGATAATGACATATTTATAATAAAAAAACAGCCCCGAACCCGGTTTCTTCGTGTGAAGAGAGGTGTTCGCGAGCCGTCTTAACGGTTTTCGCCATAGCGCAAGTGTCCGGCACTATTTCGGCATAGATTGTTTTACAAATCAATTATAGTATAGTCCTCGATATAAGTTAAGTAAAATTATAGTACAATAGTGCTATTCATGGAGATACGTAGGTACTATGGTGTACCTATGAAAGGAAGGACATAAGTTTTGTCTATATGGGATAAAGCGATATTTATCTACGTATATTTGTGTAGGATCGCACAGTTCGTGCGACTCGTGATCGCAGTTGGTGTGACTGGCGGGGGAGGGCGAGTTGAGCGCTGCATGCCACACGGTTGTGGCATGGAAACAGCCGCGCCCGCCGCATGCCACACCGTGTGGCATGGAAACAGCCGCGCCCGCAGAACGATACGTTCTGCG
>JAYUUK010000254.1:0-4086 GCA_043754595.1 Roseiflexaceae bacterium | reverse complement strand
GCGGGATAGCCTCTTCGGCGAGCCCGTGCGGGTAGCCGGTGCCGTTCCAGCGCTCGTGGTGGGCGAGCGCGATCTGCTCGGCCACTGCGAGCAGCTGCGACCGGCCGCCGCTCAGCAGCTCGGAGCCGATCAGGGTGTGGCTCTGCATCACCATAAACTCGTCTAACGTCAGCCGCCCGGGCTTGAGCAGGATCGAGTCTCTGATGCCGATCTTGCCGATATCGTGGAGCGGCGCGGCGAGCCTGAGCAGCGCCACATCTTCATCCGGCAGCGCCAGCTCTTGCGCCACCAGCGCGGCGATCTGCCCGACCCGCTGCGTGTGCTGCCCGGTCTCGTCATCGCGGTACTCGGCGGCGCGCGCGAGCCGGTTGAGCGTCTCGATCTGCGCGTCCTGCAGGTCGCTCGTCCGGTCGTTGATGTGCTGCTCGAGCTGCCGCCGCTGCCGCTGGAGCTTGAGGTAGAGCGAGCGCGTCTCCAGCAAGTTGCGGATGCGCAGCTGCACCTCGGCCACGTTGAACGGCTTGACGACGAAGTCCTTCGCGCCGTTGGCGAGCGCGCGCTGCCGCGCCTGGTGGGTGATATCGGCCGAGAGCACCAGGATGGGCATGTAACTATGCTGTTGCAGCAGCGGCGCGAGATTCTCCATCACGGCGTAGCCATCCATGCCTGGCATCAGCAGGTCCAGCAAAATGAGGTCGGGGTGAAACTCGTGGCAGAGCGACGCGGCGAGGCGGGGGTTTGTCGTGCTGACGATCTGGCAGTAGCCAGATAGCTCAAGAATATCGCGCAGCAGCTCGATATTGGCCTCCTGGTCATCGATGATCAGGATGCGCGCTTGGCTAAGCTCGAACGATATGGCCATAGGTGTTGGTATCTTCGTAGTGCACAGGCGCTATTATAGCGCGTACACTAGCGCGCATCCTACCGGCATGTGGCCCAATTGTAATCAATTAGATGTCTTTTTTCTTACGGGCGCGCTGCTTCGCCGCCAGCAGCCTGGCCATCCGCATCTCGGCATCCTCAGCGGTCGGCGTAGCGGGGGAAACGGGCGTCTGCGCACCTTCCAGCGGCGGCGGCGCGCCCCGCTCCGTCTGTGTCTGCGTCACGCCCACCGATGCCGCGACGCGCTGCGGCCGCTGCGCGCGCTGCTTTGCGGCGCTCAGCCGCCCGATCGCTGCGTCGGCCGCGGCTGTCACAGGTGCCGTGGCGCGTCGCGGCAGCAGGTCACCGCGGCGCAGCGTCAGCCGCCGGATGGCGATATCAAGCGGCCAGAGCAGCAGCGCCAGCCACAGCAGCGGCAGCCCGATCTCGCGCGTCGCCCCCACCGGCTGCGGCTGTGGGTCGAAGACGCTGGCGGCCGGCGGCTCGACGCGCCCGCCGCTGGCCGCGGCGATGTCCGCCAGCAGCTGCGGGTTGTCGCGCTGCGCGCTGTACTCGAGCGCGTAGCTCACCACCAGTCCGGTCGTCGCCACCATCGCAGCCTCGCCCCCGCGCTGCGCCGTCAGCTGTACCAGGTACACGCCAGGGTCTGTGGCAGGCGCGCTAGCGCGGTAGCGCCCGGGGCCAACTTGCGTGAAGCTCAGCGGCGCAGCGGCGTCCTGCGGGTCGCGCAGCCGCCCGTCGAGCGTCAGCCCGTCGAGCGCAGCGCCGCTTGCGTCCTGGGCGCGCAGCTCCACCACCGCCCGTCCGCTGTCGGCGGTCGCCGTCAGGTTCAGCTGCGCGTCGCTTCGTGGTGGGATGAGCAGGTTAGCCAGGCCGCCGGCGAAGCGCACGAACCCGTCCCACGTCACCCAGTCGCGCCCCCAGCCGCCGCGCAGGTCGCTAGTCCATGCCACGCTGCGCCCCAGCCCGATCTGCTCCTGCGCCAGCAGCGGCTTGGCGTCGGGCGTCACCAGGATGGTGCGCGCCGTCTCTTTCTGCTCGGTGCCGTTGTAGCCGTAGACCGGCGGCAGCGCCCCGTCGCTCGGCAAGATCGGGTCGCGCAGCGCAATGACCGGGGCGATCTGCTTCTCGACGATATCGCGCCCGGCGACGATGACGGTCTCCTGTAAAAACGCCGCCGGCACATCCTCGACGCGCGCCACCTGGTAGAATCGCCCGCCGCCACTCTGCGCCACCTCCTGCAGGTTAAGGTTGGTCTCGCTGCCGATCGCAAATGTGGAGATCGTCACGCCGTCGGCGCGCATCCGCCGCACCAGGTCGCTGTAGTTGCTGTCGGCGTAGCCGTCGGTCAGCAGCAGCACGTGTTTGATCTTGGCGTCGGTCTTGGCCAGCGCGTCTGCGGCGAGCGCGATGCCGCTGCGGATATCGGTGCCACCACCCGGCCCAAATGTCCCCAGCGCATTGGCGATGCTGTCGATCGGCGGCAGCGGCTGAACCTGCATCACCCACTGCGCCTCGCTGTCGAAGCCGACGATACCGACCTTGTCCTGCTTGCCCAGACCGAGCGCCGCCTGGTACACCGCCTCCTTGGCCACATCGAGCCGCGACCGGCCGCCCTGCGACGCCGCCTCGGCCATGCTGCCGCTGCGGTCGATCACCATCACCAGCGCCAGATCCGGCTGCTTGCTGGTGTCGAGCGGGTCGAGCCGCACCGGCAGCAGCGGCTCGATCTTGGTGCGTCGGTAGCCGCCGGCGCCGAACCCGTCTGGCCCACCGACCATCAGCAGGCCGCGGCCGCGCTCTTGGACGTACGGCCCCAGCGCGTCGATCAGCGGGCGCGGCAGGTCGCGCGCCGGGGTGTCGATCAGCCCGATGGCCGCGTAGCTGTCGAGATCCTCTGGCCGGATGGAGACGGCGGCCGGCGCGCGGATATCCGGCCTGACCCCGCTCGCGGTCAGGGCGGCGGCGAGCGGCCTGGCGCGCGCGGCATCGCTGGCGATCAGCAGGATTCGCGGCGGCCCCTGCACATCGGTGAAGGCGGCACCGCGGTTGTTCTGCGCCTCGGTGTCGCCCGTCGCGTCGAGCCGTAGCTCGATCCGCCGCGCCCCGGCGCTGCCGGCCGGGACCGACACCGTCAGGCTGCTGCTGCCGGCCGGGATCGTCACCTGCTGCGTGCTCACTACCGCGCCATCGACGAGCGTCGTCAGCTCGCCGCTGGTGGCGATCGACGAGCGGACCCTGGCGGTCAGCCCGATCTGCTGGCCCTCGCGCGCTATACCTGGGGCGGTCAGCCCTTCGAGCAGCACATCGTCGCCGCGCGTGCCTGGGATGGAGACCACATCGATCGGAATGCCGCGCACCGCCGCCACCCGCGCCGCATCGATCGCCCGGCCGCTGTTCTCGCCCCCATCAGAGACCAGCACGATCCGCTTCTGCAGCTCGGCGGGGAACAGCGCCATCGCCAGGTTGAGCGCGTCGTGGATGTTCGTCCGCGAGGTGACGGGCACCGAGTTGATTCTGCCGATGGTGGGAAATCGCCCAGGCGCGCGCTCGACGAGCGCCTGCTCGCCAAACACCACCACCGCCGCCAGGTCGCCTGGGCGGCGCGCCACCAGCGCAGCGTTAACGTAGCGCTCGGCGCTGACGCGCTGCGTCGGCGAGAGCGAGTCCGAGGCATCGAGCACGAAGACGGTGGTCAGATCCCGCACCTCGCGCACGAGCTGCGCCCCCGCCAGCCCACCGATCAGTGCCACAGCGATCAGGCTGCGCACGACGAGCGAGGCCAGCGTGCGGCGCGGCGCGGCGCGGCGCGGCGCGAGGTGCGGCAGCGCCCAGAGCAGCGGCAGCAGCAGCAGCAGCAGCAGCGCCGCAGGTGTGAGAAATGAGATCGCAGTCATTAGAAAAGTATACCACTTTGCCGATCGCTGCGCCCGCGCCCAATCTCGGCTGTGCGATGGATTGACACCGCCGCGCCTGGCTGGTATCCTTCAGGCTTGGCGTGCGCTGCCGGGCAGACACGAGATGCCAGGGGCGCGCGGGCCGCAGGCCCACGGACAACCGAGATGCCAGGGGCGCGCGGGCCACACGCCCTCGCACTGCTGAGATGTCGGGGAGCGCGGGCCGCACGCCCTCGCACTGCTGAGATGCCAGGGGCGCGCGGACCGCAGGCCCACGGACAACCGAGATGCCAGGGGCGCGCGGGCC
>JAYUUK010000253.1:0-38773 GCA_043754595.1 Roseiflexaceae bacterium | reverse complement strand
CGCAGTCACGCTCGTGCCGGCGCTCGCCGAGCGGGCCGCGCACGTCACCATGCTGCAGCGCTCGCCGACCTACATCGTCTCGGCGCCATCCGAGGACGCGCAGGCTGTCAGGCTGCGCCAGCTCCTGCCGCCGCGCATCGCCCATGCCCTGACCCGCTGGAAGTCGATCGGGCTAGGGATGTATTTCTACCGCCTGGCGCGGCGCAGGCCAGAGCAGTTCAAAAGCTCGGTGATGCAGCTCGCGCGCGCGCAGCTCGGGCCGGGCTACGATGTGGATACCCACTTCGGGCCGCGCTATAACCCGTGGGACCAGCGGCTGTGCCTGGTGCCGGACGGCGATCTGTTCGCGGCGATCCGACGCGGCGGCGCGGCGGTGGTCACCGACGAGATCGACGCATTCACCAAAACAGGCGTCGCGCTGCGCTCAGGTGGCGAGCTACCGGCGGATATCATCGTGACCGCCACCGGGCTGACGCTCCAGCTGATGGGCGGGGCGAAGATCGTTGTCGATGGCCAGCCGGTAGACTTCGCCAGCCGGCTGAGCTACCGCGGCACGATGTACAGCGACGTGCCGAACCTGGCTTCGGCCTTCGGCTACACCAACTCGTCGTGGACGCTCAAGTGCGACCTGATCGCTGAGTATGTCTGCCGGCTGCTCAACACCATGGCGCGCGGCGGCTACGCCCAGTGTACCCCGCGGCGTGGGGCGGCGCTGCGCGAGCGGCCGGGGCTGGGCCTGACCTCAGGCTACGTCCAGCGCGCGGCGAACATCCTGCCGCGCCAGAGCGACCGCGCGCCGTGGCGGATGCATCAGAACTACCTACGCGACCTGCTCAGCCTGCGCTACAGCCGGCTACGGGACGGGACGCTGGAGCTCCGCTAGCCCGGCTCCACCGCCGGACTGATTGCGAAGACATCCTCCAACCATTGATGGGCCCTTGGTCTGCGACGCCAGACCCCACCAAACATGACGAGTACTAGGACCATGCCGTCACGTCTCGCCAGCTATGCGCCGCGCCTGCTCGGCGGTTTGGGCTGCGCGCTGCCCGCGCTGCTCATCCTCGCCCCGCGCCTGCCGCTGCCCCGTAGCGGTGTCACCTTCGACCGCTACCAGTTCACCGTGGATGGGGGTTCGCCCGCGTGATGCAGTCCCAGCTTGAACGTCAGATGTGCGAGCGCGGCGAGGTGCCAAATGGCGCGCAGCTCCAGACCCGGGCACCGTACCGCGACATGACCGGCGCGCGGCGAGCTGGGGACTGCATCGTAGCGCGAGCGACCGCGATGCCATACGATCGCGGTAGGGCCAGCGCCACCACCGGCCGCACGCAGCGGGCGGAGCGGGGCAGGGCACGGCGGGCGGCGCGCGACGACACCCGTTTGCCCGGCTGGGCGCGGGGTGCGGGAAACGAGCGGCGGCGTGCCAAGGACGCGTTGCCGCTCGTTGCGTGCCAGGCGTGCTACAATGCCGCACCTGAACTACGCCGATACGGAGGCTCCTATGGATGCGCAGATAATCAAGATCGACGATAGATTCGTCAACATTTTTCTGGTCCGCGAGGCGAGCGGGCTCACGCTCGTCGATACCGGCACGCGGTTTGGGCCGCGAGCGGTGCGGCGTGCGCTGCGCGAGCACGGGGCGCGGCTCGACGAGATCCGCCATATTCTGATCACCCATGCCGACCCGGACCACATCGGCGGGCTGGCCGAGATCGCCGCCGCCACCGGCGCGACAGTCTATGCCAGCGCGATCGAGGCCGCCGCCACCGAGCGCGGCGAGTCATCACGGCCGGTGCATATCCCGGCGCCGCTCCAGCTCGTGCTCGGCTGGATGATGGTCATCAAGCCAGCTGGCGTCTCGCATATCCTCGCGCCAGACGAGGAGCTGCCGATACTGGGCGGGCTGCGCGCGCTGGCGACGCCCGGCCACACGCCCGGCCACACCTCGTTCTACGCCCCGGCGCAGGGCGTGCTGTTCGCCGGCGACTCACTGCGCTCCGGCAAGGATGGCCTGGTGTTCTCAGACGGCCCAGTGACCTGGAACTACGCCGTCGGCCGTGAGTCCGTGGCAGTGCAGCGCGCGCTGGGGGCGCGGATGGTCTGCTGCGGCCACGGGCCGGTGCTGCGCGACGGCGCGATCCGCTACGCCGCGAGCTGAGGCCGCGCGCCCGACTTATATTCCGCTCACCAAATCTTGACAAGATCTCCACATCTTCGGTCTATGCTACGGCTGTAATCGTCGATGAGGAGAGACCATGACAACATCACGCACCGCCAGGTGCCGCGCCACCGCCATCGCCGGTGCCAAGATCTTGATAGTATCGGCATCGGTCGCCGCCATCATCGGCGGCTGGACCGCCATCAGCCTCAGCAGCCAGACCGCTGCCACGGCTGCGGCCGCCGCGACCGCAGCCGTGGCCGCCGGGCCTGACCCGAACCAGGCCCAGTCGCTCGCGGCGGCGACCGGGCTGCCGACCGCGCTGCCAGCGCCGACCGCGCTGCCAACCGCGCTGTCGCAGCTCGCCGAGCAGGCCGCCGCGCCAGCGACCGCCGCGCCAGCGACCGCCACGGCTGAGCTGCTGCCCACGGCGGAGCCGCTGCCCACCGCCGCCCCAGCGGTGATCCAGCTGCTGCGGGTGCGAACCCGCTCGTCGCAGTAGCGGGGGGCCACCAATGTACAGCATTGTATTTCGCGCCATGGGCTGCCAGATGACCGCGCTGCTGGACGACGAGACGCCGGCCGGCGATGCGGCGATCCGCGCCGTGCCCAGCTGGTTCGAGGAATGGGAGCAGCGCCTGAGCCGCTTCCGCGAGACCAGCGAGCTGGCGCAGCTCAACCGCGCCGCCGGGACGCCGCTGCACGTCAGCCAGATCCTGTGGCAGGTCATCGATGTGGCGCTGGACGCCGCCGACGCCAGCGATGGGCTGGTGACGCCGACGGTCATCGGCGCGCTTGAGGCGGCCGGCTACGACCGCAGTTTCGCGGAGATCGCAGCGCACGGCGCGGCGGCGGCGTATGGCACGGCACCGATCGCCGACTGGCGCGCGATCGAGCGCGACGCCGACAGCCGCACGGTCCGACTGCCACACGGCATCCGGCTGGATCTCGGCGGCGTGGCCAAGGTTTGGGCCGCAGATACGGCGGCGCTGCGGCTGGCCGCCCACGGCCCGGCGCTGGTGGACGCCAGCGGCGACATCGCGCTGAGCAGCCCGCGCCGCGGCGGCCAGCCGTGGGAGATCGGCATCGCCGACCCACTCGCGCCCGATAAGGACCGCGCGCTGCTGCTGATCGAGCGCGGCGGCGTGGCGACATCTGGCAAAGACTACCGGCGCTGGCAGCGGGATGGGCGCTGGCAGCATCATATCATCGACCCGCGCACCGGGCGGCCGGCGGAGACCGATGTGCTGAGCGCCACGGCGATCGGGCCGAGCGCGTGCGCCGCCGAGATCGCCGCCAAAGTGGCGCTGATCCTCGGCGTGGCCGCCGGGCGACGCTGGATCGACGCGCGGCCGGCGATCGCAGGGATGCTGATCGGCGAGGATGGCAGTGTGGCGGAGAGCCGCGCGATGGCGAGCTACGGCGAGGGACGCTGAGCGTCTTCGCTCTCTTGATGGAGGAATGCTATGACTGTCAACCAACCGCGCCCCGCCGACCGCGCGCGCACTGCTGTGACGCACGTGGCGGGCGATGAACCGATACACAATGAGCAGGCCGAGGATGTGCTGCTGACGATCGCGCCGTTCACGCTGGCCGCCGCCGTCGGCATCGCCGCAGCCATCGGCATCGCGCTGGTGGCGCTGCTGCGGCCGGCCTGGATCGACGCGCTGCTTGCATCGCTCGACGGCGCGCAGCCAAAAGTCTTCTGGTACCTCTCGCGGGCCAGCGGGCTGGTGGCGTTCGGGCTGATCTGGGTCTCGATGGCGCTCGGACTAGCGGTGACCAACAAGCTGGCGTGGGCCTGGCCGGGCGGCCCGACGGTGGTGGCGCTACACAATTTCACCGGGCTGCTCGGGCTTAGCTTCGGCATGTTTCACGGCCTGGTGCTGACCGGCGACCGCTACACAAACTACACGCTGGGGCAGGTGCTGGTGCCGTTCGCGAGCGTCAACTACCGGCCAGAGTGGGTCGGGATCGGCCAACTGGCGTTCTACCTGGCAGCGATCGTGGCGCTCAGCTTCTATGCGCGGCGCTGGATCGGCCATAAAGTCTGGCGCGCGCTGCACTTTTGCAGCTTCGCCGTCTTCGCGCTGACGCTGGCGCACGGGCTGATGAGCGGGACCGACAGCGCATCGGTGGCGGTGCTGGATATGTACTGGATGTGCGGCGTGAGCATCTTCGGGCTGACGCTCTACCGCATCGTGACTGCGGTGGCCAAGCAGCCGCGCCAGCCAGCGCGCGGGTGAGGCTCAGGCACCGGCCATTGGGACGAGCGCTGCGACCGCCTGCTGCAGATCGCTGTAGGTCGGGATACCATCGAGCTGCGCGCCGAGCGAGACCAGCGTCTGCGCCACCTCTGGGCGGATCCCCACCAGCAGCGTCTCGGCACCGAGCAGCCTGACCGCGCTGGCGGTGGTGAGCAACGCCTGGGCGACCTGAGTATCGACCACCGGCACACCAGTGAGATCCATGATGACGTAGCGGGTGCGCTCGCGCTCGACTTGGCCGAGGATGTTTTGGGCGAAGCTGGCGGCGCGCTGCGAATCGATCGCCCCGACCAGCGGCGCGACCAGCACACCGGGGAGCACCGGCAGCACCGGGGCGCTCATCTCGCGCATCAACTCCTGGCCGGTCTGCACCTCTGCGAGTGCCCGGCCGAGGGCGCGCTCGCGCTCCTCGCTCTGCGCCACCGCCGCCTGGAGCAACGCGGTGCGCTCGGACACCGTCCGCTCGAGCGAAGCCCGCAGCGCTTCGAGCTCGCGTTCGCGGGTCTGTGCGCTGATAAGCGCGTCGCGCAGCGATGACCCAAAACGATCCAGCATAAAGGCGATGACCACGAGCGTCATGGCCGACGCGATCAGCAGCCCAACCGACGTATTGCCGCTTGTATCGATGAAGCCGGTGAAGGCTGGGACGATGCGCTCGATCAGCGACAGCGACCCGATCGCCAGGACGCTGAGGGTCAGCATCGCGATGACCCCGCGCCGCCCGATCACCAGGCCGCCAAGAATCAGCGGGACGCCAAACGGCAGCAGGACGCTGGCGGCACCCCGCAGCCCCACTGCCACCAGTGAGATCCCGAGCACGACGATCAGGCTGATACAGATTGCGTACGCTGCGAATGCCAGATGCCCGCGCCGCAAGATGAAGAGTGCGAGCAGCGAGCTGATCAGCAGCAGCAGATAACTGATCGATGCGAGCATCATCGCGCTCTGGCTCGGTGCCGTGACCAGCGATGTCGGCAAGCCGAGGACGCACGCCCCCACGATGGTCAGCAGCATGTACTGGAGCATGGCCGCCTGTGATCGCCGCAGTGGATCTGTGAATGGCAGCATATCGAGCCATGTGCGCAGGAATGTCACTCAGGCCTCCGTTGCATGAACATATTCGCCAGTCATAGCGTGCCGCTGCGAAACGTTTCCCTGACGATAGTATACCCGATCATCCACGCCATCGCCCGGACGCCGCCTGTGCCGTATACTGTGCACATGGCACGAACATCGCAGACATTCGCCGCCGCGCGCGCGCTGCTACTGCTGCTGCTGATCGCCGCCGCTGGCTGGCGCGAGTACGCAGCGCTGCGCACCCCGGTGCCGCTGCACCTCCCGCCGCAGCAGACGGTGCAGACGATCAACGGCAAGCTCGGCGTCCACACCCGGCTGACCGGCATCGGCGATGAGGCGTACATACGCGATTCGCTCACACAGGTGCGCGAGATGGGCGCGAGCTGGATCACCGATCTCTTCCCGTGGGCCTACGCGCAGCCGCGCTCGCGCTACGGCTGGGACTGGGCTGGCTTCGATATGGTGATCAAGCACGCGCGCCGCCAGGGGCTGACGGTGGTGGCTCGGCTGGATATCGTGCCGCAGTGGGCGCGCCCCGCCGATAGCAGCGACCGGCTGCTCACCGCCGAGCGCTACGACGACTACGCCCGCTACGTCGTGGCGTTTCTCCAGCGCTACCGCGCCGACGGTGTGCGCCACGTGATCATCTGGAACGAGCCAAACCTGGCTTTCGAGTGGGGCAGGCGTGTGCCTGACCCGGCCGCCTACGCCGCGCTGCTCGCCGCCGTCTACCCGCAGGTCAAGGCCGCCGTCCCAGACGCCGTGGTCATCGCCGGCGGGCTCTCGCCTGGGCAAGATCTGGGCGATGGTGCCGAGGTGCGGATGGGCGACGAGCACTATCTCCGCGAGCTGCTGGCCGCCGGCGGCGGGGCGCATTTCGATATGTGGGGGGTTCACGCCTACGGCGCGCAGGTGCCGCCCGAGACCGCGCCGGCCAGGGACGAGGTCAACCTGCGGCGCGTCGAGCTGGTGCGGCAGGATCTGCTGCGCGCCGGCGTGGACCGGCCGCTGATCATCACCGAGGGCGGCTGGAACGACAGCCCGCGCTGGAGCGCCGCCGTGCTGCCGTCGCAGCGGGTGCGCTGGACGCTCGGGGCCTATGCGTACGCGCTGACCCGGCCCTGGCTCGCGGCGATGTGTCTCTGGCAGTTTGGGACGCCCTGGCGCGCCGGGACCTACCAGGATAGCTGGAGCTTCGTGGCACCGGATGGAACGCCAAAGGCGATCTACTGGGCGGTGCGGGCCTACGCCGTTCCCTAGTATTGCGTCACACGCGTGTTTTTCTGAGGCGCTCCGCGTGGGCGCTGCGCGCCATCGAAGTACTTTTTCTTGCTGCTGCGCAGCGGAGCTGCCGGGTACCCTCTGGGTGCAGCAGTTACATAGGAGCTACCGCGCTGCCGCAGGCCGAAAAAACGCACTGCCCAGCGTCAAAATCGGTTCCATGGAACAGGCGCGATGTGCATGGGGGGACGGGGGCGAACCCCCGAGATCAGACGAAATCGCTGGTCATGCGACAGCTATTCTGGATCACCCGCTCGTGCCACGGTCGGCGCATCCATTCCGCCAGCGTCAGCTCGTGCGATCGCGCCAGGTGCGCCGCCTCGATCGCCCGCAGCCGCCTCACCACATCGGCGCTATAGATCACCAGCGAGATCTCCAGATCGAGCGCCAGCGACCGGATATCCATGTTGCTCGACCCGAGCACACACACGTCGTCGTCGATACTGAGGTGCTTGGCGTGCAACAGCAGCGGCGCGTTGAACAGATAAATGCGGACGCCGACTTCGAGCAGCTCCTGGTAGAACGAGCACTGCGCCCGCGAGACCAAAAACTGGTCGGCGATACCAGAGACGATCAGCTGGCAATCGACGCCGCGCCGCGCCGCGGTAGTCAGCGCGTCCATCAGGCTCTCGTCCGGCACGAAGTACGGCGTGGCGATCACGATCGTGCGCTGGGCGTTGTGGAACAGCGCGGCGAACAGCAGCTCATTGTTCTGCGTCGCGTGGCCTGGGCCGCTCGGCAGCACCTGCGCCACCACATCGCCCACCGTCTGCAGCTCGGTGGCTAGCTCGCGGAATTTGGCAGGATCGAGCAGTACATCGGTCTCGCTGTAGTAGTCGCTGGCGAAGACACCCTCCATCTGCGTCACCACCGGCCCGATGACCCGGATCACCAGCTCCTCGTAGCTTAGCCCATTGCGGATGTTCCGGCGCTTGTTGTAGTTGGCGTTGATCAGGTTCTGCGAGCCGGTGAACCCGATCGCGCCGTCGATCACAACGTTCTTGCGGTGGTTGCGTAGGTCGAAGCGCGACCAGTGGTTATCGATGAGCGAGATCGGCAACATCCGATGGCACTCGACGCCGCCAGCCCGCAGCCGACGAAACAGCGGTTTGATGAAAAACCAGTTGCCGAAATGGTCCACCAGCACCCGCACCACGATGCCGCGCGCCCGCGCCCGGATCAGCGCGTCCACCACCGGCGCGCCAGTCTCGTCGTCGGCGAACATAAAATACTCGACGTGGACGAAGCGCTGCGCCGCGTCGATATCGGCGATCAGGCGCTGCACCACGCCAAGGTAGTCGGGCAGAAACTCGATGGCATTGCCGCCAAACGGTGGGAGCTGCCCGACATTCTCGCTGAGGCGGGCGATGCCGGCGTAGCGCGGCGGCAGCTCGGGGATCAGGTCGCTCGATAGATCGGGGTGGGCGCGCGCCTCGCTCACCGCCTGCTTGAAGGCGCTGTCTATCGTGCGCTGCTTGGTGCGGCGCACATTATCCAGCTTGTTATTGGCCAGAAACAAAAATGCGATCGTCCCAAAGATCGGGTAGAGGAAGATCAGCAGCAGCCAGGCGTAGGCCGATGCGGTGCTGCGGCGCTGCGGCACCACCACGAACATCACGACCCGGATGACCCACTCGAAGGCGACGAACAGCGTCAGCCCGCCGAGAATGGTGCTCGCCATCCGCTCGATCGTCTGCGCATTAAAATCCATACGCCTCCGCCCGCCTTACTCGTCGGTCCAGATCACCTCGGCGCCCTCGTCGTCGTAGTCGTCGTAGTCGTCCTCGGCGATCGGCGGCGGGACGCGTTGCGCCACCGCAGCCTCTGGCTCCACCCGCTTCTTGCGCTTGCTCCGGTCGATGCCGAGCGCCTCCTCCTGCTTGCGCCGCTCGTCGCGCGAGCGGAAGACGATCTTGAGCGGCGAGCCGATGAAGCCGTACTCCTCGCGGATGCGGTTCTCCAGGTAGCGCCCGTAGCCCCAGTGGATCAGGTCGGCGTTGTTGGCAAAAAACAGGAACACCGGCGGCGCGACCTGCGGCTGCGTGGCGTAGTAGATCCGCAGATGCGCGCCCTTGTGGGTCGAGGACGGCGGGTGCTCGTAGATCGCCTTGCGCAGCATGCTGTTGAGCGCACCAGTCGGGACGCGCCGCTGCCGCTCCTGCGCCAGCTCAAGGGCCAGCGGCAGCACTTTATCCACCCGCTGCCCGGCCTTGGCCGAGATGAACAGCAGCGGCGCGTACGGGATGAACTTGAACTCGTTGCGCACGTGGTCGCTGAAGGCATTGAAGGTGTGATCGTCTTTGACCACCATATCCCACTTATTGACCAGGATGGCCACGCTCTTGAGCTGGTCCAAGATCATACCGGCTACGTGCGTATCTTGGGCGGTGACGCCCTCAGTAGCGTCGATCAGCAGCAGCGCCACATCGGCGCGCTCGATGGCCCGCAGCGAGCGCAGCACGCTGTACTTCTCGATGCCGCGCTCGACTTTGCCGCGCCGCCTGATGCCGGCGGTGTCGATCAGCAGCATCTTGGCGCCGGCCACGTCTATATGGGTGTCAATCGCGTCGCGGGTGGTGCCCGGTATATCGGAGACCACCGAACGCTCCTGCCCGAGCAGCCGGTTGAGCAGCGACGACTTGCCGACGTTTGGTCGGCCGACGATCGCGACCTTGACGGTCTCTGGGTCGTCCTCCTCCTCCAGGATCGGCATCGAGGCCACCACCGCGTCGAGCACATCGCCAGAGCCGATGCCGTGGTAGGCGCTCATCGGGATCGGCTCGCCGAGGTTAAGCGCGTAGAACTCGACGGCGTCGAACTTGCGCTCTGGGCTATCGGCCTTGTTGGCGGCGATCACGATCGGCTTGTTGGAGAGCCGCAGCACATCGGCCACCGCCTGGTCTGCGGCGGTGATGCCCTCGCGGGTATCGACCACGAAGATGATCGCGTCGGCCTCGGCGATAGCGACCTCGGCCTGCTCGCGGGCGCGCCTGGCGATCTCGAGCTGCGGCGTGCCTTTGGTCAGGTCGTCCTCTTCGAGCAGCAGCCCGGCGGTATCCACAACGGTGAACACTCGCCCATTCCAGTCCGAGTCACCGTAGAGCCGGTCGCGGGTGGTGCCCGGCAGATCCTCGACGATCGCCTTGCGCTCGCCGATCAGCCGGTTGAAGAACGTCGATTTGCCAACATTTGGTCGGCCGACGAGTGCGACAATTGGTTTCATACCTGAACCTGTATCTTCCCTTTTTCCCAGGCGCGGCAGAACGCGTCGACGCACTCGGGGTCAAACTCTTCGCCTGCGCCGCGCTGGATCAGCGCGATCACCTCAGGCACCGGCATGGCGCTGCGATACGGGCGCCCGCTGCTCGCCAGCGCGTCAAACACATCGGCCACGTGGACGATCTGCCCGATCTTCGAGATGGTGGCCCCCACCAGCCGATTCGGGTAGCCGCGGCCGTCGATCCGCACGTGATGCTCCAGGATGGCCGGCAGCACCAGCGGCAGATGGTCGCGCATGGCGTTGCTATCCACCATGGCGTTGAAGCCGATCTCGGGGTGCAGCTTCATCTGCGCGTACTCCTCCTCGGTCAGCCGATCGCGCTTGTTGAGCACCGCGTCCGGCACACCGATCTTACCGATATCGTGGAGGATGCCGCCGACGCGCACCTGATAGGTATCCTCCCAGCCAAGCTCCTCGGCGATCGCCACCGAGTAGCGCGCCACCCGATCCGAGTGGCCGAACGTGTAGGTATCGCGCGCGTCGGCGAGATTGGCCACCACTTTGATCGTATCGTCAAAGATCTGGCGCATCCCGGCGTACAGTCGCGAGATCTGAAGCGCGGTGGCGGCCTGCGAGGCGAACACCTCGAACAGCGCGACATCGTCATCGCTGAAGCCGCCGTCGCCGCGCTTGTTGAGCGCCTGCGCCCCGCCGATGATCCGCGCCTCCACCGCCCCCCGGTCAGGGCCGAGCTGGATGGCGGGCGCCCGCAGCGGCACGCACAGGATCGAGCGGGTGATGAACCCTGAGCGCTCGTCGATCGCCTGGTTGTGGCGATCGTCTTTGGTCACATCGTCCACCCTGACGATCTCGCCCGTCGAGACCACATAGCCGATGATGCCGTGGCCGGCGCTGACCGAGACCTCCCGCAGCCGCTCGCCGCGCTCGCCGGTGGCCACGTGCAGCACCAGCAGGTTGCGCGGCGCGTCGAGCTCCCAGACCGAGGTCGCCTCGACATCGAGCAGGTCGCGGGCGTAGGTCATAATCAGCGTCAGCAGCTCGGTGCGGTCCAGCGTGGTGGCGAGCCGGTTCTGGATATCGAACAACGCATGCTGCCGCACCGCGCGGCGCTGGGTCTCGGCCACCAGCAGCCGGCTCTCTTCCAGCAGCCGGGTCTTGTCGATCCCGCTGACGATGCAGTCGCCGAGCATATCCAGCAGCGCCAGCTCCGGCAGATCGTCCACCGACGCGGCCGGGGTGTTGAACACCTGCACCACCCCGATCGTGCGCCCGTCGCTCGTCAACGGCAGGCAGTACATCGTCGTGATCGGCCTGGCGTCGCTGACGAGTGTGTTACGAAACCAGCGCGCGTCAGCCTCGACGTCCGGCACGAACTCGGCGCGGCCGCTGCGCAGCACCGCGCCAGCGATGCCGCGATCGGGCGAGAAGCGCATGCCGACGAGCTTTTTGCTGGCGTCATCGCCGTGGATCACGTGAAAGATCAGCTCGTCGGTCTGCGCATCGTAGAGGTAAAGCGTGCCAGCATCGGCGGAAGCCACCTCGATGAACAGATCGAGCGTCCGGTCCAGCAGCGTCGAGAGGTCATCGCTGGCGGCGATCCGGGTGGCGCGCCGCACAACGTCAAGGATGTACTGATAGCTCGGCTGACGCTCCATTGTCAGGCTCCTGTCGGAGCGGCGCGCTAGAATTCCTCGCGTGCCAGCGCGCGGACGTGGCGGACGATCTCGTCCGGCTCGCTCGCCAGCGCCAGCCGCGCCCCGCTCTCGTGCGCCAGCTGCTCGATAGTGTACTCGTCGATCGTGCGCTCGCCCTTGTGGTCGAACATGACTCGCGGCAGCAGCGCCCGCGTCACCCCTGCGGCGCGGATGGCCGGTGCCACATCCTGCCCCATCAGCAGCCCGGAGACCGTGACGGTCTCGCCGAAGAAGACGTTGGTGATGGGCAGCAGCGTCGCCGTCAGGTTCTCGATGCGGTTGAGCCGGTCCACGATCCGCCGCAGCGTCGGGGCGATCAGCGTACCGCAGACCAGCGTCAGCGTGGCCGGGCGCGGCAGGCGGGCCGGCAGGCGGCGCTGCGCCTTGGCCCAGCCGTCCAGCAGGTCGCGGGTCATGCCAACACCGTTGGAGTACTGCGGCATGCCCTCGTACGTCGCGGCGGGCGGGGTCTCGCGGCCGGCGAGCAGGTAGAACTCATCGGATGGAAAGACCAGGGCGGTGCCGTGCTCGCGCCTGAAGCGCTCCTGGTACGGCGCCAGCAGGTCGACGATCGCGCCGGCCTCCTCGGGGCGATAGACCCGCATCGGCACATCGACGGCGGTGGCGAGCCGCGAACAGTAGCCGAGCTGCTCGGCCGAGACCTGCGCGCCGGCCGTCACCGCATCGTCCCACAGCGGCTGCCGCTCCCAGTTCTCATCGATCCACTCCGGCGTCTCGTGGATATGGATGGCGGTGCGGATGCTCTGCGGCCGCTTGCCCTCGAAGCGATACTTGGTCAGGCCGACTGGGACAACCGCGATCGTCTGCACGATCGGGTAGAGCGCGCCGAGGTCGGCGATGCTCTGGTGCAGCGTCGCGGCGTCGTTGATGCCTGGCATCGCCACGATCTGCGCATGCACCGCCACCCCAAGATCGCCGAGGCGGCGGATCTGCTCGCGGACATCCGGCACATCTGGCTTGCCAAGCAGCACCGCGCGCTGCACCGGGTCGGTGGCGTGGACCGAGATATACTGCGGGCTGAGCCGCTGCTCGGCGATCCGCGCCCAGTCGGTCTCGTTGAGGTTGGTGAAGGTCACGAAGTTGCCGTAGAGGAACCCCAGCCGGTAATCGTCGTCTTTGAGATAGAGCGATTTGCGCAGCCCTTTGGGCATCTGGGTCAGGAAGCAGAACGGGCACTTATTATTGCAGGTGCGCAGCCGATCGAAGAGCGGCTCGGTGAACTCGATCCCGAGGTCATCGTCGTCGTCTTTTTCGATCTCGTAGATCGTCTCATCGTCGCCGCGTCGGACGCGCAGCTCAAGCTGCTCGGCGGCCATGGCGAAGCGGTAGTCGATCACATCGCGCAGCACCAGATCGCCGATCGCGACGACCACATCGCCGGCGGCGAGGCCGATGTCTGCGGCGATGCTGCCGGGGAGCACGGCCGAGATCGTGCCACCGTCGCCGGTGATCTGCTTCAGGTTTGGCTGATATTCCATAAGGTGGTAGATTCTGTGGGGCGCTGGCCCGCTCTATGCTTAAAAGGCGCGGCACGTGCCGCGCCGACATTCGCTGTCAACAAACCGTAAGTATACCATACACCGCGCCTATCTCGGGCCAGCGTCGCAACGACCTGGGCCACCGCGCATGGTATATGATACCGCGCTCGTACGCGGCAGAATCTTGGAACGACGATGCATCTTTTCGATAGACCGCTCGGCAAATTGCTCAGATGGGTGGCGGCGGGGGCGGCGGCGCTCGGCCTGGGGGCGGCGCTGGCGCTCCAGCCATCTAGCGGCGGCGCGGCGCAGCCAGCATACATCCGGCCGGGATTTGCCGCCACGATGGCCGAGCTGCGTCCGACGATCCTGGCGGCAGCGGCGCGACACAACCGCTCAGGCGACAGCGGCATGAGCGACCGCGAGTTCGCATCGCTGATCGTGCTCATCCTGTACAACGAGCACGACGGCTGGCTGGAGGACTCGATCCCGCTGCTACACGCCGTGACCCCCGCCTACCAGCGGGCGCAGGTCGATATCAATCTGGCGACCGGCAGCGATCTGACCGTCTGGCCGGCCAATTTGCGGCCCTCGGTGGCTGAGGAAATCGTCGCCGGGCAGACGCCCGTCTCGCGCGGGTGGATCATCACGCCGATGGCGCTCCAGTCGTTCCCGCGCCGCAGCGGCCCGAGCGAGCGCGAGCGCTACATCGCGCTGACCCAGACGCTAAGCGATACGACATCGGCGATCGACTATCTGGCGGCCAACCTGATGCGCGGCGTGGCACGCGCCCGCTACGAGGGCGTCCCGATCAGCTGGCGCGCGCTGGCGGCCTGGCATAACCAGGGGGTAGTCGGGCCGCAGCAGATCGCCGCAAACGCCACGGCCCAGGGCTACCTCTCGCGGGCAGCGCGCTACCTCCCAGCGGCGCGGGCGCTGTTCGACGAGCCGGACGCGCTCTCGCGCTGATGATGGGGAGCGCCCGTGCGCTGTCCGGTCCATGTCATAGCAGCGGAGCGGCAGCACGCGACGCGGGCCGCGCGCGCTTGGCCTGCGCTGGGATGGCGCAACTGGGCGCACGCAGCAGCGTCACATTTGGGGGTCGAAGGGGGATCCCTCGCGGGGGTTCCAAGGGGGCTGGCCCCTGGGCACGCGCAGCGGCCCACGCCGCACGTGGCACGGGCCCCGCGCGAGTGAGCAGCGCTGTGCCAGCACAGATGCTTCGCAGCGGCGGGTGGCGGGCGTGAGGCATCCCCGCCGATGCCGCTCAGCATGACAGGCGAGGACGCAACAATGCAGTAGCGCAGGCAGACATTGCAGCAGCGCAGGCAGATGTAGCAGCAGCGCAGCAAATGATTCGGCCGTGCGCGTTGACGATCGTGCGGTTGAGTCGGTATACTAGTATGTCTCGGATTATTGAAGTGAAGGACACTCGCGCGTGACTGCCGAACGTGATAGTTCACTCTACCATGGCCATACGGAGGCGGACGCCGCGCTGCTGCAGCGCGAGCTCGACGAGGCCCACAAGACGATCCGCACGCTGCTGCGGCAGATCAGCAAGGAGCAGCAGCGCAGCAGCGAGCTGCTGCGGGCCTATAACCTGACGGTCTCCAACCTTGGCGAGATCAGCCGCGAAAACACAATCTTGGAGCGCGAGCGCGACATGTGGAAGTTCCGCACCGAGAGCGCTGGGCAGCAGGCTGGCTACGGCTATGGCCCGGTGCGCGTCCAGGGGCTGACAATCGACATGTCATCGGCCGAGGCATCGGCGATCCGCAAGGCGATGGCTCGCATTCACCACCCCGACACCGGTGGCGATCCGGAGCGCATGAAGCTGTGGAACGCCCTGCTCGACCCGCTGGAGCGCTGAGCTGCGGCGATGATGAAAGACACCTAATGGCAACTGAACGCAGCAGCGGCCTGCTCCTTCACCCGACCTCGCTCCCATCGCGCTGGGGCGTCGGCGATCTGGGCGAGGCCGCCTACCGCTTCCTCGATTTTCTCCAGGCCGCCGGGCAGTCGCGCTGGCAGGTGATGCCGCTTGGCCCGACGGGCTACGGCGACTCGCCGTACCAGAGCTTCTCATCGTTCGCCGGCAACCCGCTGCTGATCGCGCCGGACCTGCTTAGCGCCGAGGGGCTGCTGTGGGACGAGGACACCGCCGACGCGCCGGCCTTCGACGATGAGCGGGTGGACTACGGCGCGGTGATCCCGTACAAGCGGGAGCTGCTGCGCCGCTCGTTCGCGCGCTTCAAGGCCGGCGCGTCGGTCGAGTTGCGGCGCAACTTCGCCGCGTTTCGCGCCGAGCAGGCCGCATGGCTCGACGACTACGCGCTGTTCGCCGCGCTCAAAGACGCCAACGACGGCGCCGCGTGGCAGGGGTGGGAGGCTGCGCTGGCGCGCCACGAGCCGGCGGCGGTGGCGGCCGCCAGCGAGGCTCACGCCGATGAGGTGGCCTACCACGCCTACCTTCAGTTCCAGTTCTTCCGGCAGTGGCGCTCGCTGCGGGCCTACGCCAACGAGCGTCAGATCAAGATCGTCGGCGATATGCCGATCTTCGTCGCCTACGACAGCGCCGACGTCTGGGGTAACCGCGAGCTGTTCTACCTGGACGAGGCGAACGCGCCGACGGTGGTGGCCGGCGTCCCGCCAGATTATTTCTCGGCCACCGGGCAGCTGTGGGGCAACCCGCTCTACCGCTGGGATGTACTGGCGACGCAGGGGTACAGCTGGTGGATCGGGCGGATCAAGGCGGTCTGCGCGCTGGTCGATATCGTGCGGCTGGACCACTTCCGCGGCTTCGCTGCCTACTGGGAGGTGCCGGCGAGCGAGGAGACGGCGATGAACGGACGCTGGGTGCCCGGCCCGGCGAGCGAGCTGTTCCTGGCACTGCAGCGGGCGCTCGGCGAGCTGCCGATCATCGCCGAGGACCTAGGGGTGATCACGCCGGACGTGGACGCGCTGCGGCTGCGCTTCGGCTTCCCCGGCATGAAAGTCATCCAGTTCGCCTTCGGCGCTGGCCCGTCCTCGGTCTACCTGCCGCATAACTACGAGCCAAACTTTGTGGTCTACACCGGCACCCACGATAACGACACGACGCTTGGCTGGTGGCGGGCGGCAAGCGATGGCGATACGACGCACATCCAGCGCTACCTCGGCCGCGATGGGAGCGATATCTGCTGGGATCTCATCAGGCTGGCGCTGTCATCGGTGGCCGCCACCGCCATCGCGCCGCTGCAGGACGCGTTGGTACTCGGCAGCGAGGCGCGGATGAACATGCCTGGCAACCCGGCGGGGAACTGGACCTGGCGCTACCTGCCACACCAGCTCACCGCCGAGATCGCCGCCCGCCTGCGCGACCTGACCGAGGTCTACGGCCGCCTGCCCGCCGACCCTGACTCTGAGCCGGTGTTCGACGTGCGCCGCCCGACGAGCCTGGAGAAAACGCGGTGACCGTCGTATGAGGCGATAAAGGCGCGAAGATACAGGTGTGCACGTGCGCCAGGCATCTGTGGCTATCTGTGGCTATCTGTGGCTGAGCCGCCCGATCCCCCCGCCCCAACCGCCTCGGCGATGCTGGCGAACCCATCGCGCTTGAGCAGCGTCACCAGCCCGTTGTTGATCTGCTGGACGACGCGCGGGCCGCCGTAGATCAAGCTGCTGTAAACCTGGACGAGCCGCGCGCCGGCCCGGATCAGCGCGTAGGCATCATGGGCATCGCTCACCCCGCCGACGCCGATCACCGGCAGCGCCCCTTCGGTCAGGCGAGCCACCTGCCGCACCACCGCCAGCGAGCGCGCCGCGAGCGGGCGCCCGCTCAGCCCGCCGGTCTCGCCCGCCAGCCGATCGGTCGCGCCAGCGCGCGACAGCGTGGTGTTGCTGGCGATGATGCCGCTGACGCCGGCCGCCTGCGCCACGTCGACAACCTGCTCGATCTGCTCGTCGGTCTCGTCTGGCGAGATCTTGAGCAGCAGCGGGGTGTGGCGCAGCATCCGCTGCCGCGCTGCGGCAATGCCGCCGAGCAAATCTTCGAGCGCCGCACGGTCGTGGAGCTGCCGCAGCCCCGGCGTGTTTGGCGATGAGATATTGATCGTCACGTAGTCTGCCAGCGGCGCGAGACGGTAGAAAACGGCGCGGTAGTCCTCGGCGGCCTGTTCGAGCGGCGTGTCGCGGTTTTTGCCGATATTGACGCCGACGATCGGCATGTGCCGCGCCGCGCGCCGCGTCCGGCGGTAGAGCTCCAGCCGCTCGGCCACCGCGTCCATGCCCGGGCTGTTGAAACCCATTCGGTTGATCAGCGCGCCATCGCGCGGCAGCCGGAACAGCCGTGGCTGTGGGTTGCCAGGCTGCGGCAGCGGCGTGACGGTGCCGACCTCGATATGCGAGAAGCCGAGCAGGCTCATCGGCGCGATCTGTGACGCCTGTTTATCGAAGCCGGCCGCCAGCCCCACCGGGTTGGCGAAGCGCAGCCCCGCCACCACGCTCGCCAGCATCGGGTGCTGGTAGCTGTAGAGCGCCCGCAGCAGCGCTGGCGCGAGCGGGGCACGACTGGCGGCGGCGAACATACCAGTCACGAGCTCGTGGGCGCGCTCAGCTTCGAGGCGAAACAGCAGCGGTTTGAGCAGTTGATACATCGTTGATCCAGGTGCTAGCGTCGATTCGACTGTCTGAGGAAGGCGAGCCCGGCCTTGAGCGACCTGAAGGTCGTCAGCTACACGATCGTCGGCCCAAGCTCGGCGGCCCTGGTCGTGCCCCCCTGACCGAACAATGCCCAGCAGGTATGGAACAGCTCATAGGGCAGCAGTCCCACAGAGCGCAGCCATGCGGCCATAATGATGCTCCACGACGCGACGTAGCGTCAGGCAAAGGTGATTCCGGCCATCGCGAAGACATCGTCGCGCGGCGCATAGCCGAGGGCGCGCCGCGCGTCGGTGATATCCAGCCGGCTGAGACGATTATTCGAGACGCCGTTGAAGATACCGAAGCGCAGCGTCTCGGGCGCAGCGATAGTCGCGTCCATCAGGCGCAGCAGGTCATCGTAGGTCAGGACGATATCGAACTCATCGTTGCGCGGGTCGATCGACGGGCTATCGCGCGGCAGCACCCAGCCGAGCCGTAGGCAGATCACCGAAAGCTCGTGGCAATCCGCGTAGTAGGCCCCAAGCGCCTCGCCGAACGCCTTCGTCACACCGTACAGATCGGCCGGCCGCGGCGGCGCCGCGCCATCCACCTGCTGCTGCGGCGGGTAGGCCAGCACCGCGTGGACCGAGCTGGCAAAGACCACTCTGCGGCAGCCAGACGCGGCGGCGGCGGCGAAGAGATTATAGCACCCGGTGACATTCGGCTCGCGCAGATCGTCCCAGCCGCTGGTGGAGTCGGCGTTGGCCGCCAGGTGGATGACCAGCTCTGGCGCGGCCTCGCCCATCAGGTGCGCGACGAACGGCGGATCGGCCAGATCGCCGGTGAAGGTGGGGCAGCCGCACGGCGCATCGATCGGGCGGGTGTCGGTCAGGGTGAGCCGGTGGTCGGCAGCGAGGTGGCGGGTCAGCAGCGTTCCAATCCGGCCGGCGGCTCCGGTGATAAGTATGGCGGTCACAGCGTTACTCCAGATCGCGTAGGTCGAAGACTGGCCCATCGCTACACGCTAATTTTACACCATCTCGGGTAGCGATCGGACAGAGACCGCAGGCGCCGACGCCGCACAGCGCGCGGCTGTGGGGCAGCATCGCGGCGAACCTGCGGTCCCAGCGCAGCTTGGCGGCGCGGACGAGGTCGCGCAGTGGGGCGATCTGCTCGGCGGCGAGCGCGGCGCAGAGCTGGTCGGCCCAGAGCATACGGCCCCGGCTATCCCCGGCGCGCAGCAGCGCGAGCGGGTCGCCGACAGCGCTCTCGTACTCGATCGCCTCGGGAAGCAGGAACGCCGGCGGGAGCAGCGCGGCGCTCGCGGCGGTGGCGAGCAGGGTGACGCTACCGCCACGGGACAGCACATCGGCGGCGAGTGGGAGCAGCGGCGCGATGCCCTGGCCCTCGCCGAGCAGCAGCAGCGTGCGGCTGCGGCTATCGAGCGCGAACGGGCGGCCGAGCGGCCCGATCGCATCGACGATATCGCCTGGCTGGGCACGCGCCAGCCAGCGCAGCCCGGCATCGTCATCGGGGGCGTAGAGCAGCGCGATCTGCCCGAGCGTTGGCTGGGCGGCGGCGAGGAACAGCGGGCGGCGCAGCGCCGGCGCTGCGGCTTCGGCGTCGCCGCAGCGCAGCAGCAGGTACTGGCCGGCGCGGATCGAGCGCGACAGCTCGGGCGCGGCGAGCGTCAGCCAGCGCAGCTGCGGCGTGACGGCGCGATGATCGGTGATGGCCAGCGTCAGATGGCGGGTCATCGGCAGCTAGTCATTGTTCAAAATCCCTTCGAGCCGCGAGACCTGCTGCAGCGCGCCGGTGCCGCGACCGAAGTTGCCGCGGCGGAAGATCACCTCGCCGCCACACATGGTCAGCATCACCCTGCCCTTGAGCCGCTGCCCGGCGAGCGGATTATTGACGCCGCGGCTGGCGAATTTTTCCGGCTCGACGATCCAGGGCGTGTCCGGGTCGAAGATCACGATATCGGCTGGCGAGCCGGGGCGCAGCGTGGCCGGCGCGCGCCCGAGCACCCCAGCCGGCCCCTCGGTCAGCTTGGCCACCAGGTCGACGAGATCGAGCTTGCCGCGATGCACCAGCGTCAGCGCCAGCCCGAGCGCCGTCTCCAGGCCAGCGATACCTGGCGCGGCGTGGCGGTACTCGCGGTTCACCTCGACCGAGCTATACGGCGTGTGGTCGGTGGCGATGGCGTCGATCGTGCCATCGCGCAGGCCCTCGATCAGCGCCTCGCAGTCCTCGTCGGTGCGCAGCGGCGGCGAGACGCGGGTGGCACTGCTGAACGGCGCGAGCTTGGACGGGTCCAGCCAGGAGGCCAGCCCGAGCCCGGTCTCGTAGCGGCGGGCTTTGGGCTTTGGGCGGCGCGGGTCGGGCACCGGCTCGGGCGCGAACATCGAGCCGAGCACCCAGCGGTCGTTCAGGGTGAGGTGATGCGGCGTGACCTCGGCGGTGATGTGCGAGCCACGGGCGCGGGCGGCGCGGATCAGCGCCACGCCGCCGGCGGTCGAGACGTGACAGATGTGCAGCTGCGCGCCGGTCAGCTCGGCGAGCGCGATATCGCGGGCGATCTGCACCTCCTCGGCGGCGGCGGGGAAGCCGGGGAGCCCGAGGCGCACGCTGACCGCGCCCTCGTGCATGGCCCAGCCGCGGCTGAGCTGGGCGTCCTCGCAGTGAGCGATCACCGGCATGCGGAGCATAGCGGCGTAGGCCAGGGCGTTGCGCATCACGTTGCTGTCGGCGATCGGGCCGTTGTCGGTGAAGGCGATGCAGCCGGCATCGGCGAGCTCGGCCATCTCGGTCAGCGTGCGCCCGGCCCGCCCGACGGTTAGCGCCCCGATCGGGTCGACGTGGACGATGCCATGCTGGCGCGCGAGCTCGCGGACGTGGCGGACTGCGGCTGCGCTATCGAGCGCGGGGTTGGTGTCAGGCATCATGCACAGCGTGGTGAAGCCGCCCTGGGCAGCGGCGCGGGTGCCGCTCGCGATGGTCTCCCGGTGCTCATCGCCTGGCTCGCAGAGGTGCGTGTGCAGGTCCACCAGGCCGGGGGCGATGACCGCGCCGCGCGCGTTAATCACCTCGGTCTGCTCGGGCAGCGGCTCGGGGTCGAACGACAGCTCGGCGTGGTCCACCACCTTGACCACCACGCCGTCCTCAATGATGACGTTGCCGATCGTCGCCACGCGCGAGGCCGGGTCGATGATGCTGCCGTTTTTGATGAGATAGCGCATAAGTGTCCTTATTATTACTGTCTTTTTTGGCCTGCGGCAGCGCAGCTGCTGTTTATGCTGCTGCACAGCTTCGCTGTGCAGCAGCATGAAAACGTGCTTCCACGGCGCGCATCGTCCGCGCGCAGCGCCTCAGAAAAACAAGCTCGCGCCGCGCGCGCGTACAACGCACAACGTTTTATTCTCCTGCGAGACGATAGAGCAGCGCCATGCGCACCGCCACGCCATTGGTGACCTGCTCCTCGATCGCTGAGCTGGCCGAGATGGCGACATCCGGCATAATCTCGACCCCCTCGTTCATGGGGCCGGGGTGCATCACGATGCAGTGAGGTGCGGCGCTAGCCATGCGCTCGGCGGTGATAGCGTAGCGCATGCGGTACTCGCGCAGCGATGGCAGCAGACCTGCCTCCTGCCGCTCGCGCTGTAGCCTGAGCGTCATCACTACGTCGGCGTCGACGATCGCCTCGTCTAGGCTGGAGCTGATGCGCAGCGCTGGCCACGTCGCCTGCCAGAGATGGGATGGCCCGATCAGGGTGGCGGGCGCCACGAGCGTGACCCGCGCGCCCATGCTGAGCAGGCCCCAGATATCGGAGCGGGCCACCCGACTATGCAGGATATCGCCGACGATCACGACTTTGAGGCCGGCGATCTTACCGAGCCTCTCCTGGATCGTGTACAGATCGAGCAGCGCCTGTGTCGGGTGGGCGTGGCGGCCATCGCCGGCGTTGACCACCGAGCCACCGAAGTGCTGCGCGGCGAGGTACGGCGCGCCGCTCTCGCCATGGCGCATCACCAGGATATCCGCGCCGAGCGCCTGGAGAGTCTTGACTGTATCGATCAGGCTCTCGCCCTTCTCGACGCTTGAGCCGCGGGCGGTCATGTTGACAACATTGGCCGAGAGCGCCTTGCCAGCGAGCTCGAACGAGATGCGGGTGCGGGTGCTATCCTCAAAGAAGCAGTTCAGGATCGTCACGCCGCGCAGCGCCGGCACCTGTTTGACCTTGCGGCCCAGAATCTCTTTCATGCTGGCTGCCGTCTCAAGCACCTCGCCGATCTCGGCCTGGCTGAAGTCATCGAGGTCTAAGACATGGCGGCGGCGGGCCGGGGTCTGGGGCAGCGTGAGAGCCATGGCGTACTCCTCAGTTTCGGGCAGTTTATCCGCTCATCTGTGCTAATCTGCGCTAATCGGGTCGTACATCAAACTCAATCTACAACGGTTACGCATTCGCGATACCCTCCGGACATTCGCGTCAATTCGCGAAGATTAGTGAAGAAGCTGCGCAGCTACTCAATGCGGACATTCACGTCAATTCGCGAAGATTTGTGAAGAAGCTGCGTGAACCTGCGCGAACGTCAGCGGACGATGAAGACGCCGTCGTCGCCGCCGTCGATCTCGGTGAGGCGGGTAGCGATCCGCTCGTCGGCCGAGGTCGGGACGTTTTTGCCGACGAAGTCGGCGCGGATGGGCAGCTCGCGGTGACCCCTATCGATCAGAACGGCGAGCTGGATTCTGGCGGGCCGGCCGAGGTCGGCGAGCGCGTCGAGGGCGGCGCGCACGGTGCGGCCGGTGTAGAGCACGTCATCCATCAGCACCACAGTGCGGTCGGTGATATCGACGGGGATGTTGGTGGAGTGAACCACCGCCGCCGGCCCGCGGGTCACCAGGTCGTCGCGGTAGAGCGTGATATCGAGCACGCCGACGGGGACGCGCACGCCCTCGATATCGGCCAGGGTGGCGGCGGTCCGCTGCGCGAGCGGGAGGCCGCGGCGCCTGATGCCGACGAGCACGATGCTGGCGACGCCCTCGTTGCGCTCGGCGATCTCGTGAGCGATACGGGTCAGCGCGCGGCGGATGTCGTCGGTCGAGAGCAGCTGCTTTTCGGTCATGGGCGTCTCCACACAAAAAACCTCACGACGCCGATGGCGCGTGAGGGATCGATTGATTCGGGCTTCGGCGCGGCGTCGCGCCAGATTTGTTGTGCATCGCTCGATCCTTCACGACCTCACAGGGCCGCGTTAAAGGTGATGCAATCCTAGCACCCGTGCTGTGGCATGTCAAGATGCGCAGGGCTGCCGAACGTGAGCGATTTCGCATCGCACGGCGTTCGGCAATCACCAGGGCTCATGCAACGTCATTTTTACCCGCCCATCTGCGCGAATATTCGCGCAGATGCGCAGATTAACGGATAAGGCCGGTTCTACTCCGACGTTGCATAGGCCCTGCGCCAATTGTCAATTGTCAATCGCTAGCCCTCGACGCGCACCACCTGCGAGCGGCGGAAGGCGATGATCTGGCGTGGCGCGGTGAAGACGACGCCATCGTAGCCGTGGCGGTCCAGCCACCACTCGACGGTGGCGCGCGGCGATGTGTCGAGGCCGAGGTCGGCGGCCTCGGCGGCGATCTGCTGGCTGAGCCGGGCGAACGACACCTGCGCGATGATCAGCGGCTGCTGGATCTTGACGCGGTAGAGCCCGCCGTGGAGGCTCGGCACGTACTGCCGCAGCCAGCCGAGCTGCACCGGGGCGAGGACGAGGCCGCGGCCAACTGGCGTCTGCTCCTGGCGGTCGGCGGCGAGCTGGAGCAGATCGTGGACAGCGCCTTCCTTGGCGAAGCGCTCGGCGAGCGGCGGCGGCAGCGCTGCGATGCGCTCGGCGAGATCGGAGACGCGCGGGATGCGCGGCGGGGCCATGATTTGGATCGCCGGGAGCTCGCCGGCAGCGCCGCGCCACGCGCTCTCGACGATCTGCATCGGCGGGTCGTAGCCGATGCGGTAGCGAAACCCGAGCCGCTCGCGCCCCACATCGGCCTCGGCCTCAGCGCCGATGACGAGATCGAGGCTGACGCCGGCGCCGTAGCCTGGTGCCGGGAACCACTGCCGCGCGGCGCGAAAGCTGAAGACCGAGCGCCCGTCGCGGCGCTGCTCGCCAACCCGCTCCCAGCCCTGGCCGACGAGCCCGCTCCAGCCATCGACGACGGCGTGAAGCGGGGCGTAGATCGCCACGGTCTGCGACGGGCCTGGCGGCTGGGGGCGCATCCAGAGACCCGGCGCGATGGCGGCGGCGGTCGGCAGGCGCACGGTGCCGCCGAGGTAGGCCTGGGGGACACTGGCATTTGGCAGGCGCACCGTCGCGCCGACGGCCGGGTCAGCCTGGGGAGCATCGGCGAGCGGCTGCGTGATGGGGCCAGACCGCGCGCCGCAGTAAATGCAGAACTGCGCGCCTTCTGGCAGCGGCCGCTCGCACTGTAAGCAAGCATGAGCCATAGAGCAAACCTAGTACTATAAACGCGCGAAGCGCACAGCGGGGGTTTTGGGGCCGGGTACCCTCTGGGTGTCCCCGAGCTCTCCCTTTTCCTACTCCCGTAGGATTGCTATAGTAGTATACTAGCTCCGGTATCGGAACGCATAGAAGGCGAAGACGCAATGTTTACCGGAATTCTGACCGCCCCGCTCCGCTCGCGGCCGCTGGCCGAGACGATCGTGTTTGCAGCATCGATCGGCGCCAGGGCGCTCGAGGTCGATGTATCGGCGGGAGCTGACTTTGACGCGACGGTCGTATCGGCACAGCGCGCGGCTGAGACGCGCGAGCTGCTTGCACAGCACGGGGTTCACCTTTCTAGCTTTGCGTCGTACGGGCTGCTGACTGGGGTGCCGGAGGATCGCGCCAGGCGGGCGGGCGAGGCGCTGGACGCGGCGATCCGGCTGGCGCCGCAGCTTGGCGTAACGACGGTCTGCACGCTGGCGGGGTTCCCGGCGGCGGGGAAGAGCAAGGCGCAGACGATCGAGCAGGATCTGCCGGCGGTGTTCGCGCCGCACCTGGCGCTGGCGGCCGAGCATGGGGTGCGGCTGGCGCTCGAGAACTGGTACGCCACCAATATCCAGCATCTGGAGCACTGGCGCGCGCTGTTCGCCGCCGTGCCAGACGCGCACTTCGGGCTGAACTTCGACCCATCGCACCTTGACTGGCAGGGGATCGACGCGTGCGCAGCGGTGCACGAGTTCAAAGACCGGATCTTCCACGTCCACGCCAAGGATGTATTTGTGAGCGCGGCGAAGCTGGCGCAGGTGGGGGTACAGAGCGACGGCTGGTGGCGCTACACGCTGCCGGGCTACGGGCGCATCCGCTGGGGCGAGTTTATCTCCACGCTGCGACTGGCGGGCTACGACGGCGTGCTCTCGGTGGAGCACGAGGACGCGGCATTCGGGGCGGAGGAGGGGTTCGCCAAGAGCGTGCGGTATCTCAACGGACTGGTGTAGACAGCGAGATTGCCCCCCATCCCCAGCCCTTCCCCCCACGCCGGGGGAAAGGTGCCGGACGACGAGGCACGCGTCGCCCGCACCCCGACCCGCCACGCCCGTACGGGCGAAGCAAGCGCACAGGGAATGCCTGCAGGCAATCGATCTGGCGCGCCGGGTCATCATCGAGCTCATCGAGCGACAGCCAGGCGACCGGGTGCGGCAGCCGGCTGGCCCAGGCGCTCAGCAGCGTCGTCTTGCCCCAGCCGGCGGATGCCGAGACCAGGGTCAGCCGTTGGCCGAGCGCGCCGTCTAGCGCCGCTAGCAATGTGTCGCGCGCCACCAGCGCCGCCGGCGGCCGCGGCGGCGCAAACTTGGTCGCTAGGACGAAGGGGTGGATCTCAGGTGGTGATGGGCGCATAGCGTCTGTCACCTCAGATCTGACTTGCGGGCTTCAGGCGTCACCATCGAGAAAGTAAGCCAGATAGAACATGACCATCCACCGCTGGCAAAGCGAGAAGAGTCGCGCTGAAATGTGAGAAGAATAAGCGGATAGAAAGAGTTGGAAGTCAAAAACTCACGGCAGCATTGTCATTTCACTCTACAGTAATCCTACGTGCGTTGTCAACGCGCGAAGCGCAGCGCGGGGGTTTGGGGCGTGCACTGAGCGTAGTCGAAGGGGCGCAGTCCCCGAGATCGCCCCCTTCCCTCCGCTGATAGGATTGCTATACTCTGACACGAAATGAGATAGAACGGAGAGACAGATGATGCACTACAGAGCCTATCTGTGTCACCATAGCACGCTTGTGTCAAGCGCCATCGCAGGGTTGCGCTTGACACGCGCCGTCGACCGCGCTAAAATTAATAAACCGACGATCTGTTTATATGAAATGGCATCTATGGCACGCACGAGCAACAAAGACGCATACGCGGCGAAGCGCAACGAGATTCTCGATGCGGTGCAGCGCCTCGTGTACACCAAGGGCTACGAGCGGATGACGATCCAGGATATTCTGGCCCATGTGCAGATCTCCAGCGGGGCGTTCTACCACTACTTCGACTCGAAGCCGGCGGTGCTCGATGCGTTTATCGAGCGGATGCGCGATGCGGTCGAGCGGCCGCTGTTGCCGATCGTCCGCGACCCCGAACTGACCGCGCTGGCAAAGCTTCAGGGCTTCTTCGACACGCTGGATCGACTGCAGCGCGCGCATCTGCCAGCGATCGCGACGCTCGGGCGGGTCTGGTACACCGACGGGAACGCCATCGTCAGGCAGAAAGTCGAGGAGGCGGTGGTGGCACAACGCGCGCCGCTGCTCGCCGAGATCGTCCGCCAGGGAGTGCGCGAGGGCGCGTTCAGCGCGGCCCACCCGGATCAGGCCGGCAAGGTGATGATGTCGCTGCTGAACGGCATGGAGCACATCCACGCCAAACTGCTGCTCGGGCTGGAGCGCGGGCGCGACGAGCAAGCGCGGGTCACGGCGGTCGTGGCGACCCACGCAGCCTACATGGATGCCATCGAGCGGGTACTTGGGGTGCCGGGCGGCACGCTGGGCCGCACCGATCACGCCGAGGTAGCGGGGTGGATGGTGGCGCTGCGCTGCGAGGCTGAGCAGCAGCAGATGTGAGGGCTACCGCGCTGCCGCGGGCCAAAAGCCCGCTGCCACGCGCACCAAAAAGAGGAAAGCCATGCACAAGCTCATTCTTCCGACGCTACGGACGTTTCTGATAGGCGCGATCGCGCTTGGGCTGCTGCTGTTTCTGCCAGCCTGGACGCTCGACTACTGGCAAGCGTGGGTGTTCATTATCATCTTCATGAGCTCGATGAACGCGGTCGGCGTCTATCTCGCGCTCAACGACCCGGCGCTGCTGGAGCGGCGCAAGCGCGTCGGGCCGGCGGCAGAGCAGCGCGCATTGCAAAAGGTGATCATGGCGCTGGCGGTGCTGGGGAACATCGCGCTGCTGGTGGTCTGCGCGCTCGATCATCGCTTCGGCTGGTCGCGGATGGCCACGCCGCTGGTGCTGCTGGGCGACGCGCTGGTGGCGCTGGGTTTCTCCATGAACTTTCTGGTGTTCAAGGCCAACAGCTACGGCGCATCGAACATCAAAGTGGACGATGGCCAGCGCGTCATCTCGACCGGGCCATACGCGCTGGTGCGGCACCCGATGTACAGCGGGGTGCTGGTAATGCTCGCTGGCGCGGCGCTCGCGCTCGGCTCGTGGTGGGGGCTGGCGGTGGTCGGCCTGATCCTGCCGGCGCTGGTCTGGCGGATCTACGATGAGGAGCTGCTGCTGCGCCACGATCTGCCTGGGTACGGCGCGTATGCACAGAAAGTTCGCCATCGCCTCGTGCCATATATCTGGTAGTTGGCGGCACGATCGATGCTACATCGGTCGATGCTACAATGCTTGGCATTCTACCTTGTTGCTGCGGAGGAGCGACTGTATGCGATCATCGTCCGAGGCCGATATTGTGCTGATCGGAGCCGGGATCATGAGCGCCACGCTCGGCGCGCTGCTCAAGACGCTGGACCCGGCGCTGACGATCGCGATCTTCGAGCGGCTTGATGTCTCGGCCGCCGAGAGCTCTGACGCATGGAACAACGCGGGCACCGGCCACTCGGCGTTCTGCGAGCTGAATTACACACCTGCCCGCCCAGATGGTACGGTCGAGATCACAAAGCCGATCGGGATCGCCGAAGCGTTCGAGGTCTCAAAACAGCTGTGGGCCACGCTGGTGGAGCGCGGCGTTATCCGCGACCCGCGCCACTTCATCAGCCGCATCCCGCATATGAGCTTTGTAATTGGCGCCGAGAACATCGCCTATCTACGCGCCCGCTACGCGGCGATGCGGACCTCGCCGCTGTTTGCAAGCATGGTCTACTCCGAAGATCCGGCGCAGCTGCGGGCCTGGATGCCGCTGGTAATGGGCGGCCGCGACGGCGGCGAGCCGGTAGCTGCGACGCGGGTGGAGATCGGGACCGACGTGAACTTCGGCGCGCTGACCCGCGACCTATTCGGCTACCTACAGGGCCGGCCGGGGGTGACGGCCAGCTTCCACCACGATGTCGGCGATCTGACCCGCGACGGCGACGGGCGCTGGCGGGTGGAGGTCACCGACCGCGACAGCCACGAGACGCGCGAGGTGCTGGCCAAATTCGTCTTCATCGGCGCTGGTGGCGGCTCGCTGCCGCTGCTGCTGCGATCTGGCATCCCGGAGAGCAAGGGTTACGGCGGCTTCCCGGTGGGCGGGCAGTGGCTGGTCTGCAAGCGGCCGGACGTGATCGCGCGGCACCACGCCAAAGTCTACGGCAGGGCGGCGGTCGGCGCGCCGCCCATGTCGGTGCCGCACCTTGACACCCGCGTGATCGAAGGTGAGCGGGCGCTGCTGTTCGGGCCGTTCGCCGGGTTCTCCACCAAGTTTCTCAAGCACGGCTCGCTGCTCGATCTGCCACTCTCGCTGCGCTTAACCAACGTCCTGCCGATGCTCTCCGCCGGGTTGGATAATCTGGCGCTGACCAAATATCTGATCGAGCAGGTGGCGCAGTCGCCCGATGACCGGCTGGAGGCGCTGCGCGAGTTTGTGCCGACGGCGGAGCTTGACGAGTGGAAGCTGGAGACGGCGGGGCAGCGGGTGCAGGTGATCAAGCACGATGATGAGCACGGCGGGGTGCTAGAGTTCGGCACCGAGGTGGTGAGCGCCGCAGACGGCTCGATCGCCGCGCTGCTCGGGGCGTCGCCCGGCGCATCGACGGCGGCGTCGATCATGATCGGGCTGATCGAGCGCTGCTTCCCCGCGCGGGCGCGCACAGCGGCCTGGCAGGATGGGCTGCGCGCGCTGGTCCCGTCCTACGGGCAGTCGCTCCACCGCAACGCGGCGCTGCTGGCCGCCGTGCGCGCCCGCACCGACGCTGACCTGGGGCTGGGCGCGTGAACAATCGCGGTTCGGCGTGTGTATGGGCGAAACTGCGCTGGCATCGATCGCTTGAATGGGGTCGCTGGTGGGCTGTCGCCACAGGGCCGTGGCGCGTGAGGATGGACGAAGCTGCACTGGCATCGATCGCTTGATGGGATCGCTGGTGGCGCCTGCTTCGCCCCTACGCCTCGCGCTTGATGGGGTCGCTGGTGGGCTGTCGCCACAGGGCCGTGGCGCGTGAGGATGGACGAAGCTGCGTCCCTACACACCCGCACTCCGTCACGGCGTGCGCTGTTTGCTGGCGAGGAAGCGGGCGGCGAGCGATGGCAGCTGCTTGACCGGCCCACTGCGCACAAGAGTATGGGGCAGCGAGTCCAGGAACGTCTGGCCATAGCGTTTTGACAGCAGCCGGCGATCGAGACAGACCACCACGCCGCGATCTTCCTTGGAGCGAATCAGCCGGCCGAAGCCCTGCTTGAAGCGCAGGATCGCCTGCGGCACCTGATACTCGCTGAACGAGTCGGCGAAGCCCTCTGAGCGCGCCGCCACCACCGGGTCGTTGGGGACGGCGAACGGCAGCTTGGCGATCACCAGCACCGAGAGCGCGTCGCCCACCACATCCACGCCCTCCCAGAAGCTAGTGGTGCCGAGCAGCACCGAGCGCGGGTACTCCCGGAAGCGATCCAGCACCGAGCGGCGCGAGCCATCGATCCCCTGGCCGAGCACCGTGATGCCGATGTCTTCGAGCGGCTCCTGGATGGCGCGATGGGTGGTGCGCAGCGCATTGTTGGCAGTGAACAGCACCAGCATGCGTCCATCGGTGGCGGTAGCGAGCTCCACGATCGTCTGCTCAAGCTGCCGCTGGTAGTTGGCGTGGTTTGGCTCCGGCATGTCGTTTGGGATGTAGACCAGCGCGTTCTGCTCGTAGTTGAACGGCGAGTCCAGCTGCAGCTCCTCCGGCTCATCCAGCCCGATCCGGCTCTTGACGTAGTTGAAGTCGCCGCCGACCGAGAGCGTGGCCGAGGTCAACACAGTGGTGGCCTTGTTGGCGAACAGGTTGGCCTGGAGCAGCTCGGCCACCGTCAGCGGCGCGGCCGAGAGCAGCAGGGTATCGCGGTTGCGCTCGCGGGTCAGCCAGGTGATCAGCTCTTCCTCGCCGCCGACGATGATATGGCCGATGTTGACCCGCACCTCCGTGGCGTAGCGCTTTGCGGCCTGCACCTGCATCAGCACCGCCTCGTAGTCCGGCACTTGCAGATCCTTGAGCTCCAGCAGCATCGCCTCCAGCCGGCCGATCCCCTCGCTGAGCGCGCCGAGCTGGGTGGAGAGCTGCTCCCAGGCGCGCTCGACATCGGCCCACGCCGGGTCGCGCCGAGTGGCCTTGGTGACCCGCAGCCGCGCGTCGTAGCTCGTCACCTCGGCGGTGCTGCCCAGAAACGCCGTCAGGTAGTTGAAACAGCCGTAGACCGCGTCGCGGGCGCGGAACACCGCCGGCCTGGTCTGCTCGATGGTAGTCTCGATCCGCTGCTTGACCTCGCCCTTGACCTTGCTGGCGTTGATGGCGGTTGGCAGCTCGGCCAGCAGCCCGTCCACCAGGCGCACGCCGCCCTCCTGGTACAGCCCGGCGAGGAACTCCAGCAGCCGCTCCTGGTCCACCTCGAAGCTGAACTGGTCTGTGGCGACGTCCTCCAGGTTGTGGGCCTCATCGATGATGACGTGGTCGTACGGCGGGATGACATCCGTCTCCACGATCAGGTCGGCCAGCAGCAGCGCGTGATTGACGACGACGATATGCGCCGCCTCGGCCTGCTTGCGCGCCTTGTAGAAGAAGCAGCGCTCGTACTCCTCGCAGCGCGGGCCGGTACACTGCTCGAAGGCGGCGCTCATCTTGCTCCAGGCCGGCGTCTCGCGCTCCAGCAGCATCAGCTCGGCCCGATCGCCGCTGGTGGTGCCGGGCAGCCAGAGCTGGGCCTTGAGCACCGCCTTGATCTCATCTGAGACCAGCCGGCCATCGCGCCGAAGATCTTTGTAGCGCTTGAGGCACAGGTAGTTGCCGCGCCCCTTGAGCAACGCCGGGGTGAACGGCGGCGCGCCGGGCTCGGCCCCAGCGGCGCGGATGGACGTATGCTCGGCCATGATCTGCTGGAGCATAGGGATGTCTTTGAAGAACAGCTGATCCTGCAGATTGATGGTGTTGGTGGAGACCACCACCCGCTGCCCGCGACGCGCGGCGAACATGGCGGCCGGCACCAGGTAGGCCATGCCTTTGCCGGTGCCGGTGCCGGCCTCGACCATCAGCGCATCGCCGGCGTTGAGCGCGGCCGCCACGCCGACGGCCATCTCGACCTGCTGCTGCCGCTGCTCGTAGCCGGGGAAGGCTTTGCCGAGCGCGCCGTCTGCGGCGAAGAAGCCGCGCACATCATCGAGCGCGATCGGCCGCTCGTCGCCGCTCGGCTTGAGCGGCAGCGGCGGCTCGGTGGCAGCGGCGGCGGCGAAGGCTGGCGGCGGCGCGATAAACGAGGTCTTGACCTTCTCGCGCTGGATCTCCTCAAAAAGGTCGCGCGGGCCCCACTCGGCGAGCTTACCGGTGAGGCGCACGATCTCGTTGATCTCATCGAGCGGCAGCACGTCCATGCGCCCGAGCAGATGGCAGAATAGCGCGCGGGCGGCGTGGGCATCGGCCAGGGCGCGGTGCGCGTCAGGGTGCTCGATGCCGAGCTGCGCGGTGAGCGCGCTCAGACGGTAGGCGCTCGACTTGGGCATCAGCAGCGTGGCGAGCTCGAAGGTATCGTAGGCGCGCTGCGGCAGCCGCATCCCCTGCGCCTGGAGCATGGCCAGGTCGAATCCGACCGAGTGGCCGACGAGCGGGTAGCTCTTCAAAAAGCGCACCAGCTCGGGGGCCACGGCCGAGAACGCCGGCGCGTCGGCCACCATCTCGGTGGTGATGTGGGTCAGCTGCGTGACTTTGAGCGGCAGCGAGTGGCGCGGCTTGACCAGCTGCGCGAAGGTCTCGAGCACCTCGCCGGGGCGGAACTTGACCGCCGCCACCTCGATGATCTCGTCGGTGCCGGCCTCTAGCCCGGTCGTCTCGACATCGATGGCGATAAAGATCTTGTCTATCACTGCGCTGCTCCTCACGCGGCCCGCGATCCGCACGTCTGTACCACGGGATTATACCCGATATTGCGGCCCGGTGAGGAAGATGCCCAAGACCTGCCAAGTCTCGCGGGTCGACCCTGAATCTTATGTAGCGAGGTCTCGCCACGCGATCCAGGCGCCGTGCGGATCGCAGCGGGCCAGCGCGCGGCGATGCTGCGCGCCAGCGGCGTAGCGGGTCAGCGACAGCTCGGGCGCAGCGCCGGACTCCCAGCCGAGATGGATGCGCCAGACCGGAGCATCCAGCGACGCCGCAGCGATCTGTCGCTCCAGCTCGGCGCGCCCGCCTGGCGTGAGCTGGTTGACGGTGAAGGTATCGTAGACGCAGCGCGCCGCGCCCGCCGGAGCCTCGGCGAGCAGCCCTGGCAGCAGCGCGAGCGCATCGCCGGCGATGATGCGCGGCGGGTCGCGGCGCAGCTCGGCGATGGCGGCGTCCAGCAGCGCGAAGCGCTCGGCGTGCTCTGGCCAGATCAGCGCGCGCAGCCAGGCGACGGCCGCGCCGTCTGCGGTATCCACCGGGGCCAGATCCACGCCGACTCGCCAGTCGACCGCCGGCATGGTATCGGGCAGCGGGACGGGCGAGCGCGGCGCGACGCTGAGCTGCACCGGCGCTGACGCAGCACCGACGCGTCTTTCGCCATAGCGATAGCCGTACGTGTCCCAGCGGAGGTTCAGACCGGCGCTGCTTCCGATCTCGATCAGGGCGAGCGGCAGCCCGGCCTCGGCCGACACCAGCCCGAAGGCCGGCAGCAACAGCCCGGATCGGCGCACCTCGTTGGTCTGGACGCGGCGGGCGGCGATGATCGCCCCGAGCGCCGCGCTATGTTCGGCGCAGAACGCCGCGAACGCGGGAGACGGGTCGCCATCGATCGGCGCGGCCGTAAGGCTCGGGTAGAACGCCGCGAGCGGGTGCGCCAGGTCTTGGGCGAGCAGCAGCTGAACCGCGCCGAACAGCATGTTTGGCTGCAGCTGGCCGGGCATGGCGCGCGCGGCGAGATCGAGGATGGCGTCGTTTTCGGCGATGGCCAGCGACAGCCGGCGGTAGAGCGGCGAGCTGCCATCGGTCTCGGCGGCGAAGGCGGTGAAGCGGGCGGCGAGCGGGTGCATTGCGGCCTCCTACAGCTGGTCTCGTTCTTGCATCCTCGGTCTTGCATTGTGGGCCGCGGGACTGAGCGGCGATGAACGGGGGACGTATGGCAGAGGTGCCCGAGGTTGAGATCCTGGTGCGCGACATGGCGGCGCTCGTCGGCCGGTCGTTCGTTGGCGCGACGGTGCTCGTGCCCGATACCATCCGCTATCCATCGGCCGAGGCGTTCGCCGACGCGCTGGCCGGCCGCGAGATCCTGCGCGCCCACCGCCGCGCCAAGTATATGCTGCTGGACCTGAGCGGCGGCGGGCTGCTGGCGATGCACTGCTCGCTGCACGGGACGCTGCGGCTTATGGACGCAGGCGCGCCGCCGTTCGCCGACGCGGTGCTAACGATGACGCTGGACGATGGGCGGCTGCTGGTGTTCCGCGACGAGATGGGCTACGCGCGGGCCGCCGCCGGGCCGGCGGGCGTGGTGACCGAGCAGCTCAAGCTTGATGAGCTCGGCCCCGACCTGCTGGACGAAACCTTCGAAGCGGCGCAGCTGGCCACGATTTTTGCCGGTCGGCGCGGCGCGCTCAAGAATTTGTTGATCAACCAGCGCATCCTGGCCGGCCTCGGCAACCGCGACGCCGACGAGAGCCTGTGGCTGGCGCAGATCGACCCGCAGCGCCAGCCGCGCAGCCTGACCGACGACGAGATCGGGCGGCTGCTGCCGGCGACGCGGGCGGTGCTGGCCGAGGGGCTCGACGCGCGCGGCACCATGACCGACCTGTGGGGCGTGCGCGGGACGGCGCGGCACCGGCGCAACGTCTATGGCCAGTATGGCGCGCCCTGCCCGCGCTGCGGCGCGAAGATCGCCCGCGTCAAGCTCGGCGCGCAGATGACCTACTTCTGCCCAGGCTGCCAGCGCTAGCGTATTACATGCCGCGCAGATACTCGCGGATCATCAGCGCCGCCGTCGCCCCCTCGCCGGCCGCGCTGGCGGCCTGCTTGGTGCTGCCCTTGCGCGCATCGCCGGCGGCGAACACCCCGGACATACTGGTCTCAAGCGTCTGGCTGGTGATGATAAAACCGTACTGGTCGCGGCGAATCTCCGGCGGCAGCCAGCCGGTGTTGGGGTCCAGCCCGATGAAAACGAACAGCCCGGCCGGGGTGAGCTCCTCGTCTTTATCGCTGGTCTTATCATGGACGGTGATCCCGCTCAGCCGCTTGTCGCCGTGGAGCGCGCGCAGCTCGGTGTTGAAGCGCAGATCGATGGCGGGGTTAGCGGCGACTTTATCGGCCACCAGCTTGCTGGCGCTCATCGATGGGCCGCGAACCAGCAGCGTGACTCGCTCGACGAAGCGGGTGAGGAACAGGCTCTCCTCGCCGGCGCTGTTGCCGCCGCCGACCACCGCCACGTGCTGCCCCTTGTAGAATGGCCCGTCGCAGGTGGCGCAGAAGTGGACGCCGGCCCCGATCAACTCGTCCTCGCCTGGGATGCCGAGGCGGCGGTACGTCGAGCCGGGGGCCAGCAACAGCGCCCGCGCGCCGTACTCCTTACCGTCGCCGGTGACAATGCAGCGGGTATTGCCGCGCGCGCCGAGGCTATCGACCTGCTGCGCCTGGAGCAGCTCGACCCCGAAGCGCCTGGCCTGAGCCGTCAGCCGATCGGCGAACTCGCCGCCGCCGATGCCGTCCGGGAAGCCCGGGTAGTTCTCCAGCACCTCGGTGATGCCGACCTGCCCGCCGAGGCCGCCGCGCTCGACGACCAGCACATCGAGCCCCTCGCGGGCGGCGTAGAGCGCGGCGGTGAGCCCGGCCGGCCCGCTGCCGACCACGATCAGGTCGTAGAAGCTCATGGCCGCCTGGGTCTGGAGCCCGAGCTTGGCGGCCAGCTCGGCGTTGGACGGCTCGACGAGCTTGGAGCCATCGTCGAACACGATCGTCGGCACAACGCGCCTGCCATCGTTGAGCCGCTCGACCAGTGACTGCCCATCGGCGTCGCGCTCGATATCGACCCAGGTGTACTGGACGCGCTGCTCGCCGAGAAACTTCTTGGCGCGCTTGCAGTCGCTGCACCACGCGGTGCCGTAGATCGTCATTTTGGGGGTTGTCACGGTAGCTCCTTATACTCCAGCGCCGATGCGGCCGAGCCAGACACCGACAGCGAAGACCACCCCACCGCCAACGATCACCTGCACGATGGTCTGGCCGAGCGGGCTCCGCATGTAGCGGTAGCGGATGGAGGCGATCACCAGCAGCTCGACGATGACGACGACATACGCCAGCGTCAGCGCGGTCTGAAGGTTGGCGATCAGGAACGGCAGGGTGTGAAGCATCCCGCCGATAGCGGTGGCCGCGCCGGTGATCGCGCCGCGCATCAGCGGCGAGCCGCGCCCGCTGACCACGCCGTCATCGCTGAGCGCCTCGGCGAGGCCCATGCTGATCCCCGCGCCGACGCTGGCGGCGAGCCCAACGTAGAACGCGTCGATCGGGCGGCCGGTGAGCCCGGCGGTGGCGAAGATCGGCGCGAGCGTGCTGACGCTGCCGTCCATCAGCCCAAGCAGCGCCGGCTGGATGCGCTGTAGCACAAAATCCTGGTCTGCGGCGCGGCCGCCCGTCGCGGACGTCGCGTCGTTGGGCTGTGTCATAGTGCTCCTCAGTGCTGATGTGTCGGCGCTAGTATACCATTCCCACCACCGCATCGCCCGCCGTCGTCCGCCCCGCGCGTCGCCCACGTCGTCGTCCGTAAGGGCGAAGCAAGCGCTCGGCATGCCCTTCCTCCCAGGCTCGATTCGGCGCGCTTCGCCCCTACGGCTCACCCCCCTCCCCACACCGTCGCCCACGTCGCCCCCACTATGCGCCGCCACCGCTGTGCTACACTTGTACAAATCTCGAGGAGGTACACCGATGCTCCACCGTCGATCGACCCCCGTCCCGTGGCGCGCCGTGAACCTGGACGCCAGCCCAGACGGATTCTTCGCCCCGCGCCTGGCGGCCAATCGCGCGCTCACCATCCCGTCACAGCTGGAGAACCTGCGCCGCGTCGGCTGCATCGATCTGCTGCGCCGCGATGTCCCGGCCGACCCGTCGCTCGCCGCGCGCCACGCCTGGGGCGGCACCACCGTGATGTTCTGGGACCACGATGTGGCCAAATGGCTGGAGAGCGCATCGTACTCGCTCGCCACCCACCCTGACGCCGCGCTCGAGGCCGAGACCGACGCAGTCTGCGCGCTGTTCGCCGCGCTTCAGGAGCCCGACGGCTACGTGAACTCGTTCTTCACGCGGCTGGAGCCGGACAACCGCTGGGCCAACCTGCGCGACTGGCACGAGCTGTATTGCGCCGGCCACCTGATCGAGGCGGCGGTGGCGCGCTACGAGGCGCTCGGCAAGCGCGACCTGCTGGATGTGATGCGCCGCTACGCCGCTTATATCGCCTCGGTGTTCGGCACAGCGCCCGGCCAGCGGCGCGGCTACTGCGGCCACCCCGAGATCGAGCTGGCGCTCATACGCCTCGCGCGGGCCACCGGCGAGACGCGCTGGCTCGATCTGGCGGCTTACTTCGTGGACGAGCGCGGCAGCCAGCCGCACTACTACGACGCCGAGGCTATCGCGCGCGGCGAGGACCCGGCCGCGTTCTGGGCCGGCGGCTACGCCTACAACCAGGCCCACCTGCCGGTGAGGAAGCAGGAGCGGGCCGTCGGCCACGCGGTGCGCGCCATGTACCTCTACAGCGCCATGGCCGATCTGGCCGGCGCGCGCGGCGACGATTCGCTGCTGGCGGCCTGCGAGCGGCTGTGGGACCATATGGCCGAGGCCCAGCTGTACGTCACCGGCGGCATCGGCCAGCAGGCGCGGATCGAGGGCTTCGGCGATGACTACGATCTGCCGAACGAGACCGCCTACGCCGAGACCTGCGCCGCGATCGGGCTGATCTTCTGGGCGCAGCGCATGCTCGGCCTCACCGGCGATGGGCGCTACGGCGATACGTTGGAGCGCGCGCTCTACAACGGCGCGCTCAGCGGCATCTCGCTGGACGGGCAGCGTTACTTCTACGGCAACCCGCTCGCCAGCGATGGGTCGCACCACCGCAGCGGCTGGTTTGGCTGCGCCTGCTGCCCGCCAAATATCTCGCGGCTGCTGGCATCGCTCGGCGGCTATATCTACGCCACGGGCGAAGCGAGCCTCAGTGTCCAGCTCTACATCGCCAGCCAGACCGAGGTGACCATCGGCGGCGCGGCCGTCGGCGTGCGGCTCGAAGCCGGGCTGCCGTGGGACGGCGCGGTGCGGCTGATGCTGAGCCCCGAGCAGCCGACCAGCTTCGCGCTGCGGCTGCGCATCCCCGATTGGGCCGCTGGTGCCACGGCCAGCGTCAACGGCGCGGCCATCGAGCTGACGCTTGACAGTGGCTACCTCACGATCGAGCGAACCTGGGCCGCCGGCGATGTCGTCACGCTCGACCTGCCGCTTGTGCCACAGCGCATCGACGCCCACCCGCTGGTGGCGGCGCAGCGCGGCAGGGTGGCGCTGCGCTACGGGCCGCTGGTCTACTGTCTGGAGGGCTGCGACCACGCCGCGCCGCTTGAGACGCTGCGCCTCCCCGCTGACGCGGCGCTGCGCAGCGAGCACCGGCCTGAGTTGCTCGGCAGCGTGACCGTCATCCTCGCCGATGGCGTGGACCAGGCAGGCGCGCCGCAGCCGCTGACCTTCGTGCCGTACTACGCCTGGGACAACCGCGCGCCCGGCGAGATGGCGGTCTGGGTGCTGGCCGGACAAGCGGCATGGTGAGTGAAGACCCTGTTCCATACTAGAGCAATCCTATTTGACGTGTAAACGCGCAAAGCACAACTCGGCTGATAGGATTGCTCTAGTATGGCCCTATTAACTGGATTAGTAAGCGAAAGCGAATAATTATGAATGCGTTAATAAAATGGATCCTTATCAGTATTGCTGTTGCGCTTTCCATAGGTGCTATATTTTTGCTTTTTTCTCCAGAAAGAATTGTTGCGGATTCGTCGGTCTCTTATCCCCCTCCCGAAGTCAAATCCGATACTATTGAATCTACGGCCTATCCTGCCTCTATAGCAAATCCTGCCTCGAATGATGCATTTTCGCTTACAATAGGCGGAATACTTGTGGGTGTTGATCCTAAAAATATCGCCTCTGTGTCAGATGTCATCGTGCTTGCAAAAGTCGTATCGAAAGACGAGCCTATTTGGAGCACCCCTGTATCCTCTCCAAAACCACTGGATGAAACGCCCGTTCTATGCCAAGCACACGCGAAGTGTAAAGAGTTTTCAAGAACAGTCACTACCGGTAGTGGATTG
>JAYUUK010000252.1:0-4093 GCA_043754595.1 Roseiflexaceae bacterium | reverse complement strand
CCGGAGAGAAAAACCGAAAGAATAACACCAATGACCACCATCGATCTCGCCGATAAAATCCGTAATATCGCCGATTTCCCCATCCCGGGGGTGCAGTTCAAAGATATCACCACGCTGCTCAGCGACCCAGCGTCGTTTCGCCAGGTGATCGATGGCTTCGCCGAGCGCTACGCCAAGCGCGGCGTGACCGCGGTTGCCGGCATCGAGTCGCGCGGGTTCATCTTCAGCGCGCCGCTCGCCTACCGCCTCGGCGTCCCGCTCGTGCCGATCCGCAAGGTCGGCAAGCTCCCCGCAGCAACCTACCAAGTCGCCTACGAGCTGGAGTACGGCTCGGCCACGCTTGAGATCCACCGCGACGCGTTTGTGCCAGATGCGCAGGTGGTGATCGTCGACGACCTGCTCGCCACTGGCGGCACCGTGGCGGCGGCGGCGCAGCTGGTGGAGATGGCCGGCGCGGTGGTCAACGAGGTCGCCTTCGTCGTCGAGCTGTCATTTCTCGGCGGCCGCGAGCGGCTCAAGCCGCGCTCGATCTTCGCCATGGTCAGCTATTAGCGCATTGTAAACGCGCGAAGCACAGAGCGGGGGTTTGGGGGCGCAGCCCCTGCGCATCAAGCTTGTTTTTCTGAGGCGTTGCGCGCGGGCGCTCCGTTCCATGGAAGCGCTTTTTCCTTCCTGCTGCGCATTGCTGCGGTGAAGCGTGATGCGCATCGGGGTTTGGGGGCCGGATACCCTCTGGGTGTCCCCGAGACCTCCCCTTTCCTATTTTGATAAGATTGCTCTATGCGTGGGTGCTTCGGCGCCGAGCATCACCTGCGCAACACGATTCATCGCCGTTCAAGGGACGGATTGAACCTGTGCCCAATTATTCCCGGTGTAGCGCCAAAACGCATTCCATCCGGTGATCCAGCCATCTCCGCTGCTGCGCATAGCTATGTCTTGGAGTGCTATGTCTGGATAATCGGCGTACCGCGTCCACGCTCCGTCCTGATAGCGAAGGAGCGTCGAGACTTGCACGGTCTGATGTGGGGTCTTACACTGAAACGGGGCGCGAAAAAAGCCCCCGCCGACCGCCCACCCATCGTTTGTAGATGTCATCTCGATAGCGGAAAGCGGGATGTATGAAGGATTATCGACGATCCGCCACGCCCCATCATAAAAATGGAGGATGATACTTTTCGCTTCTGGATACGATGTTCCTCCAACCGCCCAGGCTTCCGTCGCAGAGAGTGTCTGTACCGCGAGTAACGGCAATGGTGTTGGACTGGTGTACGGTATCCATTTGCCACGCTGGTAGCGAAGTATGATGCTCGGCGTTGTGCCATCGTTTCTATTACCGCCAACGATCCAACCATCTGTTTCAGAGAGCATCGAAATACTCTCCAGCGGCTCAGTTACGAGACTCTGTACCTCGATCCACTGACCACGTGAAAACTGTAAAATGGTGCCAAAGTTCCCCACCGCCCATCCCTCATCGGCTGATATCATATCCACGCTTCGTAGTTCGCCGACCGGACTTGGCTTCAAGACCCAAGTGCCGTTATCGTAATACAGCATCGAGTCGTTGTTGCTGACAACCCATCCCTCCTGTGGCGATATCATAGATATACCAGTGAGTATTCCTATGTCGGGAATAGTTTCGCGTTGCCATGTCCCGTCGATATAGTGATACATAATGCCAGTTAAGTATGAACTTCCTATTGACCATCCCTCAGAGCTCGATACCATTTCTATGCGATCAAGTGTTTCGAATGGTCGGCCAGTTCTATTGTTGAGGAATATTAGGAACGCTCCAATCATAAGGAGACCTATTCCAAAGGCCACGAATGAGCTCAGTATCGAACGCCTGGGATCTTGTTTAACTGTTTTATTCTCCGACTGTAATTTTCTTTGGATAAATAAATTGATAATTATCAATATAGCAATTGCCACGGACAAAGCAAAGCGTATGAACACAGGATTTGCCCGATCGGTACATATAACCAGGCTGAGTGGATCGAAAAGAAGCTGTACGCCAAAAAAGAAGCTGATACCTACCAAGCACAACTTGCTGATCCGTTCAGCGATTCGATCCGCAGGTTTCACGATGTCAGCGAGAGGCGTATGATGGAATATTCGCTTGCCCAGATTCGGGAAAACCAAAGCAATTACTAAAATAATGTCTATCAGCAAAATAACGACACCAAGAGCGACGTTGAGTAATTTATCGTTTGATAATGGCATAGAAAACCTCCGAAGTGAAGTATAAATGATGTTCGGTGGTAGATCGTAGCAATAATGATCATACCACGAATCCCGATAGTGGTGCAACGTGGCGGGTGTCGCGTCACGCCGCCGTCAGATGTGCCCGCTCGTGTGTCACGCGCCGCGTCTCGGACGTCGCAATCTCGATTGGCACTGTGTCGGCCTGATCATCGAAGGCATGGGCTGCCTACAGATTGACACCCGATCGAATAGCCCCGAGTCTTGCTATACCACAGGCCGCTCGCTATGCTACAGAGGATCGTGGCAACTCGCCCGATCGTCTGGAGCAGCGAGCGCATCTATGGTCGATACTCAGCTCAACACTCTGATCATCAGGCTCGACCGCGAGCTCTATGCCTTGCCGTCGAGCGCGATCCGCGAGGTGGCGCGCTACCGCGATATCACGCCGATTCCCGGTGCCCCCGCCGTCTTCCCTGGCATCATCAGCCAGCGCGGCGCGATCATCCCCGTCGCCGATATCCGCCCGCTGCTCGGCCTCGATACGCCGCAGACCACCCGCTCGTCCAGGCTCGTCCTGCTCGTCCATGAGGAGACCGACGTGGCGCTGCACGCCGACGCCGTGCTCGACCTGACCGCCATTGACCCCGAGAGCGTCTCTCCAGCGCCATCGGCGATCGACCCGTCGCGCGGGCGGCTGCTCAGCGGCATCGCCAGGGCCGATGAGCAGCCGGTGATGATGATCGACCTCGGCGCGGTGATCGGCGCGCTGCGCGGGGTCGGCGCATCGTGAGCCCCCACGCGCTGATCGTCGTCCGCACCGAGCGCCGCCGCTATGCGCTGCGCCGCGATGACGTGCTGACGCTCCAGGTGGCGAGCGATGGCGCGCTGCCGCGCGACCCCGATGGGACGCAGCCGCTGGTGGCCGAGCTCGCCGCGCTGATCGGCAGCCCCGAGCATAGCGCGCGGCGACGTCAGCACGCGCTGATCGTGCAGCTGCGCCGGCAGCGCGTGGCGCTCCTGGTCAGCGAAGTGCTCAGCTTCGTCCACGCGGCGGAGGTAGCGCCGCTCCCGCCCCTGATCGCTGCGCGACGCTACCGCGAGTGGGCTATCGGGGTTGTCAGCTACGAGGGCGCGCTGATTGTGGCGCTCGATGCGCGGGTTGTGGCGCGCGGCGCGGTGCTCGCGCGCTCGAATATACATTAGCAGAGGATCGTATGCAGCACTCTCTCTATCGGCCAGCTAGCTCCTGGTTTGCCTCAAGTATTCAGGGCGATGCCGCCCAGCGCTCGCAGGTCGTCTTTAACATCTCGCGCGGGCTGACGGTTGCGGGGGTGATCGCCGAAGTGCTGATGCTGCTGCTGCTCAGAGGGCTCGGCGGCCAAGATCGCGCCGCGCCGGCGATCGCCGGCGCGTTTGTGGTGTTCGCGCTGCTCTCGGTAGCTATCTGGCTCGCCCGCCGCGCCGAGCAGCATATGCTGGCGGTACGGCTCCTGATCTATGGCATGATCCCGACGATCGTGCTGATCATGTACGCCACCGGCGGGATCAGCGGCTCGGCGATGATGATCTTCTTCTTTCCCGTGATCGCTGCCGGGCTGCTGGCAAGTTCGCGCGATAGCCTGTATGTCTTTTTGGTCGCGCTGGTGCTATGTATCGTCATGGCGATCGCCGAGTTCAGCGGCCTGATCGCGCCGATCGGGTGGGCCGACCCGACCGCGCAGATGATCAGCTTTATCTTCACCTTCGGCTTTATCGGCGCCATTGTCACGTACATGACGGTGGTATGGGCCACCATTAGCAAGCAGGTGACGCACCAGACCCGCAGTCAGGCCGACGAACTGCTGGCCACCAACACCGCGCTGATGGAGAAGAGCATCCAGCAGGTCGAGCT
>JAYUUK010000251.1:0-4095 GCA_043754595.1 Roseiflexaceae bacterium | reverse complement strand
GGCCGCTCAGCGCCTACGACGGCGACAAGCCAGCCAACTACCTGGCCTGGGTCAACAACCGCGCGCTGCCAAAGCTCAACACCGATAACCCGCAGGTGCGCGAGTTTATCATGCAGGTGGCCGAGCACTGGCTGCGCTTCGGAATCGACGGCTGGCGGCTCGATGTGCCGTTCGAGATCCGCACCCCCGGCTTCTGGCAGGAGTTTCGGCAGCGGGTCAAAGCCATCAACCCCGATGCCTACATCGTCGGCGAGGTCTGGCGCGACGCGCGGCAGTGGCTCCAGGGCGACCAGTTCGACGCGACGATGAATTACCTGTTCACCTCGGCCGCCATCGCCTACGCCGCCGGGCCGCGGGTGGTTCACCAGCTCGTCTTCGACCGCTCGTACGACCCGGAGCCGGCGATCGGCGGGAGCGAGCTCGCCGACCGGCTACGCGACGTGCTCGATCTCTACCCGCGCGAGATCGCGCTGGCGCAGCTCAACCTGCTCGATAGCCACGACACCGCCAGGCTGCTGAATATCGCCGGCGGCGACGCTGCCAGCGTCCGCATCGCGACGATCCTGCTGATGACCTTCCCCGGCGCGCCGTCGATTTTCTACGGCGATGAGATCGGGCTGCCCGGCGGCCAAGACCCGGACTGCCGCCAGACCATGCCGTGGGCGCACCCAGAGCGCTGGGACCGCGCTGTGCTGGCCTACCACACCGCGCTAATCGCCATCCGCCACGCCCACCCCGCGCTGCGCACTGGCGAAATGCGCGTCGTCTTCAGCGACGACGCCGTGCTGGTCTTCGTCCGCGAGGACGCGAGCGAGACGCTGCTCATCGGGCTGAACAACAGCGACGAACCCAGGGCGGCGCAATTTCAGCTCCAGGCGTCGGCCATTACGCCGCTGTTCGGCGACGGCGGCGCCATCCTCGATGAGGCCACGGCCGCGCTGGAGATCCCAGCCCGCGACGGCGCGATCTGGTTGGTGCAGAAATAGCGATGCTACATGCGCTGTAAACGCGCGAAGCGCACAGCGAGGTGGGGGTATGCATCCCGCGTGTTCCGCTGCGCGAAGCGCATAGCGGGGGTTTGGGGGCCGGGTACCCTCTGGGTGTCCCCAAGACTATCCCTTTCCTCTAAGAATGCTCTATAATGCCACGCTATGACAACGATCGAAAGCTCAGATTTCAAATCCGTGCTCGATGCGGCGTTCGTCCGCGACGGCGACCCGGCGACGCTGGTGTTCGATAACTATCTGCGCTGGAAGGGCACGCCAGAGTATCTCATCCGCCCCGCCGCGCCCGAGGATGGGCAGCCGTCGTCCGTCTCGGATAACTTCGCTGTGCTGTGCTACCCGGCGAACGAGCTGTTCACCACCTTCTGCACCCTTGGCGCCAGCCGCCAGATCGTCCCTGGCTCGCCCGCGAGCTTCGGCGACCCGCGCGGCGTGCGCTACGAGTACATCATGCACGCGCCGCAGCCGCACGAGCACGCGATCGCCGAGTTGCTGGTGCTGATCGCCGAGCACCCGTACAATCACGCCATCGAGGTCGGGCCGGGGTTCATCCTCCCGATCGGCGAGCCAGTGGTGCCAGGATCCGGCATGGAGTATCTCTACTACACTTACCCCTACCTTGACGACCCGCAGATCTACGAGCAGCCATACGGCCAGATCGAGCGGCCGCAGCTGATGATCCAGACGCTCTGGGTGTTTCCGATCTACCGCTCCGAGGTCCAGTTCATCCGCCGCAACGGCCCAGACGCGTGGGAGACTCGGCTGCAGGAACACCACTCCGAAATCTATGACGCCTACAAATTTCTACGCAACCCGCTGGTGAACTAATATGTGCTACCGTACCCTGCCCGCCTTGCTGCTGCTCGCCGCGCTCGCCGCCTGCGCCCCAGCGTCATCGCCCACGGCCACCCGCGCACCCGCCGGAGGTATTGCCGCTTCGAGCCCCACACCGCCGCCGAGCCCCACGCCGCTGCCGAGCCCTACGCCCACGCCGCCAAGCCCGACGCCGCTGCCCAGCGCCGCTGCAATCGCCAAAGCCGCCGCCGCCGCGACCGTGGCCGCCAGCAGCCTGCGCTTCGACCTGGTGGTGGCCGGGCGGCCGATCTACGCCGACAAAAACCAACTGGCGCGGATCAGCGGCGCGCAGGGCGTCATCCGCAGGCCGTCCGATGGCATGGCGACGGTCAGCGCCCAGACCCTGCTCGGCGCGCTCAAGATCCAGATCATTGCCGTTGGCGGCAAGCGCTACATGACCGACCCGCTCAACGGCACGTGGCAGTGCGTGACCGACGACAGCGTCCCCAATATCGGGGCGCTGCTCGATGGGATCGCCAGCGCCGCCGGCGATCAGCTCAGCGACGCGCAGCTCGTCGGCGATGAGGAGGTGGCGGGCGCGATGAGCCACCACATCCGCGGGACGGTGGCCGACCCGCCGGGAGACCTGCTGCGCGGCCCGCTCACGATCGACCTATGGAGCGATGTGGTGACCGGCCGGCTGAGCCGGATCGTGCTGAGCGAGCAGCAGACCAGCGGCGGCTCTGCGACCTGGACGGCAACGTTTGGCGGGTACAACGAGCCGGTGACGATCGACGCGCCGACCGCCTGCCCATAGCGAGGATGCGATGGATTTTCAGACCGAGCTGCTGACTGACCTGGCGCTGCCGTATCTGGTGCGGCGCGGCGCGGACGATGGGATGGTGCTGGTGCTGGCCCACGGCTTTGGCGCAAACGAGGGCGACCTATTCGCCATCGCCGACTCGCTGGCGGCATCGCTGACGGTCATCTGCCCGCGCGCGCCGCTGCCGCTGATGATGCAGGGCGGCTACGCATGGTTCGAGCTCAGCGGCGGGCCAGATGGCGTCACCTGGGACGCAGGGCAGGCGCGGCGCTGTCTCGCCATCTACGAGCGCTTCGTCGAGGGCGCGCTGGCGCTGTACGCCGGCGGCACCCCGGAGCGCGTGATTCTTGGCGGCTTCAGCCAGGGGGCGGGCATGTCTGGCGCGCTGCTGATCGCGCGGCCGGATCTGGCGGGCGCGGCGCTGCTGCTAAGCGGGATCGAGGCCGGGGCGGTGCTTAACGATGCTAGCATCGACGGCGAGGCGACGCGCCTGAGCGACAAGCAGGTACTGCTGATGCACGGCACGACAGACGAGGTGGTGCCGTTCCATCACGCGCAGGCCACCCGCGAACTGCTGCGGCAGCTCGGCGCGGACGTGGCCCTGATCAGCTATCCGATGGGCCACGAGCTGAGCTATGAGCAGCTCGCCGATATCGTCGAGTGGCTTCAGGATGTGGGGGCAGGCTGATTGGCTGCCGGCGGCTCGTCGGCTGGCGGAGGATCTTCTGGCAGATCCTCGGCGACCACCGACTCATAGATTTCGGCGACCGACAGCGCACAGCCGATGCTGCTGAGCGTGATCAGCGCGCCGCGCTCGGTGATAACCTCGAACGACCAGAGGCTCTCGGCCAGCCGCGTGTAGTGCTCGATCAGCACCACATCTTGCGCCACCAGCAGATATTCCTGGAACGACGGGATGGTCTGATAGGCCTTAAACTTCTTGCCGCGGTCGTAGCGCTCGGTCGAGGGCGAGAGCACCTCAATGATCAGCGTTGGCGTGGTCAGCGTATCCTGACGCGAGTCTTCGTAGGCCGTCTCGCCGCACGCGACGATTAAGTCAGGGTACAGATAGCTGCGGCGGTTGGGCAATGTCACGCGCATGTCGCTGCTGTAGAGCGTGCAGCGGCGTCCGTTTAGCTCACGATATACCATCCCCGTGAGCCGCGCCGTCAGCCGCGCGTGCGGCGAGCTCGAACCCGCCTGCAGCGTGATGATTCCATCGTGATACTCGTGTTTGACCTCGCTCGCGCGCTCAAATGCCAGGTACGCATCCGGCGTCAGGCGCGGGAGTGGCTGGATTCGCTGTGCTGACATTCTACCCTCCAGGTTTTGCCAACGTCAATCGTCGATCGCGCTCGGTCGCCGCTCGTGCCAGCTATAGCGGAGTGCAAAACGGTTGATCCACTCCGCCGCACGATGCAGCGCATCCCAGTGCGCTCCTGTTCTCCGTTGTGCGCTCAACCGTTTTGCGTT
>JAYUUK010000250.1:0-38806 GCA_043754595.1 Roseiflexaceae bacterium | reverse complement strand
AGCGGCTGAGCGAGACGCTCCGCGATGATGTGCGGATCGACATGCCGCAGCAGCGGCTGATCGGCCTGACCTGGGCGCTGCACGATATCGCCCCCGCCGCCATCGAGCGCTATACGCTCGGCGCTGATGATGTCCAGATGAACGTCGATCCAGTCGATCCATACGCCGAATATGCCGTCCCTGGCGCGGTCGAGCGGCTCGCCGCACAGCTGTTGGGACGCTAATGTAGCCGCTCTGTCATCTTGTTACAGCCGGGATGAGTATTTTGTAGTTGACAACTCAGGGGTCATAAAGTAAAATCCTATTTACCGATCATCAAGATTTCATAAACCTATCAGGTTCGTGACTAATCTATGCTCGGGTTCTGCGGCTCCGCATAAATAGATCGCTCCGCATACGAGAGGCTTTGAGGGAGTGGTCTCCTTCGAGCGTTGTGTGGTGGATCCATCACGAGGAGATGCTCCATGATAGAGCAGAGTCAGCGCCCCCTGCCGCCACTAAGCGCAGGAGACCTGGTTACTCTGCAACGGCGTGCGAGCCGTCAACACAAGCGTCAGGTCGAGCAGACGCAAGCTGTGACGGTTCACCAAGCATCGATACGCACGGCCCTTGCCTACCCTAGCAGCGTTATAAGTCAGCTCCCTTCGCGGTTTCTTCTCCATGCCGTTGCGCTGGTGACGATCCCCGCCGCTGTTCTCCTCAGCACCGTGAGCCCGGTACAGCGCCAGAGCGCGCTGAGCGTCCCGGCCGTTGTATCGCAGAACATCGAGCCCATCCCGCTCCCGGTCGCGCCGATCAGCATCAATACTGTCGATGCCGCAGGCGATGATCCGATCGAAGAGAGCGCCGATCTCCCCGTCCCCCTCTCCTTTGTCTCGCGCTCGGCAACGCTCGCGCCCACCATGATCCAGGTGGCGATCGATGGCGATCAGATAAATCTCCGCAATGGCCCAGGCACCGACTATGATGTCGTCGACCGGCTGACGCAGGGCGCTGCGCTCCAGGTCATTGGGAAATTCAACGACTGGTTCCAGGTGCGGGAGCGGTTCGGCGCGCCAGTCCACTGGATCTCCGGCGAGCTGCTGTCGATCGACGACTCGCAGGTCGCGCTGCTCGATGATGTGCCGCAGTCGCTCATCCCGCCGCCGCCGCCACCCAAAATCGGCCAGGTGCGCGAGGATAGCCTCGCGCTGCGCGATGGCCCCGGCACGAACTATGTCTCGATCAAGAAGCTCGACGCTGGCGCGCAGCTCGATCTGCTCGAAATCTATCAGGACTGGTTCCACGTCGGGACGCGCGACGGCGACGATGGCTGGGTCAAGGGCGATTTCCTGGTCATCAATGATGGGGTTATCAATCGTCTGACCGTCACCGACACGGTCCCAGACCCAGCACCGAATCTCGTCGGCAAGATTAACGACAACAAGGTGAACCTGCGCAAAGGGCCAGACTCGCGCTATGCGCGGGTCAACACCGTCAACGCTGGCCTGGTCGTCGATCTGCTCGGCAAGTACGATGACTGGTACAAGGTGCGTCTGGAAGATGGTACCAAAGCCTGGATCTTCAGCGACCTGCTGAATGTATCGGCACACGTGCTCCGCCGCGTACCGCTGACGAAGGACTTCCCCAAGCTGCCAACGGCACCGAGCCGCTCGGTCGGCCGCACCACGGCCGGCGTCGGGCTGAGCAAGATTAAGGCGAGCGGCGATGTGGCGAGCTTCGCGGCGCAGTTTGTCGGCTATCGCTACCGCTGGGGCGGGTCGAGCCCGCGCAACGGCTTCGACTGCTCCGGCCTGCTGGTCTACTCCTATGCGCAGTACGGGATCTCGCTGCCGCGCACCGCAGCGTCGCAGTTCTCCGGCGGCGGCGTGCAGGTCGGCGGGATGGAAAATCTCTCCCCCGGCGACCTGGTGTTCTTCGTCAACACCGACGGTCGGCGCGGCATCACCCACGCCGGGATGTACATCGGCGGCGGGCGGATCGTCCACGCCATGAGCCCGCGCTACGGCGTGCAGATCTCCAGCCTGTACGATCGCTACTGGTCGTCGCGCTACTACGGCGCGGTTCGCCCGCGGCGCTAGCGCATATCTCAGCCCCAGGTCAGTGGAGCACGGAGGGATTCTCATCCTCCGTGCTCTTTTTGTGCGGTAGGATTATGAGAACGCGCGCAGCCTTTTCTGAGGCGCTGCCGCATGCCGAAAAAACCGCACTGCGCAGCATCAAAACGGGTTCCGTGGAACGAGCGTGATGTGTATGGAGGCTCGGGGCGCAGCCCCCGCCCCCGCGAGCATCTCTTTAGCGCGAGTGGTATCGTTCTACAGCGAAGTATTTTAGGAGGATCTATGAAAGGTCTCGTGCTGAGCGGTGGAAAGGGCACGCGTCTGCGCCCGATCACGTACACAAGTGCCAAGCAGCTCGTGCCGGTGGCCAACAAGCCAGTGCTGTTTCGCGTGATCGAGTCCATCCGCGACGCTGGCGTGCGCGAGATCGGCGTTGTCGTCGGCGATACCGGCGATGAGATCCGCGCCGCAGTCGGCGATGGCTCGCGCTGGGGTGTGGAGATCACCTACATCCCGCAGGATCGGCCGCTCGGGTTGGCCCACGCCGTCAAGATCGCCCGGCCGTTCATCGGCGACGATCGATTCGTGATGTTCTTGGGCGATAACTGTATTCAGGGCGGGATCTCGACGCTGATCAAGCAGTTCGCCGCCAGCGAGAATAACGCCCAGATCGTGCTCAAGCGCGTGCCAGACCCGCAGCAGTTCGGCGTGGCCGAGCTCGACGCCGGCGGTCGGATCGTGCGCCTCGTCGAGAAGCCGGCGCAGCCGCGATCGGACCTGGCGCTAGTCGGGATCTATATGTTTGATAAAAGCATCTGGCAGGCGGTCGAGTCGATCGTCCCGTCGCGACGCGGCGAGCTGGAGATCACCGACGCGATCCAGTGGCTCGTCGAGCACGGACGCCATGTCTACCCCTATGTCCATGAAGGCTGGTGGATCGACACCGGCAAGAAGGATGACATGCTGGAGGCCAACCGGCTGATCCTTGATGAGCTCACCCCGGCCAACGACGGCACGGTGGACGGCGAGTCGCGGCTGATCGGCAAGGTGATCATCGAGCGCGGTGCCGAGATCATCAACAGCACCATCCGTGGCCCGGCGATCATCGGCGAGAACACCAAGATTATCAACAGCTACGTCGGCCCGTTCACCTCGATCTACCACTCGTGCATCGTCGAGGGCAGCGAGATCGAGCACTCGATCGTGCTGGAGCGGTCGATCATCCGCGACCTGCCGCAGCGGCTCGAAGATAGCCTGATCGGGCGGTACGTCGAGGTGACACGATCGTCGCTCAAGCCGCGGGCACACCGGCTGGTTTTGGGCGATCACTCGACCGTCGGGCTGCTCTAGTGGATTTGCAATTGACGATCGACTATTGACGAACGCGGCGTTCTGATGCGAAGAAATGCCGACCGCCGCGGCGCTCTCCACCGCGCCAGCGATCAACATATGGTGCATCTCTAACAATCCTACGTGCGTTGGAAACGCGCGAAGCGCAGCGCGGAGGTTTGGGGCGCAGCCCCCATACGCATCACGCGTATCCGAAGTAACCGATTTTTTCGCGCTGTCGCACCTATTTCTTGGCCTGCGGCAGCGCGGTCGTCACCTCTATTGCTGCTGCGCAGCGGAGCTGCGCAGCAGCAGCATGAAAAAGCGCTTCCATGGCGTGCAGCGCCCGCGCGCAGCGCTTCAGAACACCACGCGTGATGCGCATGGGGGTTTGGGGGCCGGGTACCCTCTGGGTGTCCCCGAGATCTTCCCCTTTCCTACGCTGATAGAATTGCTATATGAACACTCCCAGCACGCTTGCGCAGTCATCGATTCAGATCGGCAGGGACGAGCTTGTCGATGGAGATCTAACCCGCCTCGCGGGCCGCCAGATGGAATCAGGCTGGCGCGGTCTCGGCGGCCAGGGTGCGCTGGATCTGGTCGAGGTGGCCGAGGCCGTGTCTGGCGTACGAGCGCACGATAGCGTCGAGTGACATCTCGCCGTACTCGGGGTGGAGCCCGGAGCGTGCGAAGTCGGCTTCGTCCAGCGCCTCCCAGAAGCTGACCCAGCGGGCGTGGAGCGCGGTGAGCAACGTCAGCGATGTGGCGATGTCGGCGGCCGATGCGTCTGGGAGTGCGGCCCAGGCGTCCTGGTTGTAGGGCTTGAGCGCCGGGCGATCCTCGGTCAGGATCAGGCGCGCGCGAATATAGGCGTTGGCGTGCGAGTCGAACAGGTGGTGGACATTCTGGGCCACGGTCCACTCGTCAGGCAGGAAGTGGGTGGTGAGCTGGGCCGCAGTCAGGCCGTGGGTGAGCGCGGCGAGTTGCTGCGGCAGCTCGCGGATCTGCTGGATACACTCGGTGCGGTTCATAGTATCGGTTCCTCATTGGGTGGACAGCTGGCTCACATAGCAATTTTACGAGCGTAGAGAAGGGATGATCGCGGGGGCTGCGCCCCTTCGACTGCGCGCAGTGCACGCCCCAAACCTCCGCGGTGCGCTTCGCGCGTGTCCATGGCATATAAGATGCCATAGATCGCGTCAGGCGGTCTCGTGTGGCGTGGCCGGGCCGACAATATCGATCACATCCCGCAGCATGGCGGCGGCCGTCGGGGTCGCGTCGCCCTCGTAGCTCGTCGCGGTGAGAATGCCGGAGATGTCGGTGTGGTAGACGATGCCCATCTCCTGCTCGCTCATGCGCGCCAGCGGGTGGGTCAGCGGGAGCGCGGCGGGAGCGACGCGCAGCACCGGTGGCGCAACGCCATCGCCGGGCGTGGCGAGGCCGAGCAGCACAATGCTCTCGCCGCGGGCGCGGGCCGCTGCGAGATCTGCCGCCGTCAGCGCGCCAATGCCGGTCACGCTGACATCGGCGATGGTGGTGGGGCGGCCGAGGATGGCGTTGCTCAGGATGACCATCTTGCTCGCCGAGTCCCAGCCATCCACATCGAGCGTCGGGTCGGTCTCGGCGATGCCGCGCCGCTGCATCTCGGCCAGCGCATCGGCGTACTCGGTGCCGGTCTCCATCATGCGCAAGATGCCCTGCGTCGTGCCGTTGAGCACCGCTTCGATCTTGGTCACGTTGGCGCACGCGAGATCGCGCCTGCCGAGGTTGATCGTCGGCAGCGCGCCGCCCACCGCCGCCGAGAACCGCAGCGCCGGGCGATCGGCCGCGCCTGGCGTCAGGTCGCTCAGCGCTGCGAGTTGCTGATACGCGAGCGCCAGCGGCCCCTTGTTGGCGATCACCACGTGCCGGCCGGCCCCCAGCGCGGCGAGCGCGGCGCTCAGCCCCGGCTCGCCGGTCTGCAAGTTTACCGGCGTGGACTCGAGCAGGATATCGTAGGCGAGATCGCCAGCCAGCTCGGCCGCACCGACCCCCGCCCGCCCGCCTGGGAGCGTGGCGACGCTGCGCCCCTCGAACTTGGCGATCAGCAGCGCCACCGGGTCGAGCCCATCGGCATTCGTCACTGCGCCGCCGCTATCCACCGCGCCGACGAACCGCAGCGTGAGATCGTGGCGCCGCGCCAGCAGCTCGGCCTGCGACTGCGCGATCCTCAGAAATGACCGACCGACGTTCCCCATCCCCACGAGTACGATATCGACGATGACCATGGCTCTCCGTTCCTGTACTGGGTGTCTCTGGTGTATCATACCGCAAACTGCATCGGCGCGAGCGGAGCGCGGGGCCTAGCGGGAACGAATCGCGCCGCGCTGGCGTCTTCTCGCCACGGCGTATGAGTATGGTACACTGGAGCGACACGATGCGAATGCTACTTTTTACGGTCTGCTGCTGCCTGCTGCTCGCGGCGTGCGGCACACGGGGGACGACGATGGGCCAGGCGCAATCGACCGAGCCGACAGAGCAATCGAGCGAGTCGCTCGACGTGACGAAGACGGCGCCCACCGCCGCGCCGGGCGGCTCCACTCCCGCAGTCGCCGCGACGCCTGCGGCGGGCAGCGATGCGCCCGCTGACATCAGCCCGCTCGCCGGCACCAGCTGGAAGCTCGCGCAGCTCGGCGATGAGGAGCTCGACGCCAGCCGACTGCCGACGCTCCAGTTCGAGGCCGCCGGTCTGCGCGCCAGCGGCTTCGCCGGGGTCAACCGCTACTCCACATCGTATCGCGCCGACGCCAGCGGCCTGGCGTTTCAGGCGGCGGTGAGCACCAGGATGGCGAGCACCCCTGAGCGAATGCGGGTCGAGCAGCTCTTCCTGGCGGCGATCGAGAAGACCGCTGGCTACCGGCTCGAAGATGCCAAACTGCTGCTGCTGGACGCCTCGGGGGCGACGCTGGCGGTAATGACCTCATAAACCCGCCGCACGCCGTTAGACTTCAGTCGAGCGGTTAGGCGGGTTTCTCGGTAGCTTTCGCCAGAACAGTGGATTCGTTGTCGTCCGCGCCGATAGCGGCTTCAGATTGGTGCACAATCTTCTCTTTGACCGCTGCCTTGATGAACGCCTTCATGGTCATGTCGCTTTCTACGGCAGCACGCTTTAACGCCTTGTGTTCTGCGTCGGAAAAGTCTATCGGGAAACGCTTGCTCATGTGTTCGCCTTATGGTATACTTAGGTAGGTTAGGTACAAGTATACCATTCAATACGATACAATGCAAAACGTTCCGCTATCGCCTGTATCCTTCGCGTCCGCAAGCGCGTTTGCTCGATAGCACACTTGAAACGTGCCGCCACTGGTATAACCAGTGTCTTACCGAGCGGAAAAACGCCTATGAGCAAGACCAGCGCACGGTTGGCAAATACGACCAGCTTGCGCGTGTGAAGGATATAAAGGCGACAAATCCCTATGCAAAGAACGTGCATAGTCACGTCCTGCAAACGGTCGTGCAAGACCTCGATAAAGCGTTCGATGCGCTTTTTCGTCGTGTAAAGGCGGGTAAGACACCAGGATACCCGCGCTTTAAGGGCCGCAATCGCTGGCGTTCGTTCGGCTTCAAAGAGCTAGGAAATGGCTTCAAGGTGGATGGGCGGCGGCTGAAGCCGTCGGGCATCGGGCGAGTGGGTATCCGTTGGCATCGTCCCATTGCAGGCGAGATCAAGACGGTTCGGATCAGTAAGCGCGCTGGCAAGTGGTATGCATCTTTCTCGTGTGTGAGAGAACAGGCTGAACCGCTGCCTGCTACCGGTTTGGATGTGGGGATTGATGTTGGTCTGTCAGCGCTGATTACGACCAGCACCGGGGAAAAGGTCGCACACCCACGTTCGTACCGCAATGGTCAACGTGCGTTGCGCGTAGCGTCCAGACGGGTTACACGCCGCACAAAAGGCGGCGCGAACCGGCGTAAAGCGATTGTCTTACTTCAACGCCAGCACGAACACATCAGCAATCAGCGCAAAGATTGCGTGAACAAGCTGGCAGACAACCTGATTAAACGCCACGACCGAATTGTGCTCGAAGACCTCACGATTACGCGGATGGTTCACGGGAATTTGGCAAAGAGTATTTTGGATGCTGGATGGGGCTATCTCGTGCAACGTCTCACGCACAAGGCTGCAAGTGCCGGTCGTGTGATTGCGTTCGTCGATCTCCGTTATACATCTAAAACCTGCTCATCGTGTGGTGCAACGCTCGCGGGACTTACGCTCAAAGATCGGTGGGTTACATGCGGTTGCGGTCTGTCGCTTGATCGGGATCACAACGCCGCACGCACTATTTTGAACCGCGCTGGACAGGCGCGTTGGGCGTTAAGCTCGCCAATAGGCGGGTTGGCCCAAGAAGCCGTCGGGCTTTAGCCCGTGCGGAGTGTCACGAAAGCCTGAGCCGTACCAGCGTGGAGCTGCGCATGTCGCTTGAGACGTTTATTCGTGCGATGCCGAAGATCGAGCTGCACGTCCACCTCGAAGGCGCGATCCTGCCTTCGACCCTGCTGACGCTGGCCAGACGCCACAGCGTCGCGCTGCCAGCCAGCGACGAGGCCGGGCTGCGGCGCTGGTACACATTCATCGATTTCCCGCACTTCATCGAGACCTACATCTTGGTCTCATCGTGTCTGCGCACGCCGGACGACATCGAGCTGATCGCGCGCGAGTTTCTGGCGGGCCAGGCGGCGCAGCACATCGTCCACAGCGAGGTGACGTACACCGCCTACACCCACTTTGCGGCGCGCGGGCTGCGCTTCGATGACCAGCTCGCGGCGCTCAACCGCGCCCGCGCCTGGGGCGAGCGCGAGCTCGGCGTGACGATGGGCCTGATCATCGATATCTCGCGTGAGACCAGCGTCGAGGCCGGGATGATGGTGGCCGACTGGGCGATCGGCGCGCACGGCGATGGGGTCATCGCGCTGGGGCTGGGCGGCGACGAGGTCGGCAACCCGCCGGAGAAGCACGCTGCGGCGTTCGATCGGGCGCGCGCCGCCGGGATGCCGCTGGTGCTGCACGCCGGCGAGACTGCCGGGCCGGAGAGCATCTGGGGCGCGCTGGGCCAGGGCGCGGTTCGGATCGGCCACGGCGTGCGCGCGCTGGAGGACCCGGCGCTGGTGGCCGAGCTGCGCGACCGGCAGATCCCGTTGGAAGTCTCGCCGTCGAGCAACATCTGCCTCGGCGTCTTCCCATCGCTGGCAGCGCACAGCCTGCCGCAGCTGATGGCGGCCGGGCTGTACACGACCCTGAACTCAGATGACCCGCCGATGTTCGATACCACGCTCACCGACGAGTATCTGCGCGGGGCCGCCGCGTATGGATGGGGCTTCGATGAGTTGGTGGCGTTCAATCGGCGCGCCGGCCGTGCGGCGCTGCTCCCCGCCGAGGCGCAATCCGCGCTCGACGCGCGGATTGCGGATGAGACCGACCTGCTGCGCGCCGCACACAGCGTGTGACAGGGGCAAAGCGCAAGCTCTGCGCCCGGCGTAGGGACGCAGCTTGCTACGTCCCTACGCCGGGCATCGCCTGCACATCGCCCGGGCAGCGGAGCGGAAGCGCGCCAGCCCGGTCGCTGGTGATTGGCCTGGACGGGGGCGGCACGCCGGGCGGCTGGCGGGAGTGTCACCGTTGGGGTTTCGAAGGGGGCGAAGCCCCCTCGCGGGGGTTCCAAGGGGGCTGGCCCCCTTGGGCCCGCGCAGCGGCCCACGCCCGAGCGGCACCGCGCCAGCGGGAAGCAAGCAGCCGCGCGCCAGCGAGCAGCACGAAGCCGCGCACACATAAGCAGCGCCGTGTCAGCACAGATGCGTTGCGGCGGCGGGTGGTGGCCGTCAGGCAGCCCAGCAGGAGCCGCTCAGCATGCATGCGATGGTGGCGCAGTCGCAGTGGCACCGGCCGCAGCGGCGCGGAAGCGCGCAGCGGCCGACGGCACGCTACACGTTCGTTCATCGTGGTATCATAACGGCGGTGGATCGTGCGGCCACGTGTGGCTGCGGATCGCCGGTTATGAAGAAAGCGAATGCGATGATCAATCTTGCGATGCTCAGCTTCTGGCACGTCCACGCCGGCGACTACGCGCGGCAGGCGGATGAGCACCCCGATACCCAGCTAGTGGCAGTCTGGGACGAGAATGCCGAGCGCGGCCGGGCCGAGGCCGCCAAGCGTAACCTGACGTTCTACGAAAGTCTGGACGAGCTGCTGGCGCGCGAAGAGGTCCACGGCGTGATCAACGACACGCCGACAACCATGCACCTCTCGGTGCTGACCGCCGCCGCCAGGGCCGGCAAGCACATTTTCACCGAGAAAGTCGTCGCCGCGACGCAGCGCGAGGACGATCTGATCAACCGTGCGGTGCAGCAGGCCGGCGTGGCGCTGACCGTCTCGCTGCCGCGGGTCTACTGGGGCATCACCCAGGCTATCCACGATGTGGTGGCCTCGGGCGCGCTCGGGACGCTCACCTACGCCCGCGTCCGCGTCTCGCACGATGGCGCGCTCGCCACGGCGCGGCACGCCAATGGCTGGCTGCCGGCCCACTTCTACGATCTGGGCGAGACGGCGGGCGGCGCGATGATCGACCTCGGCTGCCACCCGATGTATCTGACCAGGATGCTGCTCGGCATGCCCGAGACCGTGCAGTCGACGTTCGGCTACTTCACGGGGCGGGACGTCGAGGATAACGCTGTGGTGACGCTCGGATACACCAACGGCGCGATCGGCGTGGTGGAGACTGGCTTCGTCGCCCCCGGCGACCGGGGGACCGTCGAGCTGCACGGCACTGATGGCAGCCTGCTGCTGAGCGGGCCGGAGCAGAAGCTCACCTACCGCAGCCGCAAGACCACCGATGGGGCGTGGATGACCGTGGATGCCATCCCAGCAGATGCGTCGCCGGCGTTCAGCCAGTGGGTAGAGCATATCAAGCTCGGGACGCGCGCCGACGCCAACGTGGCGCTGGCGAGCGAGCTGAGCGCGCTGATGGAGGCCGCCAATCTGGCCGCCAAGACCGGGCAGACTGTGCGGGTCGAGACCCTCGTTCGCGCCTGAAGTATGATGCGCGGGCGCTTGGTGCCCCGGAGCTCGCAGCGGGCGTATGGGGGCGCAGCCCCACACGCCCCCCTTGCCTTTTATTTAGCCTGATCGCTCGCTCACGGAGGGGTCTCAATGAACTATAGGCATCTGCTGTGGGCCGTGGGGTTGCTCATGAGCCTGTCGGCGGCGAGTATCTCGGCGGCACCGGTGTACCTGCCACTCGTCAGCGGGGCGGAGCAGCAAGCCCAGCCGCTCCCCGCTAGCTGGCTGGGGCGGGTCAATGGCTACCGGGCGCTGGCCGGGATCGGCCCGGTGACCGAGGACGTGACGCTCGATGCCAACTGCGTCGAGCACGCGCGCTTCATGGCCGAGAACGACGCGCTGACCCACGATCAGAACGACCCGCAGTACGCCGGGAAGCCATTCAAATCGGTGGCCGGGCAGAGCTGCGCCAAGAATAGCAATGTGTTTCTCGGCAGCGGCAGCGGCTGGAGCGAGGCAGACGCGATCGACAGCTGGATGGAATCGGTCGGGCATCGCTGCTGGCTGCTGTACCCGACGACGCCGACCTTCGGCTTTGGCATGGCCGCTTCGGCCGACGGATCGGCGGAGGGGGTGGCGCTCGATGTGCTCTCGCGCAGTATGCTCAGCGCCGATACGAGCTACAGCGGCTGGCCGGTGCGCTACCCGGTGAGCGGCCAGCTCGACGTGCCGACCGGCAGCGGGCGCGGCTACCCCATCACGCTCGTCTGGCGCTACTTTGGCACCGCGCCGACGATCGGCAGCACCAGGCTGCGCGCGGTCGGCGGCGCGGATATCGTCCACAGCGCCGACACCAGCCTTCCGGCCGGCCACAAGGGGATCGAGCTGATGGCGAACAATCCACTTCGGCCAAACACAACGTATGAAGTCCAGGTGAGCGGTAGCTACGGCGGCGCGCCGTTCAGCTACACCTGGCAATTTACCACAGGAGCCTAACATGAAAGCGATCTGGAATGGCACCGTCCTGGCCGACAGCGACGCGACACGCGTCGTCGAGGGCAACTACTACTTCCCGCCTGCGTCGCTCAAGCGCGAGTTTTTCAAAGAGACCGCGACCCACACCACCTGCTCGTGGAAGGGCGTGGCCAGCTACTACAGCATCGCGGTGGGCGGGCAGACGAATAAAGACGCCGCCTGGTACTACCCAGAGCCAAAAGACGCCGCCAAGGATATCACCGGCTATGTGGCCTTCTGGAAGGGCGTGAGCATGGAGAAGTAGGCCGTTCATCGGCTGTTAATCTCACGTGCTATACTATACGTCATACCGGGGAGGGGTTTCGGCCCCTCTTTCTTATATCAACCCACCGGGGGCCGTCTATGAAACCCTATATTGGTATTGTGTGTGGCACGTTTCACGACCGCGACTGGTGTCCACCTTCGTTCGGGCATCGGCGGACGTACGTCGACGCGATCGTGGCGGCCGCCGGCGTGCCATTTCTGATCCCGTTGATCGAAGATGAGGATGTGCTGCGCGCGCTCTACGAGCGGCTGGATGGGCTGCTGCTGGCCGGCGGCGGCGATATCGAGCCGCACAACTATGGCGAGGAGCCGACCGAGTATCTGGGCATGATCGACACGTTGCGCGATACCGTTGAGCTGCCACTGGCGCGCTGGGCTGTGGCCGACGGCAAGCCGGTGCTCGGGATCTGCCGCGGCCATCAGGTGCTCAACGTGGCGATGGGCGGCACGCTCTACCAGGATATCCCGGCGTTTGTGTCCAAGGAGCTGGCGCATAATGGCTCGTACGCCGCGCAGGACTGGACGCACATGGCGCACGACATGCGGCTCGACCCAAACTCGAAGCTGGCGCGGCTGTTCAATACCACCCATATGGAGGTCAACTCGCTGCACCACCAGTCGGTCAAGCGCGTCGCCGATGGACTGTGCCCGGTGGGCTGGGCGCCAGATGGCGTGGTCGAGGCGCTGGAGGGCACCAACGAGCACTTCCTGATCGGGGTGCAGGGCCACCCAGAGGCGCTCCAGGGCACCGCTGACACCCGCTGGCAGGCGCTGTTCCGCACCTTCGTCGATCACTGCGGCGTGGCGACCATGGTCGGGAACCTGTAGCGAAACGCAGAACGGTTGAATGTGGAACTTCGCGCAACAACCGCAGCGCAACGTCATCGAGCGAAATGCACTTCGCTGGAGAACGGGAAACTCGCCCGCAACGCTGTCGATTTTGTCCTGGCTCGTTCGTCTTCATGGTGAGCCCTCAGCGAGAGGGCGCGACACACCGAGGAGGAACCGATGAAGTCATTTATGCTCCTGATCCGCGGCGGTTCGGAGGGGTGGGCGAGCATGTCGCCTGAGCAGACGCAGCAGACCATGCAGCGCTACGTCGGCTGGACGACCGAGCTTGCCACATCCGGGCAGCTAGTCCACGCCGATGAGCTGGACATCGCACATACGGTGGTGAGCGGCACGGGCGGCGAGATCGTCACCGATGGCCCGTTCGCCGAGACCAAAGACCTGATCAGCGGCTACTACATGTACCATGCTGAGGATATGGCGGCGGCGGTGGCGATCGCCAGGGCGTGCCCGGCGCTGGCGCACGGCAGCTCACTTGAGATCCACCCGGTCGTGCAGCGCGGCTGATCGTCTATGAGCAGCGCAGACGATATCCCCCAGGTCGTCGACCATCTGTTCCGCCACTCGGCCGGGCAGATGGTCGCGACTCTCACCCGCGTGTTTGGCTTCCATAATCTCCAGCTGGCCGAGGACGTTGTACAGGACGTGCTGATCGCCGCGCTGCGGCAGTGGCCGACCCACGGCGTGCCGCACAACCCGCGCGCCTGGCTGTTTCAGGCGGCGCGCAACCGCGCCATCGATGTGATCCGCCGTCAGCAGCGCTTCGATGACAAAGCGCATCTGCTGGCCGAGTGGGCCGAGCCGGAGCCTGCGCCGCAGCTGCTCGGCGATGACCAGCTGACTATGATGCTGCTCTGCTGCCACCCAGCGCTCGGCCACGCTGCGCAGATCGCCCTCACCCTCAATATCGTCGGCGGGTTTGGCGCGCCGGAGATCGCCAGCGCGCTGCTGACGCCCGAGCCGACGGTGGCGCAGCGGCTGGTGCGCGCCAAGCGGACGCTGCGCGCGCTGCCGCTGCCGTTCGCGCTGCCGCCAGAGCGCGAGATCGGGGTGCGGCGCGATGCGCTGCTGACGGTAATCTACCTGCTGTTCAGCGAGGGCTACGCCGCCAGCCGCGGCGATTCGGCGATCCGCCAAGATCTCGTCGGCGAGGCGCTGCGTCTCGGCGAGATCCTCGCCGGCCATGCGGCCACCGCATCGCCCACAACCCACGCGCTGCTGGCGCTGATGTGGTTCGGCGCGGCGCGGCTGGAGACCAGGCAGGACAGCGATGGGGATTTGCTGCTGCTGGAAGAGCAGGACCGCAGCCTGTGGGACCGCGAGGCCATCGGGCGCGGTATGTGGCATCTGGAGCGCGCCGGCAGCGGCGATGTGCTGACGATCTACCATCTCCAGGCGGGAATAGCCGCCTATCACGTCATATCTCCGAGCGTCGCTGCGACTGACTGGCGCGCGATCCTGCTCAGCTACGATCGGCTGGCGCAGATCGACCGATCGCCGGTGGTGGCGCTGAACCGCGCCGTCGCGCTGGCGCAGGTGGAGGGGGCGGCGGCTGGTCTCGCCGCCATCGAGATGCTCGCCGCCGATGCGCAGTTTCGCCGCTACCCACTGCTCTTCGCCACGCGCGGGGTGCTGCACGCGCGCAGCGGTCAGCGCGAGCAGGCCGTGGCCGATCTGCGCGCCGCCATCGCGCTGACGAGCTCGCCGTCGCTGCGACGGATGTTCGAGCGCCGCCTCGCCGAAGTGGGCGATGGGGTGATTTCATCTTCAACCGCTTCCAGCGGGGGTGTGGAGGCGTAGCCCCATACGCGTATCACGCTTCTTTTTCTGAAGCGCTCCGCGCGGGGCGCTGCGCGCCGTGGAAGGATTCTCTCTTGCTGCTGCTGCGCAGCGGAGCTGCGCAGCAGCAGCAAAAAAGAAGGTACCGCGCTGCCGCAGGCCAAACAAGCGCGGCGCGGCGCGTCAACATCGGTTCTGTGGAAGGATTCTCTCTTGCTGCTGCGCAGCAGCAGCAAAAAAGAAGCTACCGCGCTGCCGCAGGTCAAACAAGCGCGGCGCGGCGCGTCAACATCGGTTCTGTGGAACACGCGTGATGCGTATGAGGGTTTAGGGACGTAGCCCCGATATTTTCCCTTTAACTCCTATATAGGAATGCTATAATACCTGAGCGGCGACGTCGCCGTTATATAGGATAAGGAGCAGACAATGTCGTCTGAGCGAGAGAACCCGTACCACATCGCGCAGCAGCAGTTCGACCATGCAGCGCAGATCCTCAATCTCCCCCAGGAGCTCCGCGATTCGCTGCGCGTCCCCCATCGCGAGCTCACCGTCCGCTTCCCCGTCCAGATGGATGACGGCAGCAGCAGAGTCTTCACCGGCTATCGCATCCAGCACGATCTCTCGCGCGGGCCAGCGAAGGGCGGGCTGCGCTACCACCCGAGCGTCGAGCTCGACGAGATGCGCGCGCTGGCGATGTGGATGACCTGGAAGTGCGCGCTGGTCAACATCCCCTACGGCGGCGCGAAGGGCGGCGTGGTCGTCGACCCGTCGCAGCACTCCGAGCGCGAGCTGGAGCGGCTGACGCGGCGCTTCGCCACCGAGATCAGCATCCTCATTGGCCCAGATAAAGACATCCCTGCCCCCGATGTCGGCACGAATGCGCAGACGATGGCGTGGATCATGGACACGATCTCGATGCACCAGGGGCACACCGTCCCCTCGGTGATCACCGGCAAGCCGCTGGATATCGGCGGATCGGCAGGGCGGGTCGAGGCCACCGGGCGCGGGGTGAGCCTGATGGTGCGCGAGTGGGCGCGGCGCAAAAACTGGCGGCTGGAGGGCATGCCGGTGGTGGTGCAGGGGTTTGGCAACGTCGGCAGCGTGAGCGCGGCGCTGCTGAGCGAGCTGGGCTGCCGGATCGTCGGCATCGGCGACGCCGGCGGCGGCTACGTCAACGAGGGCGGCCTGGATATCGCGGCGATGCGCAGCTACGCCGCGCAGTCGCCGCGCCGCTCGCTCGATGGCTACAGCGCGCCCGGCCTGGTGCGCACCGGCGCGAGCGAGCTGCTGGAGGTGCCGTGCCAGGTGCTGGTGCCGGCCGCGCTGGAGAATCAGATCACCGAGCGCAACGCGCACAACCTGCAGACGCGGCTGATCGTCGAGGGGGCCAACGGCCCGACCACGCCTGACGCCGATGCGATTCTTGCCGACCGCGGCATCCCGGTGATCCCCGACATCCTGGCCAACGCCGGCGGCGTGACGGTCAGCTACTTCGAGTGGGTACAGGGTCTCCAGTCGTTCTTCTGGGACGAGCAGGAGGTGAACGCGCGTCTGGAGCGGATCATGGTCAACGCGTTCAACCAGGTCTACGATGGGGCGGAGCAGCGGCAGATCCCGCTGCGGCTCGCCGCCTACCTCGTGGCGGTGCGCCGCGTCGCCGATGCGAGCACCACGCGCGGGATCTACCCGTAGGCACCATAGGGTCGTTACGGTCGCAAAGACGCCCCGCCAGGGCGTCTTTGCGCTTTGACTCGCTACCGATGGCGGCGTCATTTGAGAACACACACTTGTGGAGTGAGCAAAAGATGTTCTCAATGTTGTTCGCAGTTGGGCGCAAGGTCGTCCGATGGGCGTAAGCAACACGTAAGCATTGGCGGGTACGCTGTGTGTAGTGGAGATGACACAGAAGGAGACCCGCAATGATCACCAGACGTACTACCATAGGGATAGGTGCCGTCGCCGTATTCGTCCTGCTCGTTTTGCTTTGGTCGCAGTTTCGCCCCGAACTGCTGTTCATCAATGCGGCGGTCAATGAGCCTGCACCGGTAGCGATGAGCGACGCGATGGCCAAACCGACTGCGGCGGCGATGAGCGACGCGATGGCCAAACCGACCGAGGCGGCGATGTTTACGAGCCTGGCACACGAGACCAGCGGTACCGCCAGCATCACATCGCTCGACGACGGCTCGCATGTGTTGCGGCTCGAGGACTTCAAAACCTCGAATGGGCCGGATGTCCATGTCTATCTGGTGTGTGGAACGGACGCTGCCAAAGACGACGCGATCGTGGCCGGCAAATTCATCGACCTCGGCTCGATCAAGGGTAATATTGGCAACCAGAACTATGTCATTCCGGCAGGCACCGACCTCAGCCAGTATCAGGCGGTAAGCATTTGGTGTCAGCGTTTTGGCATCAACTTCGGTGGGACGAAGCTGAACTAGACCGAAGATGAAACGCGCGCCGGCGGATGCAATCCGTCGGCGCGTTTTGTCATTCGATGTTTCTGTTAGTCTGCGATGGACAATCACCGGTTCAGCATCGCTTTATCTCCTCACCCTTCAGACCGCTGGCGCACGTCCTCAAACCACGCGGCGTACGGCGTATGGTTGACCAGCTGGCGGTTATAGTCCGGCGCACCATCGGCCCACCACACCGGGCCGCGCTCGCCGAGCCCACGCTTGGCCTCGTCCACCGCCGCGCGCGCCGCCCGTAATGCGTCCGCATCATCGGCTCGCCGTGATGCCGCCACCGCCCGGCGCGCAGCCATCAGTGTGTCGACGAGCCGCTGCCGCTCCGCTTCGCCAAGCGATGGGTTGGCGGCGCGCCACAGCCGCCCGCGTACCACGATGTAGCGCTCGTCCGGCGTGTGGAGCACCTCGGTCTGATCAGTGTACTTGTCCATATGATCTGTATTGCACGGGGCGTGCCGGGTTCGTATCTGCCACAGCCGGGTGTCTTCCGCCCTGCCAGCCAGCCTCCGCGAATCTTCTCTGTGCGACGCTGGTGCGACTGCACCGCCTCACCATCAAAAATTGATAAAATATATGGCACAAATTGCCAAAAATAGTGTTGACTCTTATGAAATCTGTGCTATCCTTGGCGCATACCCGAGGATACAGGAGGCACACAATGGACGAGCGACGTGCGGTGATGGAGCTGCTGGCGCAGGGCAAGCTGACGGTGGATCAGGCAGCGGAGATGCTGGACGCCCTGGGGAGTCGCGGAGCGGTGATGGCGAATGTAACGATAGATGCCGTGGGAGTGGAAGCGGAGTCAATGCTGTCGCCACATCCATCGCCGGCGGCGAATGTGACGGTAACGGTCGATACAGCGAGCGGCGAGCGGCGCGGGCGGCCGCGCATCCGGCTCGACGAGCTGGCGAGCATGCAATCTGTCGGCGTGACGCCCGAGTACGTCAGGCAGATGCGCGAGCTCGGCCTCGGTGATCTCTCGGCGTCCGCGCTGATGGGCATGCGTTCGATGGGCATCACGCCCGAGACGTTCGCGGCGTTCCGCGATGCAGGTTTAACCGATCTCGATGCCGATGAGATGACTGGTATGCTGGCGATGGGTGTGACGCCCGAGGTGGTGGCGGCGTTTCGCGAGGCAGGTCTGACCGACCTGGACGCTGGGGAGATGACTGGTATGCTGGCGATGGGCGTGACGCCGGAGTACGTCAGGGCGCTGCGCGAGGCAGGCCTGACCGACCTGGACGCCGGCGAGATCACCGGGATGGTGGCGATGGGCGTGACGCCGGAGTACGCGGCGCAGATGGCTGAGCTGGGCGTTGCCGATGTTTCGCCCCAGGTGCTCGCGGCGCTCCAGTCGCGGCAGACGCCGGCCACCGGCCCGACGCGCAGACTGGAGCAGTAGATGTACCCGCTTATCACCCACGATCCAATCACCAGCGAGCCGCTGATCGTCACTCGGCTGGAGGGGCCGACCACCGGCATCGCGATCGAGGGACGCTTCTCGCTCGGCTGGATCGGCAAGCTGACGCCCGAACAGCTGGCGTTCGTCGGGGCGCTGGTGCGCTCGCGCGGCAACCTGCAGAAGGTCGCCACCGACCTCGGCGCGTCCTACAACACGGCGCGCAACCGGATGGACGAGATCGTGGCCGTGCTGGATGGCGCGCCCGAAGCTTCAGGCACGGCGACAGCGCCCGAGGAGCCGAGCGTCAAGCTGGCGATCCTGGCGCGGCTCAAGGCCGGCGAGATCGCTTTCGACGAGGCGATGCGGCAGATCAAGGCGCTGCCGTGAGCCACTGCGTGGAGGGGTGTGGCGTATACTTACGCTGACCCGCCGTCACGCACACGAAAGGCCACTCCTATGCTCGCACTGATCGGCACGCTGCTCGTCGCCGCCGTGGCCCTTGAGCATGTGTACATCCTGTATCTTGAGATGTTCGCCTGGACCGCGCCGCGCACGCTGCGGGTTTTTGGCACCACCCCCGCCTTTGCCCAGGAGTCGCGCGCGCTCGCCGCCAACCAGGGGCTGTACAACGGTTTTCTGGCGGCCGGGCTGCTGTGGGGCATCGCGCACCCACAGCCGGCGGTGGGGCTCCAGATCCAGCTGTTCTTCCTGATCTGCGTGCTAGTGGCTGCGGTCTACGGCGGGCTGAGCGTCAAGCGCTCGATCATGGTGGTGCAGGGCGGCCCGGCCGCGCTCGCGCTACTGGCGGTCATCGCCCGTATGGCGCTGTAGCGTAAGACGCTCAGCCGCCCGCCCCCCCTGGCAGATTGGCTCGGTACCAGAGATCGATCAGCGCCAGGGTGAGCAGCGCGAGCGCGTAGCCGATGGCGGCGGCCCGCAGCGCACCGCCTTTCGCCCGCACCCCGAGCCAGCCGAAGTATGCGAAGCGCAGCCCGAAGAACAGGCTGACGGCGATGGCGAGGTAGGCGATCTGGCGCTCGGCATACGCCAGATCGCTGATGGCACGATCGGGGAAGCCGAGCTGGTAGACGAAGCTGCTGTACAGCAGCGCCGCGATGATAGCCGCGATGCCGGCGGCGGTGAAAGCGATGGGTCGAGTCTTTGTCATGGTGTGCGCAGTTCGTTCACAGATAGGCCGTAGGGGCGCAGCGTGCTGCGCCCACAGATACCGGACAGCCGGGCGGGTTGTCCACGAATTGACGTGAACAGGGGCGTATGCTGCACAGCCGTACCCTCACGCCGTCCGCTCGCCGACGCGCGTCATAGGCTGCTTTATGGAGCCGGCGACGCCGCCGATGGCGACGATGCTGAGCGCGCCGCCTATCAGACCGAGCGCCAGATCTTTCATGGTGTCGGTCAGGCCGCGCTGCGCGCCCACTGCGAACAGCGCGTCTGCGATGAACTCGGCGCACTCCCAGAGCATCGCAGCGAGCGCCACGACGCCCATGCAGCTCACCACGTGGGTGATGGGATGGTGGGCGGCCCATAGATCGAGTGGCTCGGCGTTGGCGATCCCGCGATGCGCCAGCCAGCCGATGGCCGCGCCGCCGAGCAGATGGAGCGGGATATCGAGCTGTGGGACGATCTGATACAGCCGGAGCGCATAGGCAGCTATCAGATGCGCCGCCAGCACGACGAGCGGCAGCCACGCGGCGTCGCGCAGTGTGAGACGGAGCCACCGTCCAACGCTGGACTGAAAGGCTGGAGAGGTGCCCACGCCGCGCTAGGCCGCGAACTGCGGCAGCCAGCGCCGCTGCGCCGCAAACAGCTCCGACGTCATCTGGCGGATCTGCGGCAGGGTGCAGACCGCGCCGGTCAGCGGGTCGAGCTGGACTGCGTAGTGGATCGCCTCGACCGAGCCGGTGAGCGACGCCTCGACGATCAGTTCCTGGACGTTGATGCAGGTGCGGTTGAGCGCTGCCAGCTGCGCCGGGTAGTCTAGCACCGTCGTCGGCTGGATGCCAGAGCCGTCCACCAGGCACGCCACCTCGACACAGCAGCCGTCTGGCAGGTTGGGGATCAGGCCGCGATTCGGCACGTTGCCATTGATTTTGGCCGGGCGGTTGGTCTCGCACGCCTCGATGATCATCGAGCCATACTCGTGCGAGCGGACGGTCGGCAGCGTTTTGTCGCCTTCGATCATCTGACGGATCTCCGCTTTGGCCAGCTCCTCGCGCTCGATGCAGTGGCGCAGGTAGCCGCCGGTGCGCCCGTTGTCGAACCAGTGGTCATGCTCGCTTGTGAACGTCGGCACCAGCTCTTCATTGACGATCTTGGCGCTCTTGCGGAAATAGGGAGAGTACTCCGACGCGTGGCCCGAGCTCTCGGTGACGAAGCGACCGAAGTGGCGCATCAGCTCGATCCGCACCGGCTCAGAGCCGTAGATCGCAGCATCCTGGGTGGCCTCGCGGATGCGCGGGTAGAGGTCATCATCGCCGTGGCAGAAATCGAGGAAGAACGCCTGATGGTTGATACCGGCGCAGCGGTAGACCAGCTCTTCGTACGGCGCGCCGGCCCAGCTCGCCAGCATCTCTGATGTCCCCTGGACGCTGTGACACAGACCGACGTGCGGCCGGCCGGTGGCGCGGTCGACCGCCCAGCAGTTGGCGGCCATCGGGTTGACATAGTTGAGCAGCAGCGCGCCTGGCCTGGCCACCGCGTCCATATCGGCGCACAGCCCGAGCAGCACCGGGATAGTGCGCAGCGCGCGGAAGACGCCGCCTGGCCCGAGCGTATCGCCGACGCACTGCTCGATGCCGTACTTCTGCGGGATCTCGATATCCAGCCGGTAGGCATCCAGGCCGCCCTGCTGAAACGTTGTGATCACATAGTCTGCGTTGCGCACCGCATCGCGGCGGTCGGTGGTGGCGCGCACCGTGGCCTTGAGGCCGCGCCGGTCGATCAGCGCCTGGATCAGCTGCCGCGCCTGGTCGAGCCGGGTCGCGTCGATATCCATCAGCGTGATGGCGCAATCCTGTAGCGCCGGCGTGAGCAGGATATCGCTGGAGAGGTTTCGGGTGAACACGGCGCTCCCCGCGCCGATAAACGTGATGTTGGCCATCGTTCCTCCTTGTGCTGCCTTGTACCGTTATCCTAGCGAGAAGCGCCGCCGATGTCTTGGAAGAAAACGCGGATTTCGGTTAGACGATTGGGGCGGAGCGCCGAACAGAACGCAGATCGTCCACAGATAGCCACAGATGCCGGGCGCGTGATCCGTGAATTGGCGCGAATTGATGCGAATGCCCGACGGAGCGCACGGCGCGGGCAACGCCGGGGCAACGTAGGAGGGGCAAAGCGCGCTGGATCGATTGCCTGCAGGCATCCCCGTGCGCTTGCTTCGCCCATATGGGCACCGCGGGCGACGCGCGGAGCGACCAGACGGAGAAAAACCGATGCGAAGACGACCGAAACGCTGGCTCGCAGGTATCGCGCTGGTGGGTTTGCTGCTAGCCCTGCTCGGCTACGGCGGCTGGGGCGCGGCGCAGGGTGACAGCTCGCCGCTGGTGGTGGGGGGCGCGGCGGATCTGCAGATCGAGGATCGGCGGCTCGGCGAGCGGGTCATCAGCTACCGCATGCCGCGCCCCGAGGACGGCTGGGTCTCTGCGGTGGGGCGGCGGCTCAAGCTGAGCGGATGGCTGCTGGACACCGCGAGCTACGAGTGGGGCAACACCGAGCGCTTCGTGCCGGTCTACGTCCGCGAGCAGTCGATCCTCAATCTGCGCATCAGCGACCGCGTCGAGCTGCGCGGCGACCGCGAGCGCGCCGTGATTGTCTCGCAGCGCAGCTACAGCTGGATCTGGCCGGCGGTCGTGCGCGCCTTCACTCGCTGACGATAGCGGCGCTCGGCTCGGGAGCCTCCTCCAGCTGCGGCGCGGCGCGCTCGGCGAGCTGCCCGATGAGCGGCGCGCTGAACGCCCGGCCTTGCAGCGCTCGCACTACGCCGACGACCGAGCTGCCGAGCGCCAGCGCCCACACTGCGATCACCAGCCCAAAGCTCGCGATCCCCAGCAGCGGGCCGATCGTCGGCAGCCACGCCAGTAGGAAGGCTACGGTGAGCCAGATCAGCGGCCCGGCCAGCGCCAGCGCCAGCAGCAGCAGCGCCTGTCTGGCATGCATCTGCGCGAAGTGGTCATCGCGGCGCAGCGCGAACGTCAGCGCGGGGCCGACGCCGGGCAGCAGGTAGCAGAGCGCGGCGAACAGCGACGACTCGCTCACGGTGTCACCTCGATCCCCTGGAGCGATAGCTCGCCGGCGAAGTGGCAGGCCGCCATATGCCCGGGCGAGACCTCGCGCAGCGCCGGGATCTCGCTCGAGCAGATATCGCGGGCGTGGCGGCAGCGCGGGTGGAAGACGCAGCCGGAGGGCGGCTTGGCCGGGCTCGGCACCTCGCCTGGCATGATGATCCGCCGCGAGCGCACGTCAGGGTCGGCCGGCGGAATGGCCGAGAGCAGCGCCTCGGTATAGGGGTGGAGCGGCCGCGCCAGCAGCTCCTCGGTGTCGGCGATCTCGACCAGCTTGCCGACGTACATCACCGCGATACGGTCGCAGATATGCTCGACGACGCTCAGATCGTGGGCCACGAACAGCAGCGTCAGGCCGAGCCGCTGCTTGAGGTCTTCGAGCAGATTGAGCACCTGGGCCTGGATCGAGACATCGAGCGCCGAGACCGGCTCGTCCGCCACCACCAGCCGCGGGTTGAGCGAGAGCGTGCGCGCCAGCCCGATCCGCTGCCGTTGCCCGCCGGAGAACTCGTGCTGGTAGCGCTCCATATAGTCTGGGTCCAGCCCGACGGCGCGCATCAGGTCTGCGACGCGATCTTCCACGGCGCTGCCTGAGGCGATCTTGTGGATCAGCAGCGGCTCGCCGATCAGGTCTTTGACCGTCATGCGCGGGTTGAGCGAGGAGAACGGGTCCTGGAAGATCATGCGCATCTCGCGCCGCAGCGGCTTCATCTCGCGCTGGCTGAGCTTGGTCACATCGATGCGCCGGCCGTCGCGGCTGGTGTACCAGACCTCGCCGCCGGTCGGGTCGTAGAGGCGCAAGATCGCGCGCCCGGTGGTGGTTTTGCCGCAGCCGCTCTCGCCGACGAGCCCGAGCGTCTCGCCATCGCGCACGATGAAGCTGACGCCATCGACCGCCTTGACCTGACCGATCAGCCGCTGGGTAAACCCCTCGCGGATCGGGAAGTACATCTTGAGATTATTGACTTCGAGCAGGGTGTTTTGCATTGGAGTGGGCACTTCAATTCGTTTGGCCTGCGGCAGCAGTTGAAATGTGCTTCCCAGGCGCGCAGCGGGGGTTTGGGGGCCGGGTACCCTCTGGGTGTCCCCGAGATCATCCTCCCACAGGGGGGGGTTGGGGGCCGGGTACCCTCTGGGTGTGCCCGAGATCATCCTCTTTTATGACTCTACAGGACATATCACACAATTGTATATGGGTCCACGGCGTCGCGCAGGCCGTCGCCGAGGAAATTGAACCCGATCACCGCCAGCAGGATGAAGAACGTCGGCCACATGAGCCACGGATTGGAGCCGAGCGTCTGCAGGCTCTGCGCCTCGCGCATCAGCGTGCCCCAGCTCACCAGCGGCTCCTGGATACCGATGCCCAAAAAGCTCAGAAAGCTCTCGGAGAGAATGATGCTCGGGATGGTCAGCGTCATCACCACGATCACGTGGCTGAGGGTGTTGGGAAACAGGTGCTGGAAGATGATCCGCGCGTCCGATGCGCCCATCTCTTTGGCCGCCAGGATGAAGTCCGTCTCGCGCAGCGAGAGCACTTTGCCGCGCAGCTCGCGCGCCAGCAGCGTCCAGCCCAGCAGCGCGAAGATCGCGCTCATCGTGATAAAGACCAGCGTTTGATCCCATGTGATCGGGATGACGGCGGCCAGCGCCATCCACAGCGGCAGCGCCGGAAACGACTGCATGAACTCGATGAAGCGCTGGATGATATTGTCTACCCAGCCGCCAAAATAGCCAGAGACGATCCCGACCGTCGAGCCGACGGCGATGATGATCAGCGTGGCCGACATCGCGAGCATCAGCGAGATCCGGCCGCCGAGCGCGATCCGGCCGAACAGATCGCGGCCGAACTTATCGGTGCCGAGCATGTAGAAGCGGACGTTCTCATCGGTGCCGTAGAGGTGCAGCTTGCTCGGGAACAGCCCGAGAAACTTGTACTCCCAGCCCTGGACGAAGAAGCGGATCTTGTGCGTCGCGCTGGTGTCGATGATCCGCATGGGCAGGAATGTCTTCGGGTCCAGCTCCTCTTTCATGGTGTAGGTGAACGGCTGGAGGCTGAAGCTGCCGTACGGGTCGACGAAGTAGATCGGCTGGGGCGGGTAGTACGCCTGCTGCATGTTGGTGGCCACCGGGTCGTACGGCGAGAAGAAATCCGAGCAGACCGCCATCATCGCCAGCGCGATGATCATCAGCGCGCCGACGATCGCGATCTTGGCTTTGCGAAACCGCCGCCAGACCAGATCGGTGTAGCTCTCGCGGCGCTTCGGCACGGCGATGCTGCGGGGCAAGGTGTTTGGAAGCGCACGCGCCATATCATGCTCCTCGTCGCCGGGCAGTTTATCCACAGATAGGCACAGATACTCGCAGATACCGGACAGCCGGGCAGCGGCACACACGAGGGCGTTCGTCAATCGTTAATCGTCAATCGTCAATCATCTACGCCGTCCGCACCCGCGGGTCGAGCGTCATCAGCGTCACATCGGCGATCAGGTTGCCGAGCACCAGCAGCATGCCGTAGATCAGCAAAAAGCCGCCTGAGACATAGATATCCTGGTTGAGCAGCGAGCCGTAGAACATCGGTGCCAGCGTCGGCAGGCCGAGGACGATCGCGGCTTCGAGCTCGCCGGCCAGCATGTAGGGCAGCACCGTGCCCTGGTACATAATGATCGGGTGGAGCGCGTTTGGCACCGCGTGGCGGTTGATCACATCGCGTTCGGTCAGCCCTTTGGATCGCGCGGTGGTGACGTACTGGGTGTTGAGCACATCGAGCAGGTTGCCGCGCATCACGCGCATGTTTTGCGCGATCCCGCCGAACCCGGCGATCACGATCACCGGCCAGACGTGCGAGATCGTATCGACGAACTTACCCCAGCTCCACGGCGCCAGCGCGTACTGCGGCGAGTTGAACGAGGTGAAGTGCTGCGAGCCGACCGAGAACGCCAGCCAGTAGAGGATCAGCAGCGCCAGAAAGAAGCGTGGGATGGACGTGCCGAGAAATGCCAGCACCGTCGCCCCGATGTCGCCGAGGCTGTACTTATGCGTGGCGGCGTAGATCCCAATCCAGATGCCGAGCACCGTCGAGATCAGGTGCGAGGCGAGCGCTAGTGCCAGGGTGCGCGGCAGCCGCTCGGCGATCAGCTCGCCGACATCCTTCTTGTAGGCGAACGAGTAGCCGAACTCGCCCTTGGTGACGATGCCGGTGATCCAGTGTAGGTACTGCTCCTGGATCGGGCGATCGAGGCCGTACTGCGCCCGTAGCGCCTGGGTCTGGCGCTCGGCCTCGGCCTCGGTGATGCCGTTGTTGAGCAGGTTCACCTTGAAGCTGCTGGCGAAATCGCCTGGCGGCAGCTGGATGATGATGAACGAGACCAGGCTGATGCCGAGCAGCACCGGGATGGCCGAGAGCAGGCGGCGGAGCAGGAATTGGATCATAGCGACCCTCACCACTGGCTATTGACGATTGACTATTGCCCACTTCTGACAAGTGACGATAGCAAAAGGTTTTTCGCGATGCCACACGCTCTTTTCTGGCCTGCGGCAGCGCGGTAGCTTCGGTTTTACTGCTGCTGCGCAGCGGAGCTGCGCAGCAACAAATAGGAGTACTTCCATGGCGCGCAGCGCCTCAGAACAACAAGATTCTTGGGGGTGGAGGCGCAGCCTCCACCCCCGATAACCCTACGCCTTGGGGAACTCGGCGATCGTATCCGGCTTGGTCTCCGGCACCTTCCCCTGGTCAGCGGTGGCGATCCACATCTGCTCGGGGATGAAGTTGTTGTAGTCCCACTGGTAGTAGAACGCCGGCGCGCCGATCGGGACGTTCTTGATCGTCTTGGACATCCCGAGCGCGTAGCGCCCGATCACCACGCCGATGGTGTAGAAGTTGTCGGTGTGCAGCTTCTGATACTGCGACATCATCGCCTTCTGCTTGGCGCTGTCCGGCTCGGCGGCGAAGGTCTTGACCAGCGTGACCATCTCCTCCTCGAACGGCTGCAGCGTGCGCTCGACCCCCTCGCCCGCGCGGCTCCAGGTGGGCGACTCGATCGTCAGCGGGGCGATGTCGCGGTAGCGCACGTTCGGTGCGCCGAACTCCTGGCCCATGCGCGTGACCTGCATATCCCACTGGCCGTTGGCGCCGAGCTCGTTCGAGACGTTGCCCTGCACCTTGCGGTAGTTGACCTGGATGCCGATATCTTTGAACAGCGTGGTCAGCGCCTCGGCGATCGTCGGCGCGCCCTCCTGGTCTTCGACGGCGAACAGCCCCATGATGATCGTCGTGCCCTTGAGCGGCCCGTCAGCGTACGTCCGCATGCCGTCGGCGCCCTTGGCGAGACCCATTTTATCCAGCAGCGCGTTGGAGGTGGCGATATCGAACGGGTAGGCCATGGTCTGCGCGATATCGAAGAACTGCGAGCCGGGGTACAGTCCGCCCGGCCAGGCGCGGAAGAACGGCCCGTCGGCAACCGACTTCGCGACGCCATCGCGGTCGATCGCCTGCGACAGCGCGCGGCGGAACTCGACAGTCCGCAGCAGCTTGCGCACCTCTTTCATGCGGTCATCTACGGCACCGAACACGCCGGCCTGATTGACGAGCAGCGAGAAGCCGAGCGTCTCTGGGCCCCACTCCAGCCGGAACGGCGCGTCTGGGTTGGTGGCGCGGGTCGCGACCTCGCGGAACGTCGACGGGTTCTCGACGTTGGTGTGGTCGGCGGCGCCGGCCATGACCTTGGTGGTGCGGATGACGCCGCTGCTGGCTTTTTCGAAGATGATCTCGTTGAGGTACGGCAGCTGCTTGCCGCTCTCGTCCACCTTCCAGTAGTACGGGTTGCGGCGGAAGATCATCAGCTCGTCGGTCTTGTAGTCCACCGGCACCCATGGTCCCATCGTGACTACTGGGAGCGCGTTGGGCGGCAGCGCGTCGGCGAACGCCTGATAATCTGAGCTCTTATTGTACTTGGGATGGAACTTCTCAAGCACGTGCTTGGGCGCGACGCTCCAGACCAGCTCGTTCATATCGAACAGCTTGTACGTCGGCTTGGCCACCGGGAAAGTCCAGCGGATGGTGTTGGCGTCCACCGCCTCAAGCGTGATATCCTTGCCATTCATCTGCCAGGCCGAGCGTTTGGTCCAGGCGCGGGTCACGCCGGGGTCGAGGATGATGTCGTTCCAGGTGAACATCACATCGTCCGAGCTGAACGGCTTTCCATCGGACCATTTGATGCCCTTGACCAGGTTCATCGTCAGCTGGGTGCCATCACCGCTCCACTCCCAGTTCATCGCCAGGTTGGGCACCGGCTCGATCGCATCGCCGCGCATCCACATCGGCCCAGTCATCACCAGCGGCTCCTGCACGATCGCCTCGATGCCGAACCAGCCCTGGCTGATGCCGGCGGCCCAGTTCCAGCCCTCGGTTGGTGCCGCCCAGACATCGCGCATCACGCCGCCGTACTCGCCAGGGCCATCGGAGAAGAAGCTGTTGGGGATGATCTGCGGCGTCTCGGGCAGGCGCTCGGCCACCGGCGGCAGTTTGCCGTCCTTCACCAGCTTGGCGACGAACTCTGGCTCGCTGTAGGCGCCGAGCTTGTCGTAGCGCATCATCTGGTCGAGATTGAACAGCTTCGGCTCGCGGCCGCCCTGCATCACCTGGCCAGGTGTGTAGGGGATGGCGCCCTTCAGTTCGCCCATGGCTGGCGCAGCGGTGGCGGCGGGAGCGGCTGGCGCTGCGGTCGCGGCCGGAGCGGCGGGTGCTGCGGTGGCGGCTGGCGCTGCGGGGGCCACAGTCGGCACCTCGGCGGCGGGAGCGGTGGTCGGGGCTGGCGTGGTGGCCGGCGCGGCGCAGGCCGCGAGCACGGCGGCGCCGGTGCCGGTGGCGGCGAGCGCCAGAAAGCGCCTGCGGCTCAGCGTGCGATTGTCTTCCATAGACATGCGTTCCTCCTTGAGTATTTTATTGACCAGGGCCAGCGTGACCCGTGATCGCGTGAATCGGACAGTTATCCACAGATAGGCACAGATAAACACAGATACCGGACAAATTATCCGCTAATCTTCGCAAATCTGCGCGAATACCGAACCGTTTCTCTCGCTTTGCGCTTTACGTTCTGCGCTTTACGTTCTACGTTTTACGTTCTACGCTTTACGTTCTACGTTCAGGCATGGAGCCAGCAGGCGGCGGTGTGGCCAGGTGCGATCTCGCGCAGCGGCGGCTCCTCGACGGTGCAGCGCTGCATGGTATGTGGGCAGCGCGATGCGAAGGCGCAGCCGACGATCGGCTTTGTCAGCTTCGGCACCATGCCGGTGATTGGGATGAGCTTCTTATTGCGGTTGCGCCCGAGCACCGGCACCGAGTTGAGCAGGCCGACGGTGTAGGGGTGAGCCGGGTGGTGGAACAGCTCGCGCACGCTCGTGTACTCGACGACCTTGCCGAGGTACATCACCACCACCTCATCGGCCATCTGCGAGACGACGCCGAGGTTATGGGTGATCATCATGATCGCCGAGCCGAAGTCGCGCTGGAGATCGCGCATCAGATCGAGGATCTGGGCCTGCACCGTCACATCGAGCGCGGTGGTCGGCTCATCGGCCACCAGCAGCGCCGGGTTGCACGAGAGCGCCAGCGCGATCATCACCCGCTGCCGCATGCCGCCGGAGAGTTGGTGCGGGTAGGCCTTGACCCGCTGCGCCGCATCGGCGATCTGCACCTTGGCCAGCATCGTCTCGGCGCGCTTCAGCGCCTCGCGCTTGCCGACCCGCTGGTGGAGCATGACATTCTCGGCGATCTGATCGCCGATGGTGTACAGCGGGTTGAGCGAGGTCATCGGCTCCTGGAAGATCATCGCGATCTCGGCACCGCGCACCGCCCGCATCTGCGCGCTGTTCTGCTCCAGCTGCACCAGATCGGTGACGCTGCCATCCTTGCGGTGGAGCAGCAGCTGCCCGCCGACGATCTTGCCCGGCGGGTAGCGGATGAGCCGCATCACCGACATCGCCGTCACGCTTTTGCCGCAGCCGCTCTCGCCGACGACGCCGAGCGTCCGGCTGCGGTGGAGCGTCATGCTGACACCATTGACGGCCTTGATCGTCCCGCTCTCGAGCGTGAAGTAGGTCTGGAGATCGCGGATCTCCAGGATGGGCTCGCCCGAAGTGGCTGACAGACGACCAGCGACTTCGGCGGTTGCTGCTGTCATAGACACCTGACTAGTAGTGCTGAGACTCAGATGATAGCCGTGTGTCGGGGTGTTGTCTTGGATAATACCACGGTTTTAAGTTGGACGTTGGGTGGCTCGCGGCCGGCGATGCGCGGGCAGATCGTCCACAGATAGCCACAGATACTGGGCGAAGCGCGCACGGCGCGGGCAACGCCGGGGCAACGTAGGAGGGGCGAAGCGCGCCGGATCGATTGCCTGCAGGCATCCCCTGTGCGCTTGCTTCGCCCATACGGGACGACGCGGGCGGGGTGGGGCGAAGCGCGCACGGCGCTGTGCGCTTGCTTCGCCCATACGGGGCGACGCGAGGCGCGGGCACCGCTGTCACTGCGGCGCGCCCCTGGCGCTGCGGAACTCGCGCGGCGAGACGCCCTCGATCCGGCGGAAGACCCGGCTGAAGTAGGCTGGATCTTCGAAGCCGACCTCTTGCGCGATGGCGGTGATGCTGGCGCCGGTGGTCTGGAGCAGCTCGCGAGCGCGGCGCACCCGGTAGGCGTTGAGGTACTCCCACGGCGCGCTGCCGGTCTCGCGGTTGAAGATCTGCGTCAGATAGTTCTCGCTCACGCCGACGTAGGCCGCGATCTCGTGGCGGGTCAACTCGCGGGCGTGGTGCTGGTGAATGTAGGCGATGGCGCGCTGCACTAGCACCGCCGGCCCGGCGCGGGAAGGCAGCGGCTGCGGAGCCATCGATGGCCGGTGACGCACGCCGACGAGGTGCGACGGCAGGTTGGCGATGGTCATCAGCCGGTCGGCGGCTACCTCGCGGACGTTGGCGGCGGTGACGAGCCGCACAGTGTAGCCGATGTGCTGCGGCAGCGTTTCGCCGCGCGCCGCGCCGATGGCCAGCGCCGCCGCCGCCGCCCCGAATGCGTCGTGGGCGGTGTCCATCGTCGCCGTCATCGTCCCCTCGCTGATAGCCGCGAGCGCCAGCGGGTCGCCGTTGATGCCGACGACGCAGATCTGCGGGTGGATGAGATCGAGACGGCCGGCGGCGTCGCGGGCGGCGAGCGCCACTGAGTCCGACAGGCCGATGATCGCATCGATCGTGGTGGCGCGGCCGCGCAGCGCCGTCTCGATCTGCGGCAGCGCTCGGTCGTAGCGCCAGGCGCTTGGGATGTGGCGCAGCGCGATGCCCGCGCGCGCGCCCAGCACATCCTGGACACCTCGCACCCGGCTCCTGCCATCCTCGCCGTAGCGCGCCAGCACGCCGCCCACCACCAGCACCTCGCCGCGCCCGCCGATCTGCTGCGCCACGTAGCCGGCCAGTGTCCGCGCGATATCGTAGTAGCCGATGGCGCTGCTCCAGCGCGGGTGGCGCAGCGCGCTCTCGGTCAGGTGGATGATCGGCAGCCCGCTCGCCAACACCTGCTGCGCCAGCGCGTCCGGCATGTAAGCCACGATCAGCGCGTTGAGCCCGTAGCTCAGCAGCGTCTTGACCCACGCCTGCTGGTCGCTCGGGCTGACGGCGCGGGCGTAGCTCAAGTCGATCTCGTACGGGTCGGCGTCGAGCCGCCGCAGCTGGTTCCACACTACCTCACGCATCTGCACCCAGTATGGGTCGGCCGGGCCGATCCGCACGCCAATTCGTGGTCGAAGGGTCATAGATGCTCATATCGTTATGATTCCGGGGGCTGCGCCCGCAGGCCCCGCTTTTTGCTCCCCACGTTCGGATCGTAGCAAACGGCCGTCGGTCTGTCAAAGATGCCCGATCAGCGAACCGTCATCATGCGCAATTGACAGCGCGCCGCCACGGGAGCATAATAGGCGTCCCACGTCGGATAGATGCGCGAGGCGAACAGATCTATGGTAGGATTTCTGGCCGGCGATGACCTATCGCCCAACCCGATCGAGCTCGCGCGCCGCACCGCCCCCAGCTACATCGATCTGACCAGCAGCAATCCCACCGAGCACGGCCTGCTCTTCCCGCTCGAGATCCTCCAGGATGCCGCCGCAGACTACTGGGAGACGCGGCGCTATACCCCGGACTCGCGCGGCCAGGCCGCAGCGCGCGACGCCATCTGCCAGTACTACGCCGCCCGCGCCGAGCCGCTCGCCCCGACGCGCGACGACATCTTCGTGACCGCTAGCACCAGCGAGGCCTACAGCCTGCTGTTCGCCCTGCTCGCCGAGCCTGGCGATAACGTGCTCGCGCCGGCGGTCTCCTATCCGCTGTTCGACTACCTCGCCGCGATCCACAACGTCGAGCTGCGGCCCTACGCGCTCGATGAAACGCGGCGCTGGCGGATCGACCCGGCCAGCCTGCGGCTGCAGACCGACGACCGCACTCGCGCGGTGCTGGTGATCTCGCCGCACAACCCGACGGGCATGGTGGTCCAGCGGGCGCTGCCGTCGCTCACATCGCTCGGGCTGCCGGTGATCTGCGATGAGGTATTCGCGGAGTTTCCCTACGCCGTGGACCACGCGCCGCCGCTTGGTGCGCTGCACCCCGAGTTGCCGGTCTTCCACCTCGGCGGGATCTCCAAGCTGTTCGCCCTGCCGGATCTCAAGCTCGGCTGGATCGCGCTCAACGAGCCGGCCAGAGCCTACGCCGAGCGGCTCGATGTTCTCAACGATACGTTCCTCGGCGCAAACGCGCTGACCCAGCGGATGCTGCCGGCGCTCTTCGCCAATGGTCGGCCATTTGTGCAGCACATGGCCGATACCTTCCGCGCCAACCTGGATCTGGCGATCGGGATACTCGGGCGCTGCCGCGCGCTCACCGTCCGCGCCCCGGACGGCGGCTACTATCTGTTCGTCGAAGTCCACGGATCGCCGCTCGACGAGGAGGCGCTGACGATCTACCTGCTCGGGCGCGGCGTGCTGGTCCACCCTGGCTACTTTTATGGCTACGAGCGCGGCACTCACCTGATGATCTCCTGCCTCACCGAACGCGAGCGGCTGCGCGATGGCCTGACCCGGCTGGTCGCTGCGATCGATTCGCTCATTGACAATTAACATATGACACTACCATCCACACCGATCGTCTGGGTCCACGGCGACTGTCTCAGCCCGCTCGGCCCAGCGCTCGCCGCCCACCCAGGCGCGCCGGCGATCTTCGTCTGGGACGAGGCGCTGCTGGAGCGCTGGCAGATCAGTACCAAGCGGCTGGTCTTCATCTACGAATGTCTGCTCGATCTGCCCGTGACCATCCGCCGCGGCGATGTTGCGCGCGAGGTGCTGGCCTTCGCTGACGAGCACGGCGCGGCGCAGATCGTGACCGCCGAGAGCGTCAGCCCGCGCTTCGCCGCGATCGCCAAGCAGCTGCGAGCCGCCCGCGAGGTCAGCGTGCTCCCAGTGGACCCGTTTGCCGACATCCCCGGCCAGATCGATCTCAGGCGGTTCTCGCGCTATTGGCAGAAGGCGGAGAGCTACGCGCTCGGGCAGAAGCCGCTGTTCGATTGACGCGAAGGCTTTTTGAGGCAGGGGTTTTGACGCAAAGACGCAAAGACGCAAAGACGCGAAGTGCAGGTGTGTGCGCTATCTGTGCCTATCTGTGGACAGCACGATCGGAAGGATAACGATGGCAACCACCTACCGCGCCGCCCGCGTCTACACCGCGCTGGACGCCGCGCCGCTCGCCGATGCCGCCGTGACCGTCGATGGCGACCGGATCGTGTTCGTCGGCCCGGCCGCCGCTGCGCCCGAGGCACCGGCGGTGGATTTGGGCGATGTGACGCTGCTGCCCGGCCTGATCGACTGCCACGTCCACCTGACGTTCTCCGCGAGCGCCACGGTAGTGGAGGATTATCTGGCGGACAGCGACGAGCTGCGGCTGCTGCGCGGGGCGGAGAATGCCAGGCGCGCGCTGCTGTCTGGCGTCACGACGGTGCGCGAGTGCGGCGGCGCAAACGCCCAGGTCTTCGCGCTGCGCAGTGCTGCCGCGCGCGGGCTGATCCTCGCGCCGCGGATCGTGGCCGCCGGCGCGCCGATCACCACCACCGGCGGCCACTGCTGGTTCTGGGGGCTTGAGGCCGATGGGCCCGACGCGCTGCTGCGGGCGGTGCGGGCGCAGGTCAAGGCGGGAGCAGACTATATCAAGGTGATGGCCACCGGCGGCGCGCTCACCCCGCGCACCAATCCGGTGGCGCCGCAGTACAGCGAGGCCGAGCTGCGCGCGATCGTCGATGATGCGCGCCGCCTGGGGCTGAAGGTGGCGGCGCACTGCCACGGAACGCAGGGGATCATCAACGCGGCGCGCGCCGGGGTGCTGACGATCGAGCACTGCTCGTTCCAGAGCGCAGAGGGCCTGGTCTGGGACGACGACGCGGCGGCGGCGGTGCTGGCCGCCGCCGCGTTCGTCTGCCCGACGCTGGCGATCGCCGAGCGCGCCTCCCACGGGTTGCCAGACGACCACCCGCTGTCGCAGTATCGGCGCATCAGCGGCCCGACGCGCGCCGCCAACCTCAGGCGGCTGTTCGACATGGGCGTGCCGTTCATCTCCGGCTCGGACGCAGGGGTCACGCTCACGCCATTCGAAGACTTCGTCTACAACATCACCCTGCTGGTGGAGCGCGTCGGGTTGACGGCGCACCAGGCGATCCAGACCGCCACGCTGCACGCCGGGCGGGCGCTCGGGCGGCCGGATCTTGGCGCGCTCGCCCCAGGCATGGCCGCCGATCTGCTGGCGGTGGCGGGCGACCCGCTCGCGGCGATCGGGGCGCTATGGGATGTGCGCTGCGTGGTGGCGCGCGGTGAGCGGGTGCGGTAGCGCATTGCTACAATAGTGTCATAAGCATCCCCGTTTGTCATCGGCGGATTGAAAAGCTATTCACCTCTTGTTCATTGACCGTCGCTACACTTTGCTCGTCAACTTCTACAACGACGCACTATTACAACACGGTTGGCGACATGACAACACAGCCTCCACTCTCCACCGATCCGCCCGGTTCGCTTCGCGACTCGCAATTATTCTCCAGCATCGCCGCAGAGGCGCTCGACGCCGTGCGCCCAGAGCATGTGCTGCGGCTCCAGTTCCCGCCGCCCATCGAGTCGGCCTTTAAGCAATTTTATGAATCGATGGCGCGCGACTGGGTGCGATCGATGGCCGGTCTGGTGACGGTGGCGCTCGGTGCGTGGTTCGTTGTCGCACCGCTGGTGCCGCCGAGCGCGCTGCCGAGCGCGCCGCCGTGGGCCGAGATGGCGCTGCTGGCGCTGCTGGCGCTGGCTGCGGCGCTGACCTACCGCCGCGCTCGGGGCGAGGCGAACATCGGTGGGGCGCAGCGGGTACTGACGCTGGTGCTAGTGCCGGCCGCCCTGATCGGCGCGTGGCTGCGGCTCAGCGCCGGCGATACGGTCGGCGGGATGCTGCCGCTATTCATGGCGCGTCTGGTCATCCCGCTGGTGCTGCGACTGCGCCTGATGGACACGCTGCCGGCGGCGATCGTGCTCACCGTGGCGGCTCACGTCGTGCCGATGCTGGTGATTGGCGTATCGCCGACCTACTTGCTGCCCGAGTCGATCGTGCTACTGGCGCTCGCGCTCGCCGTGCAGTACCTGCTCGAACGCGACCAGCGACAGGATTTTTACCAGCGGGCCCAGATCTACCAGCTTGCCACGCTCGACGCGCTGACCGGCGCGTTCAACCGCGCCAGCTTCATCGAGCGCGCCGAGGTCGAGATCGAGCGCGGTCGGCGCGCCAGCAGAGTCACCTCGCTGCTGCTGTTCGACGTAGACTTCTTCAAGCAAGTGAACGACACCCACGGCCACGCCGCCGGCGACACAGTGTTGTGCATGATCGTCGCCATCGCGCGGGACTCGCTGCGCCCCAGCGATCTGGTCGGGCGGATCGGCGGCGAGGAGTTCGCGGTGCTGCTGCCCGAGATCGAGCTGGCGACGGCGGGGCAGGTGGCCGAGCGTCTGCGCGAGCGGATCGCCGGGCTGCGGGTGATCTGGGGCGGCCAGGAGATTACCACGACGATCTCGGTGGGGGTGGTGGAGGCCACGGCGAGCGACACGCTGCTGACGCTGCTGCACCGGTCTGACATCAACCTGTACTATGCCAAGGCCAACGGGCGCAACAAGGTCATCAGCGAGATCGCGCGGGCCAACGGCGGCGGGACACAGGGCGCGTGACAGCAGCCCAGTGGCACGCAGCGCCTGCGCACGGGGATGTGGGGGGGGCGAAGTCCTCATGCGCTCAAGCTTATCCAAAGTAACCGGTTTTTCGTGCTGTCGCACCTATTTCTTGGCCTGCGGCGCGCGGGTGCTCCGCGCTTCAGAACAACAAGCGTGATGCACATGGGGGTGTGGGGGCGAAGCCCCCGCCTCCTTTTCCATTCTGGGAGGAATGCGATATAATCGTCGACTGATACCCACACAGCGCGGAGCGAGACCTATGACGATCAAAGCGGATCGCTGGATTAGAGCGATGTCCGAAAACCACGGCATGATCGAGCCGTTTGTCGCCGAGCAGGTGCGCGGCGGCATCATCTCGTACGGACTCTCATCGTACGGCTACGATATGCGTATCGCCGACGAATTCAAGGTGTTCACCAATGTGTTCAACACGCTGGTGGATCCGAAGAATTTTGACAACCGCTCGTTTGTGGATATGAACGGCCCGCACTGCGATATCCCGCCGAACTCGTTTGTGCTGGCGCGTTCGCTCGAGTATTTCCGCATTCCGCGCAATGTATTGAGCATCGTGCTGGGGAAAAGTACGTATGCGCGGTGTTTCAGCGCCGATACTCGGGTGGCGCTAGTCGATGGAAGCTCGCGGACACTTCGAGAGCTGGCTGACGATTGGAAAAGTGGCATCTACCATTGGGGCTATAGTCTTGGCGCTCATGGTCGAATAATCGTCACATTGCTCGAAGCGCCGCGACTGATCGGCGAAGATCGATTGCTTGCCATCACGCTCGATAATGGCGAGGTCGTGCATGCAACACCAGACCATGAATTCGTACTGCGCGACGGTCGGCTCGCCAGGGCGGATGAGCTACGGGTAAATACATCGCTTATGCCACTCTATCGAACGCTCACGCGCGGCTATGAGGGTGTCTACCAGCCGGTGAACGGTCACTACATTTCAACCCATCATCTTGCCGATGAGTGGAACCTTCGTCACGGTATCTACGAAGATACACCACAAACCCATCGTCATCATCTCGATCACGATCGCCGGAACAACTACCCAACGAATCTCCTTCGCGTTCCAGCGAGCGAGCACCTCAGCTATCACAACGATGAATATTATAGCGGCCCAGATTTCGATCCCGTCGAACATAGCACATCGATCAAAGAAGCGCTGCAACGCTTGAATATGGATCCTGAGTGGCGACGAGCCTATCAAGCAGCGCAGTCTACGAGAGCACATGCATTTTGGAACGATGCGCGCTACAGCGAGATCCGCGAGCAGTTGTGCGCGCTTCGTCACCAATATTGGAAGGATGAGACGAATCGCGAACGGCAGCGTGAACGGCAGCACCACTATTGGGCTTCTGACGAGCGGCGTCAAGCGCGTGGAGAATTTTCGCGTGCGGTGTGGGGCCGCGATGACGGGACTCGCCGTGCTCAGCAGGCTGAGATCGCTCGCGCAGCACGAACACGCCATGAGATCACCGCTGATCGTGTGTTGGAGGCATTGCATTCGACAGGGTCGATCCGTGGTACCACGCGGCTGCTGGAGTGTGATCGAGCGGTCTTTCGCCGATTTCCCGAACTGCTCAACCAATTTCGTGGGACGACAAAGCGGAACCATAAGGTTATCGCCATCGAAGAAATGGCAGGCACTCACGATGTGTACTGTCTGAGCGTGCCGGAGGCTGGCAACTTCGCGCTCGAAGCCGGCGTTTTCGTCCGCAACTGCGGCTTGATCGTAAATATAACGCCCCTAGAGCCCGCCTGGGAGGGATTTGTGACGATCGAGGTCTCCAACACGACGCCGCTGCCGGCGCGAATCTACGCCAACGAGGGCATTGCGCAGGTGCTGTTCTTCGAGAGCGACGAGCCGTGCGATGTCTCCTACGCCGACAAGGCGGGCAAGTACCAGGGGCAGGTCGGGGTGGTGCCGCCGCGGATGAAGTGAGACGCGGATACCGGGCGGTTTGTCCACAGATAGGCACAGATACGCACAGATAGCGGGCAGCCGGGCAGCCAGGCAGACTGTCCGCTAGACCCCGCGCGTCTGGCGTGCGCTCACGTCTACACAAGCGTGGCAGCAGACGCACGGGGTGTAACGCTACGAGGCGATGGAGCGGACAGACGCTTCGCACACGATTGTCATTTACGCTCGTTGCAACGGTGGCGGGCCGCGTGCATCGGCGACGACGGCGATAAGTTCGCACAGCCAACTCGCCACAATACTCGCGAGCCACAGCAACAGACCTTCCCGTCCCATGCTTAGAATAGACGATCCAGCCATGCCAAACAGGATCACAATACCGAGACTCGTAATGGTCAGCAGGCCACAAGAACGTTTGCATGGAAGGGATACGAGCCAACACCTGTGGCCACAAGATTCCCGATAGCGTAGATCACTGCCGCACGAGGGGTAGGGTGAACAAAAGGAAGTTAGGTAGGTCTGTTGCCGACAGCGCAAGATCAAACCCATTCAGCACGAGAGGCGGGCCGCTACCGGCTTGACAACTTGATAACCACGGGAGACTCATCGTACTCAGAATGCCGCCACTTGCCGCGCAACGTGCGAGTCGCATTGCGATCGAGCGCCAGCGTAACGGGAGCGGGTCACGTCCGTGCGAGGAATTTGGAGAAGCTGGAGATTGTGGCATCGTTTCGCTATGTGAGGCTGCGGTTTTATACTCCAAGGACGTATTTTACCAGCTGATGGACGAATTCGATCAGATCGAAACGCACAGCGTCAGGGTAGGAAAGGGGAAATCTCGGGGACACCCAGAGGGTACCCGGCCCCCAAACCCCCGCTATGCGTTACATGCATTTACAACGCACGTAGGATTGCTATATAATTGCAAAAAAATGGCTTAGAGGAAGTCGTTTAGCTCTCGCAGCGCCGCCACGGTGAGTGGAAGGGTATCCTCTCCAAAACCACTGGATGAAACGCCCGTTCTATGCCAAGCACACGCGAAGTGTAAAGAGTTTTCAAGAACAGTCACTACCGGTAGTGGATTG
>JAYUUK010000249.1:0-12441 GCA_043754595.1 Roseiflexaceae bacterium | reverse complement strand
CTTTGATGGTCATCGGGACGCCGTCAATGACGACGGTCGTCCCATTAATGGCGCCCGCCGCGATCCGGAGGGCCGCTTGCGCAACCTGGAGCGGGAAGGCAGGCTGGAGCTGTGTCCGATCGATGGCACGGTCGGCGCGGTATTTCTTGGACGTAAATGCGCCGCCCGATCGCATGACATCGAGCTGCGCCATGGCGGGAGTTCCCCGGCTGGCATCGCGCCAGATGATTCGCGTGATCGGGGACGGGGCGGGGGCGATGAAGCCGGCCGTGGCCTGGTGTGTCAGGATTGGCAGATCGCCGGCGAGGATCGCGGTGAGGCGCACGACCTCGGCTTTTTGGTCAGCCCAGCTGCGCGGCGTACTACGGAGGATGCCGATCATCACGGCCTCGCCGAATCGGCGATACGCCGCTGGGTGTTGGAGCAGTAACGTGGCATCACACACGCGTGCAAGATGGGTGATTACACCAGGTGAGGCAAAAACATACTGTGGGGCGACGTAGATGACCACGGCACCCGGCTGCATCGCCGGCGCATCGTCGAGCCAGCGGCGAAAGAACTTTTCTTCGATGCGCCCCGTGCCCTCCTCCGCCGCGTCGTGGCCGAAGGGTGGGTTGAGATACGCCACCTGGAACTGGTGGCGTCCCGCCTGGAGTGACTTGAGCGCGTCACAACACAATGTGTGCGACGCCCACGCCGCACAGGCATGCGCCCGTTCGTCGTGGAGATCGTTGAAGTAGCGCATGCTTTTGGGGATGCCCCACAGCTCAGCCATCGTGCCGGCGGCGATGCCCTCGCCCGCGCACGGGTCGAAGAGGCGCGCGCCGTGTGGCACGGCGATGTAGGATGCAATCAGCGGAATGAGCGGCGCGGGAAGCGCGTAGAACTGCAGACGGGCTTCGGCTTCGAGGCGAGTCATGGGCGGAACCTTTCGGAAAAGGGGCGCACCGACCCGCCGGGCCAGTGGTGCCCGAGGCGAGTACATATGGTGGCAGGTCGCGGCGGTTAGTCCACAGACGCAGCGATAGGTTCATCGACCGGCACGGCAAGATCGCCGTCCTCGGTCGTCACGGGGCTGCCAACGCGTCGAAATGTGGCATGGGGATGGCCGAGGCAGCGCGCCACGATGTGTCCCCAGGCGACGGTGTCGCTGGGATCGACATGGAACGCGGCGCAGCCGTAGCTGGGGAGCGGGACGATGCGCGTGCGCGCGATACCGAGCTCCCAGAGCTGTGCTGCCCACGCGGGCTGGAGCGGAAGCGGGCTAGCCGCCTCCAGCTGCGCCATGAAACGGGCAAGGTCGGGAATCCCGTCCTCGCCCGTGAGATGGATAAATGGCTCGAGCGCCCGTGGCGCGTGGATACTCCAGTGGATCATGGCCATGTGGGCCAGCCCGCTTTCGGGCAGCGGCGCATCGTTCCAGTAGGTTTTGAGCACCTGCGTACCCGCTGGTCGGCGGGCGGGGCGTGCATCGAATTCGATGCGCCCGTAGCGCTCGATTGGGGCAGGGAGTTTGATCACATCCCGCTTGCTTGCGAGCAGCGCTGCCCAGATAGCGCGGAGCTTTTTCTGCTGGCCAACGCCCGCGAGATAGACGAGTGTATCCTGTGCCTCCTCGTTGGAAAGCGTTCCCGCAGGAATGACCGCCCAGCCAATGCAGTGACTGCTCACGCCATGCGTGCTCTGCATGGTGGGCGGCTGTGCTGCCGCCCCGCGCGGAATATGGCGAAATGGCTGCTCTGGCAGTATGCGTGCGATGCCCGTGGCGGTGCGGTGCCAGGGCAAACCGCCGAAGCTGTGGACGATCGCGGCGGCATGCGCCGCCGCCGCCGCCGCATCGGGCGATGACTCACCATAGGCGAGCCGCCAACACTGTGTCCAGGTTGCCGCTGCCGCCTCGGCAGACAGGGTTTGCTCCAGTGTGCCAGCGTCGATTCGCGTGGTCGTAAGCACGGCGGCGAGTCGCGTCCGCAGCTGCACGTAGAAATGCGGGAAGGGATAATCGATCCCCCAGATCGTGACCTGGCGGCCGCGCGGCCACGCGTGCGATTGGACGGTGGTCGTCTGCAACCGCCGCCCGAAGCGCGGCAGGACGCGGGCGGCCTGGGGATCATCAACGAGGGCAAGTGCGGCGGCGGCACCGTCAGCGTACAGATTCATCTGTGCCAACTCGGCGCGCTGCACAAGGGTATGCAGTGCTGCACCGTCGGTGAGGCACCCAAAGATGTCAACCATAGTGTTCTCCAAGTGAGAACACCGCACCGCTGCCTCACCGGGCAGCCGCTGATGCGGTGTCCGGTGGCAGAAGTAACGCGCTAGGACGTGAAGATCGTGCGCTGCGCGATGAGCTGCACGGCCTCGTCGTCGATGAAGATTTGGACGTTGGGACGCTGTGGTTCGGTTCTGGCAGCGATGACTGCGGCCATTGCACGCGCGATCTGCGCGGCATCGAGCCGCACATGCGCGACGCCGCCGCCGTCGTCGCCGATCAGGCGGGCGACGGTCATGCCGTCATGCTGGATGAGCACGAGGCGATTGGCGGCGAGAATTGCCACCTCCGATTCGGGCGCAGCGGCGAGCGCCGCATTGGCCTTGGACAACGCACGCCCGAGCTTGACGAGGTCGGGGGCGGGGATGCAAACGTAGGCGCTGGCCAGATCGAACGAGTCGACCAGGCCGCGCGCCGTCAGGGCTTGGGCGAGCCGGATCATCTCGCGGCGGATGGCATGTTTGCACATGCCGCCGCTCGCGCCGTCGCGCACGTAGAAGTCCTTGCAGGTGCAGCCCGCGCCGGTAACAGCGTAGGGCTTTGTGCCACTGCCTTGGACGGCGATGCTGCCGTCATCACCGATCGTGATGCTCGTTGGGTCGATCTCGAGCGCGCGCTCGGCGCGGTCGAGCACGGTGGTGTTGCCGTCGAACTGACGGCAGAAGACGACGAAGGCGGCGCGCAGCGCCTGGCGCGTCACGGGCGCGTCGGGCTGTGGCCCGGCGTCGATGCCAAAGGCGGCGAGGGCGGGGTCGGTGTCGAGGTCGGACGCAGCTTGCGCGCCGGCGAGCAACAGGCCATCGCGGTTGGCATCTTCAAATGCCACGCGATCGAGCTCGGTCCGCGCCTGTTGGGCGGTCACAAACCACCCGATCGGCTGGCCGTTGAGATCGGCGCGGTAGTCGCGCGGACCTTCGCACACGACGGTTTTGGTGTAGGGGGAAAGCATTGACAGCTCCTTGCGGAGCCGATGCGCGCAGATGCCCCGCCAGGGGCGATCCGTGTGGATCGGCTCCCTGATTGGGGGAATGGAAAACCCACCGGGATACGGTGGGCAGTGGTAGAGCGGTTGTGTGGCGGCTGGGCGACTTAGCGCGCGGTCGCAGGATGCGGGGGCGGCGGGGGCAGGAAGTGACGAAGCACCATCTGTGCGCTGTTACAGTACAGCAGCAGGCCGTCGTGTGCTGCCGGGAGCGCGACAAGCAGCGCATCGCGCCCGGTCTGCCACCATTCCACGGGCGTCCCGTCCCACATAAAGTGTGGCGTTTCGCTGAGCGTATAGACACCGCTTCCCGCTTTGAATTCAGTGCAGGTCGCGGCATCCATGGCGACAAGTCCTAATTGAAGGTAATCGCTGGCGGAACTGATCCCGCCTGGTCGTCGCTGCATCTGATCATCAAACCATGGCAGCAACGTGGCCGCACCCTCGTTTGGCTCGGCCCAGGCGTAGTGGTGACCAATCCCGTCAGCATTCGCAGCAGCCAACGATGCGCTGATACTCGCGGTCAGGTGGTCATCAATGATCGCGCTGAGCCAGCGCGGCCGATCGGGAATACCGAATCGATCAACCCACCAGCATGCGAGTTGTTGACGGAATGGTGTCTGCATAGCAGACATTATACCAAATGACGATCACGAAGCCAGCGACTTCCTTCCTCGGATGTCGCCCATCGGTCGATGATGACGCGAATGACAGCGGCACTCGCTCCCTCGGCGGTGGCATACCGTGCCTCGGCGATCACGAACTGCTGCTGTGCTCGGGCACGGGTGCTTAATCGGGCGCTCGGACTCGCGTCGAGCTCAGCGACCGCGCGTTGTGCCGCATCGAATGCACCGCGCGCGACAATGCCAGCGCGAATTGCTTCACGGTCGCGCGCGGTACCAAATGTGGTAATCATCCAGTTCCACATCCGATCGGACACGATGCATTGTGTCCCACTGGCCAACGCCAGGGTACGATCGTGTCCGCCGGCGAACGCGCCGATGTTGTTCAGGCCAATGATGAGGGCGTTGACGAGCAGTGCGATGACTGCACCGCAGACGAATGCGCCAAAGGTGGCGATCGTGAAAAGGTCTGTCATGGAATCATCCTCCCGTGAACCTGCCGCCGCAGGGCTCACGCATCGGTGAGCTGCGGCGGCAGCGAAACACAGGAACGACGCGCGGGGGCTAGCGGCTGTCCGGCGCGGTGCGACGGGCCGGCGCGGCAACGGTGAGCGCGGTGCTGCTGCGTAGGTGCTCGATGAGGCCACTGGCCTGGCGCTTGGTCAGCGTATCGAGCGATGCGCCAGCTTCTTCGACGTGGGCGACGAGCTGTTCGTCGCTCCAGCGCAGCTTGGTGCGCAGCGACTCGATGAGCCGCCACTGGGCATCGCTGGCCGGGTCGCCCGCTGGCGCGGACGGTGGGACCGTCCGCGTGCGCGCGGTGGCGTCAGCGAGCGCGGTGCGCGCCACGGTCAGGCGCTCGGCCTGCTCGGGCGCGGGGGGCGCAGCGGGTGTGGGGGCTTCGACTGGCGCAGGGCGAGCCGTCGTGGGAAGCGTCGGCAGGCCGACGGCGTGGTACATCTTCCAGATGACCTGACGCGGATCGTCGAAGGCAAATGCCTTGCGATCGCCCTTCCCCGATCCCCACACCGTGGGGAGGTTGTAGAGATAGCGGCCGAGACCGAACTCGGCGCAGGCGCGCTTCTTCGCCTGCGCCTCGGCGATGGTGCCGCAGTTCGTGTCCTGGGGATCGCCTTCGCCGGTGGCGGCTTTGGTGATGCCGCAGATCGTGAGGCGCGCGATGAGGCGGGTATCGCCCCAGGGCGCGAGGTCGATCGACCAGTTGGCCGGCCCGACGATCGCATCGAGCCGCTCGGCGTAGACCCGCCAGTCGGCGTAGGCCAGCGCGAGCGCGGCACTCCCGTCGTGTTTGACAGCACCTGGCTTAATCTCAATGTGCGCGATCGGGAACGGGGCCGCGAGCGCGGCGATGATGTCAGAGGTGAGGGTGGCGTCCATCGGTGATTGTCCTTTCGGGACGAAACCACCGACCCCGCAGCGGGCCGGTGGTGTGCAGTGAGCACACCCCGGCGGCGCGGGGAAGATACGATAGGTTAGGTGTGGGCTGTGGCGGTAAAGATCTGACGGATTTCCACCTTGACGTAAGGACCGACGATCGGCGTGGTTGGCATCGGGATGGGTTCGCCATCGCGTGCCATTCCCTCGAAGTGGAAGGCGAGCGCTTCGGCCATGCGCGTGCGGATATGGCGTTCGTCGCGCCCCGTGGTCACACAGCCGGGGACATCGGGCAGATAGGCGCTGAGATTGCGCCCAGCATCTTCGATGACCAGAGCGTAGCGATAGGTGGTCATACATCCTCCGTTGCGGTTGCGGTTGCGATCTGCTGCTCAATGCTCGCGAGCGTGCCAGGTGCGATGTCGTCGTTGCGACCGCCAGATACCGTCACGGTTCCACGTTTGCGTGGATGCTTGAACTGTCGGTGGCTTCCCTGCTGGCGGTCGAGGGACCAGCCCGCAGTCTGCAGCCGCCGGATCACGTCGCGTACCTTCATTGTACACCCCTAGAACGCCCACTCGATCTCGTCCTCGCCGAAGCCAAAGCCCGAGGGCGCTGGTGTCTCCTCGGCGGGCGAGTCGGGTGCCTCGAAGGGCGTGTCGTCGATCGGGGCGGGCGTTGGCGTGCTCGGCGTGTCGTTGGTGGTCGTGGTCATGGTGCGTTCCTTTCGGGAACTGACACAGCCACGCCCTACCCGGCGCAGCTGCATGATGCAGGTGCTCCGAGAAGTAGCGGAGGGGGAATGACAACCAATCAGGAGTCGCGGTGTGACATGCACAGCATGGCTATCGCAGCGTGACCTGATAGTTTATTGCATTGTCAGTGGTGACAACAGAACGCTTAGTAGCCAACGAACGCAACCGCATGGGCTTTCTTGCCCGTGCCGAAGCGTTGTGTCCAGCGGACGTCCCCACCACCACGTGTGGTGGTGAGCGGGATGTACCACCGCGAATCGGTCCACCCACTGGTGGCCCCGACAAACGGCACCGACTCGCCACCGAGCGCGCTCCCGAGGGAGCGCATGATATCGGCGGACGTGCCGTTTGAGAACGACACCCTGTAAACGTCGAGCTTGGCATCGTTCTTAGTTGCCACGACCGATGTCACAGTGATCGCCGATGGCTTGGCCGGCGCGGCCGAGGCCATCGGCGGCGCGACGAGAGCCACGATCGCCAGTGCGGCGATCGTGAGCATGAGGGCCGCGCGAACGAAGCGCACGGTGGCGCTGCTGGTAGTGGTCATAGTGGTGGTGTCCTTGTGGCGTAGTGCCAACAGATTCGCCACCACATCGGCAGCGAAGATGCTGCCGGCGCAGAGAGAGAAGAACGAGGGTGCCGTCCAGATGCTGCGCGCGTGATGCGTGCAATCGATCTGTGCGGCGGATGGTTGCGGTGCCGATGGCGCAATGCGCCATCGGCGCTGCGGAGCGGCGCGTGGGTGGCGTGGCTACTGAAGCCACTCCGGCAGATCAGCATCGTCGAAGTCGTCGAGTTCGACGACATCCCCGCTCCCAGCGGGGGCGACGGGCTGCTCTTCCTGCGCTTCGTTGGTGTCCATGGTTTGGTGCCCTCCTGCGCTCGCAGCGACGTCCTACCCGACGCAGCTGCACAAATATGTGCAATGCGCCGAAAGGTAGCGGCGGGAGGGAATCAAAAAACCACCGTAGTGGCCGTACAGCGGACATGCCGAGGCATGCCGAAATACGGGTTATAGGTGGTTGGAGCATGGCGCGCATGCACGCCAAAGTAAAAAAGTGAAAGGTGGTCCACACGGCGCAGGGACGGTCGGGGTCGCTAAGTCGTGGGTGTTACTGGGGTAATGCAGTTGGCAATGTTCGACGAGCCGCGCGTCCTGCGCCGCCGATACGTCCGATCGGGGTGTGGCTGCTGCCGCCCGGCCGTCCGCGCCGTCGTCGCTGTGCGCGCTGCGGGTGCGAAGCGCACCACTGCATACGCGAAGTATAACACGTTTGCTGAGCCGTTGCCCGGTGCGAGCACGCTAGCAGAGAAGCGCACACCAGGAGTGCGCTTGGAGCGGGTGCGCGGGACGCACAGCGGCAGTGATCGCCCGCAGGCATTACACCTTGAGCGGGAAAGGATAGCGGGAAAGGATAGCGGGAAAGGATAGCGCGAACAGTTAGCGTTCAGCGCAGTTCGGCTTGGCATGCGCCGGGACATCGATACAGCGCACCGTGGTCGGCGTCGTGTACAATGGCGTGAGGCGCAGCGGGGTGGGAAGTTTCCAGATGTGGGTACAATCGGGCACGAAGATCACGGTCGCGGTCAGTGGCGGGGTACGTGTGCCCATCACGGGTCCTTTCATCACGGTTCGGCATCCAGTGTGCGATGGGCCGTCACGCGTCGGGCGTAGGTGGACCATAGTCGATTGGCGGTCATCGCTGCGCCGCAGCGGGTGGGCCTACCGACGGCGCGCGCCTGGAGCGACCTGCACGCGTCGCCGCCTGCGCCCGTCGCATCGGCGACATCGGGCGACCGATTCCGGTGCCGATCGGTCTGCCAGCACCGCCACGTCGCACACCCGTCGAGCGGTGGCTATCGGGTGCCACGGGCTGCACCGAATCGCACGCGCTCGCGCAGATCAGCCCGCGTATCAGCATCTTATCGTTCCGCCACACAACGCTACGCGGTCGTGGCCCACCGGTCGGGGACGGCGCGCTGCCCGTGCTGCGCGGCGAGCTGCGCGCGGGCATAGCCATCATCGAGACAGACCCGCGCCTGCGCGCAGGTCATGCCGAGCGTAACGAGCGCAGCGGCGGCGTGCCGTGCAGGCACGCAGATCCAATCACTCACCCGCTGCCCGCTCCGTAGCGCGAGATGGAGGACGAGATCGCCCTCGCCGCGCGTCGTGGGGTCGTCTTCGGTCGCGCCGTGCGCCGCAAGTACGGCGAGAGCGACGCGGGCAACACCGAGTGGGACGACATCGCTATGCTCAAGCGCGACGATGCGGCCGCGAAACCGCTTGGCGATGATGAGCCTGGCCATCAGTGCCCTGCGGGGAACAGCACGTCGTCGGCAGGTGCCGCTGCGGTGCCAGTGCCGTGCGCGGCCGGCACCGCGACCGGGTTGCCATCGAGCGCGGCGTTGATATCCCAGAGCAGCGCGGTGATGGTGAGATCGCGCTGCGCCTCGGCGATGCATGCGTCCCAGTCGGCGCAGAATGCGGCCAGCTCGGGCGCGGTCAGCGCACGCGGCGCGCAGCGGCGGGTGGTCATGTCCAGGCTCCTTTCTGGGTGGGTGATGGGCGCAGGTCGAGATATGCGACGATCGCCTGACGGGCACCGGCCACGCCGACGGCCGCGACGAAGGCGCGGGCGGCGGCATGGCACGGGACCGGATCGTCGTGGCGGTAGGCGCGGCGCGCGATACCGCAGCTGACGAGGTAGCCGGGGCTACCACCCACGTCGCGGCGCGTGCAGGGGCCGACGGTCGTCGCGCCGGCGCAGAGTGTCGCGCCCTGCGCGAGCAGCGCGGCGATGTGCCGCACCGGCGTGGTGAGGCGTGGGTCGGTCGCCACGATGTGCGCGGCGCTCACGGCGATGGTCATTGCGCCCACCGCCCGAGCGCGCCGCGCAGCCGCCGCGCGATGCGCGGGTCGGCCGGCACGGCCTCGACGATGATCCGGTAGGCGACATCGCCGATCGGGGTGATCAGGATGCTGCCGTCCTGCATCACGCCAACATCGACGGTCGTCGCACCCTCAACGTAAGATGAGGCGTAGGCGGCGCGGATGAGCTGCGCGAGCCAGGTGGTCATGGTCTGGGCGGCGGGGTCACGCATGGGTGGCCTCACGACGGGTGGGCGCGGGACGGGGCGACGGGGCGACCGGGCGGTCGGCGGTGGCGCGGTGCTGGCGCGGGCGGCCGCGCCGGGGTGGGGCGAGCGCCTCACGCGTCCACTCGACTTCGACGCGAACGTTGACGAGCGCGATGCGCAGCGCGTCAGCGCTCATCGCCGTGCGCTGCGCGTCGGCGATGAGCGCGAGCGCCTCGTCGAGGCCATCGCGGATGGTGCCGATCTGGGCCGGGCTGAGCGGTGGTGGCGTCATGGGGTGCCTCGCGGTGCATGTAGGGCCGCGAGGTCGGTGCGCGCCCGGTCGTGATTGGCCAGCGCCTGGGCGCGCTGGCGACGGAGGGTAACGAGCCGCGCGCGCTGGTGGGTCGTCGGCGATCCCACGCTGGCGGCCCGCCCGAGGTGCGCGATCTGGCCGTCGAGGCGGCGGGTCTCGGCCTGCCAGCAGTCGGCGCGGGCGCGGATCGTGAACTCGGCGGCGAATGCCGCGTAGGTGTCTGCGCCGAGCAGCTGGCACAGGCCGCCAGCGCGCACGTGTGGCGCGCTGGCGGCCTCGTCGGTGGGGGGCGCGGGAAGGACACCAGGTGCCATGCCATGCTGCATGGCATGCACACCAGACGCCATGTCGGCCCTGCCGACGTCGAGCGCGGCGACCGCGCCGGCACGTCCGACGGTGGCGAGGAACAGCGCGGCGGCCTCCTCGGCCCCGCGCGCGCCGATCCGGTCCGTGCGACGGGTGCCGCACCAGACCACGTAGGCCGGCAGGCAGTCGATGCGGCAGAGCCCTGCGTCGAGCGACCGCCCCGCGCGCAGCGCGTCAGTGAGCGCGTCGGTGAGTGCGTCGGTGGGGGATGACATGACAGTCTCCATGGCGGGTGGACAACTCCTCTCTGTGGACGTCTTAGGCGTGCCGGAGTGGGTAGCGCAGCTCGGCGGCGTTGCGGCGGGGCGGGGCGTCAATGGCCTCGAAGCGTTCGTAGGTCAGCGTGAGGGCAATGCTGATGCGATCTGCGGTCGCAGCGAGCGCGGTCTGGACGCTCGCGATGTGGCACTGCGGGTTGCCCTGCCGCCAGTTCGCCGCCGCGTGCAGCGCGGTGGCCATGGCCTCGGCGATGGTGTCGCCGTCGCCCGTGAAGACCGTGAAGTTGAGTCCGTCCATGGAGGATTCCTTTCGGTGATGCGTCCGCGTCCGTTAGGCGGGCGTCCGATCGTGATGGAGTGCGAGGCCGAAGTCGCGACATTTTTCCTGCGCTGCGGCGGTCTGGACGCCAAGACCCAGCTTGTCGCGCGGGCTGACCGTACACCAGCCGGTCTGATGGACGTTCCGGTGCTGGTTGCAGTAGACCCAGGTGTGGACCCCAAAGGCGATCGCGTCCTCGGTCAGCGGGCGGACGTCCAGCGCGCTGATGCGCGCGGTCAGTGCGTCCAACGCCGCCCGATCCGCAGAGTCGATGGGCGCGGTGTCGATCGCCATGGGCACGGCACTGAACACAGCGCGACCCTCCATGTGCTGTTGCGTGCCGCCTCCAGCACATGGAGCCGCTCGGCGAGGGCCGCGAGCCGCTCGGCGAGGGCCGCGAGCCGCTCGTGCAGCCCGTCGAAGGCATCGTGCAGCTCGCTCGGGTCGTACAGGTCGCCGCTGACGCGCCGGAAGTAATGGTGAATGGTGTCCAGATCTCGATCCATCGTGGGCTCCTCATGCCAGGCACATTCAGAAAGGCAGGTCCTCGCCGCCGCCATCGCACGCGTCGTGATCCGCCGCCAGGAACGCGGCCGCACGATCTGCCGCCACGCACGCCCGCAGACCCAGATGACCGATGGGTCGGGGTCGCTGCGATTCGGCGTCGGCGTCGGCGATGGCGGGGTGCGTCGCCTCCCAGGCGTCACGGCGGCGCTCGTCCTCGACGACGCGATCGGCGATAGCGTCGGCCGCCGTGTCATACGTCGGCGCGCAGTCGGCACAGACCCAGGCGACGTTGGCGGGCAGAGCGCTAGCGTCGAAACGCCCGCTGATTGGGGTGCCGCAGCCCGTGCAGCTCACGGCATCATCGGCTCCTGCGTCGGCGTGATCAAGAACGAACACACGCGTCGCATCTGTATCCGCCTCGGCGTCAGCATCGTCGATACACGCGGTGCAGACGCCGCGCATCTGCCCATCAAGCTGGCAGAGGCCATCGTCACCGCCGAGCGGTGCTGCGCAGACGGCGCATGCCAGCCCCGACCAGTGCAGATCGCCGATGGTGGCGAGGTAGGGGTGGATTAGGTCTGTATGTTCACTCGCCATAGAAGCGGCCTTTTTGTGTGCTACCAGGTTTGTTCGGACCTCATCGACTCGACCTCAAGAAGAACTATACTCTATAGCTTTACTGATGTCAATATATCCTTGCAGATCAATCATAAAGACTATCCATGGAGATCATTCTTGAAGATCAGCCACTCAGATCAGCTTGACATGACCTGACCAATCAAGTACTATCCAGTTAGCGAGCAAGCTAAGGGAGGTGTTTATGATGCGTAAATCAGAGATCGAAGAAGTGCTGCTACGAGAAGTCGCTGAAGCACACGGTTGGACTCTCGATGATGTAGCACGTTACAGCGGAGAGAAGTATCCGACGGTTCGCGGTATCTGGTATAAGCAGGTTCGCAACCCAAATCTGGAGACTGCTCTGAATATAGCGCGGGCACTGGGAGTACCAGTCGAGTCCCTAGTTAAGTACAGGGAGATTGAGGGGGGAGAAACATCTGAGGATATAGAAACGCCCGCGCTCGCCGGGGTAATGGCTTTCGCCTAACCTCTGCGGGAGCAGCGGGCGTTTCCGCTTAGGGTCTGTGATATATACGCCTGGCAGCTATGCTATCACAGACCGAAGTGGAGACTTCGCAAGATACTTCTGTAAGCTTGCTCGCTTATAGAATCTTACACATCCCCTTTTGGCCCGAAGGCCCGGTCGAACTGCCCCTTGGGGGCGTGGATGCGCCGCAATGCGGTGCAATACATACCAACGTTTCAACGCGCATCTGGCATTCGCGCCCGGTGTAAGTCACACCGGGCGTGCGTCGATGCCTCGTTTACTGAAAACCACGCGCGACTGAGTCGCGTGATACCGCTCCGTCCATGACGGAGCCTATAGCGCACCTTACCAACCCCCATACGGAGCCGGCGGTCGTCGCCGGTCCCTGGCATCGCACGGACGACGGCCGTGTTGCCCCAGCGTGATGCTGGCGGTGCGATGTTAAGAAGCACCAAAAAGAGCGTAATTATGTTGAAACGCGCGTGCGCATTTCAACATACAGTTGGTGATC
>JAYUUK010000248.1:0-4113 GCA_043754595.1 Roseiflexaceae bacterium | reverse complement strand
AAACCCCGCTCTGCGCTTCGCGCGTGTACAACGCACGTAGGATTGCTACAAGGCTGACGAGCACGAGACGTAGTTTCATTCCTCCTCAACCCCCGGCGACTTTGGCCTTGAAGAAGTCGATCAGCTGCTGCAGCGCCGCCATGTTTTTTTGGTCGGTCTTGCCCTGCTGCTTGACGAGGTCTAGCAGCTTCTGCCCCTCGTCTGCGGCCTTGGCGTACTGCCCCATGTCGCTGAGCACCAGGGTGTAGTTCTGCCGCAGCTCGATATTCCCTGGCTGGAGCGCAATGCCTTTGGCGTAGGACTCGGCGGCGCGCGGCAGATCGCCGGCGCGGTCCGAGAGCAGCCCGACGATCGCGGTCAGCCCTGCGTCGTCCGGCTTGGCCGCCAGCGCCCCAGCGTAGCCATCGCGCAGCTTGGTGAGCAGCTCTGGCTTGCCGCTCAGGCTCGCGGCGATCTGCGTGATCTGCGAGTCCAGCGCGTGCGGCGTCTTGCCGATAATCTCCACGTACGCGTCGACCGCCGCCGACAGATCGCCCTTGAGCCGCGAGACCTCGGCGACGCGTGTCTTGGTATCGGCGTAGAGCGGGTCGAGCGCGGCGGATTTGGCGAGCAACTGCTCGGCGCGCGGGTAGTCGCCGGAGCGGGCCACGGCGGCGGCATACTCGTTGAGGATCGAGACATCCTGCGGCGCGATCGCGCTGGCCTTGGCGTACCAGTCGATCGACTGCGCGATCAGCGCCGGGTCTTTGCTGCCGCTGAGCTGCTGGTACCAGAAGTTGTACATCCTGGCCAGGTTGGCGTAGTGATCCTTGTTGAGCGGGTTGAGCTCGCGGGCGCGCTCCAGCGTGGCTTTGGCATAGCCCATCAGCTCGATTGGGCTCTTAGAAGCCACGAACTGCTGGATCGCCGCGGCGTCTGGCAACCGTAGGATCGTCTCGACCGATGCGTCAGGCGGGACGGTGCCGCCGATGTTGCCGCCCTGGGCCTCGATCGCCACGATCGTCATCAGCGAGCGACCGAGGTTGAGGTAGTAGAAATCCTGCTGCGGCTCCATGCGAATCGCGTCGATGTAGTAGCTCGCGCCGGTGATCTGCTGCTCCACCCCGGCCTGCGGGCTGTCGGTGAAGCTCTGCCCCTGCTGGAACTGCATGTCGGCGTAGACGTTATCCATATTGAACGACCACGCCGCCACAAACGCCAGCACCACCACCAGACCGTACAGTGCCAGACTGCCGGCGCTGGTCTGCTGCGGCGCGCGCCGGCTGCTCGCCGTTCTGCCTGACGCACGGCCCTGCTGCGCCGCTGCGGCGCGGCCAGCAGCACCTCTGCCTGACGCCCGCCCACCAGCTTTCTGCGGCATCTCGGCGGGGGATGGCTCGCTGGCCGGGGCGGCGGCCGGCCGCTCGCCGGGGAGCAGATATTCGCCAGCCAGCCCGCCGAGCACCACCAGCAGCGCGATCGCCAGCCAGAAGGTCATCAGCGTCGAGACCACCGGGATGCCAGTCAGACCTTCGACCAGATGCGCCGTGACTACCGCCATCAGCCCGATGGTGAGCGTCTGCGTCTCCCACGGCAGCGGGCGGCGCAGCATGCGCCACGCGAGCGCGAAGAAGCTGAAGATCACAAAGAGATAGCTGGCAAGCCCGAGCACACCCTTGTTGATCAGCTCGTCGAGGTACGCCTGATGCGAGCGATCCGGCGACGCGCCGCGCGACTCGATGTTGGCCAGCGCCGGCGGGTAGAAGCGATTGTAGGCGACGAACATGCTCTCAGGGCCGTAGCCGATGATGGCGCGCAGCGGGTCAGACGCGATCAGCGCCAGCGCCCCGCCCGCCTTGTCGTCGCCAGTCCAGATGAGACGGCGCACCAGCCCAGTGCCCGTGTCGACTTCCAGCAGCTTGCCCATGCGCCCGATGTACGGGGCCTCGCGTAGCTGCGCGAACACCGGCGCGTCCGAGGTGTTGAACACCGCCAGGAAGCTGCCGAGCAGCAGCGACAGCCCGATCTCGGCGACCAGCAGGTTGCGCCAGAGCGCGGCGCGCGGCGATCCGGCGGCCCTAGCGCGGGCGCGGGCCTGGTTGAGCAGCAGCGTGACGAACACAAAGAGCGCCGCCAGCCCGCCGATCCACGGTCCGCGGCTCTGGGTGTAGAAGATCGTCAGGAGCAGCAGCGCGGCGATGATGCCGGCACCAACGCCCTGAATGCGCAGCATCAGCTGGCTCGGCGCGTCGGCGAGGCGCGGCAGGGTGGCGAACAGGATGTAGGCGGCGATGATACAACCGATGGCGACGAGCAGCACGATCGGCCAGTTTTCGCTGCCGCGCCCGTTCGGCTGCACCGACTGCCCGCCGCTCTGGCCGGCTAGAAACGTCAGCCCCACCAGCAGCGCGTAGACGATAGCGAACACGCCGGGCAGCAGTATCGGCACCGTCAGCTGCGGTCGGCTGTGGATCTGCAGCGTCGGCAGCACGAACAGCGATGCGCCGACCAGCAGCGCGCCGAGGTAGATCCACCAGTAGCGCAGATCGGCGGTCCGCACCACCGCGCCGAACTGGAGCGCGGCGAAGGCCAGCAGCAGCGCGCCGATGACGATCAGCACGTAGGCCAGCGCCCACAGCGCATCGGAGCCAGACGATGGCGAGGACTGATCGGCGCTCCTGGCGCGCGCGAACGAGATCACGAGCCGGTACAGCGCCAGCGGCAGCACCATGATCAGGTAGGCCGATGCAAAAATCGAGTTGCCCATCGTCGAGGCCACCCGCGAGACCACATCGCCGCGCCACGGTAGCGGGTCAACCTGGTTGTGCTGCAGCAGCCCATAGCCGACGACCACCAGGCTGGTGAGCAGCGTCACGGTGATCAGCCGTTCGAGTTGGGCGCGGCTCCGCAGCTGGAAGACCACCAGCAGCGCCAGTCCGATGTACGAAAGGTTCGTGTAGGTACCCTGGAGCCGCTGGTATGAGCCCCAGAAGCTCGTGTAAGGCACGAGCGAGATCGCCGTAGCGAACAGAAACACCAGCGCGTAGAGCAGCGTCGGCAGCGCCATGGGAAACGCGATCAGGCGTCTGAGCGGCGAGACGGCCGGTGCGGCGGCGGGCGCTGATGCGCCGCGGCTGCCGACGAGCTCGATGGCGCGGATCAGGGCGAACGACGACATCAGGATGACAATGGCGCGCAGCGTGGTGGCTTTATCCGGCTCGAAGTGGCGCGATGAGAGCAGATTGAAGTAGGTGGGGATGAGCGCGACGGCTAGCAGCCAGCCGGCCTCGATCAGACGCTCACACCAGACCGCGATGGTAGACTGACGGTTCAACGAGACATCCTCCAGCTCTAGCGCCTCCGGCCAGCGGGTGGTCAGGCGGAGCGTTGTTTATAGGATCGGGCGCGGTCGAGCATCTCGCGCGCGCTGCTCCGGCTATGCTCACTGACGGGCGTGCCGTCCAGCATCGCGGCGATCTCATCGGTGCGCTCGCTGTCGTCCAGTATGCGGACGGTGGTGCGGGTGCGCTCGGCATCGAAGCTCTTGGCGATGTGGTAGTGCGAGTCTGCGAACGAAGCCACCTGCGGCAGATGGGTGATGCACACCACCTGGTGCTGGCCGCTGATGCTCCACAGCTTCTCACCGACGACGTGGCCGGCCCGGCCACCGACGCCGACATCGACCTCGTCGAAGATCAGAGTCGGCACCTCATCCACTTTTGACAGAATAGATTTGAGCGCCAGCAGCAGCCGCGCGCTCTCGCCGCCGGATGCGATCTTGGCGAGCGGCTTGAGCGGCTCGCCTGGGTTGGGCGAGAGCAGAAACTCGATCGCGTCGATGCCGGTCTTATCAAAGGCGTAGCGCGGCAGCCCATCGGAGGCCTGCGCCTGACGCTGCGACCCTGGCGGCGCAGCGAGCTGCTCGCTGACTGGGACGCCGCGGATATCCAGCGTGCGCTCCAGACCGACGAAGAAGCGCACGTGGGGCATAGCGAGCTCGCGCACCGCGGCCTCAACCTCGGCTGCCATCCGGTCGCCGACATCGCGGCGCTGCTGCGACAGCTGCCCGGCGAGCTTGCCGAGGCCGGCGAGCAGTTTGTACTCCTGCGACTCAAGCTCGGCGAGCCGCTCGTC
>JAYUUK010000247.1:0-4117 GCA_043754595.1 Roseiflexaceae bacterium | reverse complement strand
ACCATCGTCTCGCCATCTTCGCGCAGCCTGGCGAAGAACGTGTTGCGCAGTCGCAGCGACGGTGTGCCGTACGATGTCGCGTCGGTCATGTCGGCGAGCGCGAGGCCGATCCGGCGCGCAGTTTCCCAGTTTACGGGCTGGGTCTCAGGTAGCTGTTCCATAGAACCTCCTCCTGATCGGGCGAGGACTCGCGCCTCGCGATTTGGTAGAGCACCCCTAATCGGAGGAGGAGAGAGAATCTCGGGGGCTGCGCCCCCAAATCCCCATGCGCATCACGCCTGTTCCACAGAACCGGTTTTTGACGCTGCGCGGTGCGCTTCAGCGTGTCAGAAAAAGAAGCGTGAGGCGTATGGGGGCTTCGCCCCTTCGACGCATTGCGCTTCGCGCATGTACTCCTCACGCAGGTTTGCCACACACTTTTCACACTATGGTAGGCGAAGCGCTACGGCTTCTTCCCATTTGGCGGCGCGGTGGGCTGAGCTGTTGGCGCTACAGTCGTCGGCTTGGCGGTCGGCTCGGGTGGCTTGGCGGTCGGCTCGGGTGACTTGGCGGTCGGCTCGGGCGGCTTAGCGGTCGGCTCGGGCGGCTTGGCGGTCGGCTCGGGCGGCTTAGCCGTCGGCTCAGGTGGCTTAGCCGTCGGCTCAGGCGGCTTAGCCGTCGGCTCAGGTGGCTTAGCCGTCGGCTCGGGGGCTGCGGGCGCAGCGGGGGCTGCGGTCGGCTCGGGGGCTGCGGGCGCAGCGGTCGGCTCGGGGGCTGCGGGCGCAGCGGGCGGCGCAGCCGCGAGCGGATCAGTGCCCATCCAAAGGAACGTCGCCTCAACTTGGCCGCGCGCGCCGCCGAGACCGAGCTCGCGGAATGCCCCATCGCCGATATCGATCGCCGTCGGGAACTTCACCTTACCCTTGGCGGCCACCCCGCCGTTGTAGCCATCGTAGAAGGCGGCGTGGTCCTGCGGGTAGCCCTGGCGCAGATCGGAGAACGTGCGCTGCGGCGATGGGTCCCAGTAGTTATCCTTGGTGTTCCATGGGCCAACATCCCAGACCGGCACCACGACGCTGCGGCCGTTTGCGGTCAGCCGCACCGAGTAGTTGGTCTCGCCCTTTTTATTGAGGGCGCACCAGCACGGCAGCGAGACGAAGTAGTCGTTCTTAGTTATGATATGGCCGTTTGCGGTGCGCCCGCCCACCATCCCCTGGCGCGTCACGTGGACCTTGAACGTCGGTGCGACTGGCGGCGTGGTACCGTCAAGGGTCTGCGGTGCGGCGGCCTCAGCGGTCAGCGCGATGCGGCGCAGGCTGGGGGCGGCATCGACAGCGAACAGCAGTGCGCGGTACTGGGCGAAGCTGGCGGGCTGGGCGAATTGGACGATCTGCCCGCTACCGAGGCCGGTGCGCCACTGCGACCAGTGTTGACCATCGGGGCTGACCCGCAGGTCGAGGAGAACCTGGGAGCCAGGTGTGAGCGACGCATCGTAGGAGACTGCGATCGCCGTGGTGGGAGTGGCGAGGCGCTGTGGCGCGGAGACGAAGCTGCCGAAGCGGCGGAACGCGCCGAAGCTCGGGGCGTCAGCGGCCAGGCTCAGCGCGCCATCGGCTGCGACGCCGATAAACTCGGCGCTCTCCATCCGTGGGGCGGCGGCGGCTTCTTTGGGGTGAAGCGTCAGCGAGAGGACGATTATGGCGGCCAGGCCCGCAAGCGAGAGCATCATATGCGGCGTGGCGCGGCGTGAGTGGGCTAAAATACAACGCTCCTTGAGACGAGCCTGCTTCCTTACGTTACCTTCGCACGGCGGGGATGTGAGCTGAGCGCGCCCGCCAGTAACGTTTTCCTCCTGGAAACAAACCTCGTTTTAACATCTCCGGTGCCGGGCGCGATTATATCATACTTTTCTCAGGTTGATGCAAGCGGGGCGGCAGGGCGGCGGTGGGGCGAGCTTCCGGGACGCTGCGCCGGTGGCGGCGAGGCAGTGCGTGGGAGCGGATGCCCTGTGCACCCAATTGGGATTTCGGGGATCTTCTGTGGGCTGAAGGTCTACGCGCTCACACAGGATCAGCGCGGTGCGCTGTGGGGGCAACCGAGTATGGCATCGCGCGCTTCAATGGTACTGCGTGGCACAGCATCTTCCCGGTGACGGCCCCACCAAGCGAAGAGCTTGTCGTCGAGTCGCCGATCCTGTGGGGTGGGTTCAGCGCATTGACCTTGGACGGGGCAGGGATGCTCTGGGCCACCGGATTTGGCCGCGCCTACATCCTCAGTATCGATTATTTCAATTGACCGGCTCGGTGTACCACTTTTGTAGCCCTTTTTGTAGCTGCTGAGTAGCTTTTGGTACTGCCCTTTCTACGATGTAATGATGTCATCGCATGTGTTCCATACACATGCATAAGCATCAAGCAAACGCATTTTGGAAGCAAAGGGTAAGAAGCATGGACCAGTTCTCACGCCTCAGTCATCTGCGCCGTAGCCTACTCATCGTCACACTGTTTATCGCTGTGAATTCCCTGCCGATCGTCACCCAAGCTGGCGGCTCGCAGCGTGCTGCGGTCACTCGCCTCGGCAGCGCCACCTACCTTGGCGGCACCGCCGTTGATCATGGCCGTGTGGTTGGAATGGATGCCCAGGGCACTATCTATGTTGCTTTGGACACCTTTTCCACCAATATCAATGGCACGGATTTCCAGAACGCCGGTGGCGAAGACATCCTTGTGGTCAAACTTTCGCCCGACAGTACGGAAATCCTTGGTGGTCTGGCTATAGGTGGCACGTCGAGTGACAAAGTTGGCGGCATGGCCGTCACGCCGCAGGGCGAAGTGGTGCTGGCCGTCGATACGAGTGGCACCAGCTTCCCGCTCAAAAATCCACTCCACGATATCGATGTCTCTTACAATCACGGAGTGGTGCTCAAGATCAATGCTGCGCTCGATGACCTTGTGTTCAGCACCTATACGTGGACACAGGTCGATCCAAGTCTGCACAATGTTGCTGTGGATGGCGCAGGCAATGTGACATTGGCGAGCTACTACTATAGCCCATCCACGCGCGCCCGCAACATGGTGGTTCAAACTTACAGCCCCGATGGTCAGCAATTGCTCCGCGTCAAAAACTGGGCCAATGACACGGTTGATGAACGACCTCAGGCGGTCGTCGTTCAGCCGAACGGCACAGCCTACATTGCCGGTTACACCGAGAGCCGCCATAGCGACTTCGCCGTGACTGAGAACGCCTTGCAGAAGGTATGCGGCCGCAAACTGACGCAGGGCAGTACCAGAGACTGCGATAATGATGCGTTTGTTGTGCGCCTTACTCCCAACGATGATGTGGATTACGCCAGCTACCTCGGCGGTAACGGCGATGATCGCGCAGTGGGCATGGCGGTGGACTCATACGGCGCAATGTATCTGCTTGGTAGCACCACGGCGCAGGATTTCCCCACCACTGCGGGGGCACTTCAGCCACGCTGCCGGGTGGTACAGCCAGAAGATGGCTGCTACTACGATATGTTCGTCGCCAAGCTCGACGCCGATGGTAGCGCGTTGGCGTACAGCACCTACCTCGCCTCGAGCGATGTGAGCGGCCTGGATTATCCCGCGGCGATCGCTGTAGATGCGGCAGGAAACGCCACTGTGGTCGGCCGCACCGCCAGCCAACAGTGGCCGGTGAAAGGTGCCGTGCAGCCCACGCTGAACGTTGCACCATGTCCGAATGCCTTCCAAGATCGACTGTGCTTCGACAGCGTGGCGACCACCTTCGGACCAGATGGGCAACTTGTGTTCGGCAGCTATGTGGGCGGAAGCTTCGATGAGTACAGCAACGATCTTGCGCTCGGCACGGACGGCAGCATGTACATGGTTGGCTCGACCGAATCAGCCGATTTTCCAACCACAGCGGGCGTAGCGCAGCCAAGGGCGCGTTCCGGTAGCGATGCGTTTCTTATTCATTTCACCGCTACTGATACGACGCCGCAGCCGCAGCCGCAAGGCAAGGGGCGGGTGTATCTCCCGTTCGTTAGGAACTAGCGTGCTGGGTCTGCTCCTAGGCGCAGCGCGGCACGCGTGTGTCAGCACCCAGCTGGCTGACGCACGGGACAGCGGCGGCAGGGCGGCGGCGGGGCGAGCTT
>JAYUUK010000246.1:0-4127 GCA_043754595.1 Roseiflexaceae bacterium | reverse complement strand
ATCGGCGCGAGCGTTCGAAGCAGTTGACGCACAATTCCCTCCAGGCTGACGGCGGCGATGCCGGCGCGCAGCGGCTACAGCGTGAAACCGAGCAGTTCGGCGGCAGTGAAAATATCTTTATCGCCGCGGCCCGAGAGATTTACGAGGATAATCTGGTCAGGTTGCATCGTCGGGGCGACCTTGAGCACCTCGGCGATGGCGTGGGCGCTTTCGAGCGCGGGGATGATCCCCTCGCTGCGCGACAGCGTCTGGAAGGCGGCGAGCGCCTCGGCGTCGCTCACGCTGGTGTAGAACGCCCGCTCGCTGACGTGCAACGCGGCGTGCTCCGGCCCGACGGCGGCGTAGTCCAGACCGGCCGAGACGCTGTGGGTCAGCCCGATCTGCCCGTCGTCGTCCTGCAGCACATACGTGTACGTCCCCTGAAACACGCCAGGCCGGCCGCCGCTGAAGCGCGCCGCGTGCTCGCCGAGCGCGCCGCCGCGCCCACCGGCCTCCACCCCGCGCAGATCGACCTGCGCGTCGTCCAGAAAGGCGGTGAAGATGCCGATGGCGTTGGAGCCGCCGCCGACGCACGCCAGCACCAAATCGGGCAGCCGGCCGACGGTCTCGACGATCTGCACCCGCGCCTCATCACCGATCACGCGCTGGAAGTCGCGCACCATCGTTGGGTAGGGGTGCGGGCCGAGCGCCGAGCCGAGCAGGTAGTAGCTCTCGGGGTTGGTCACCCAGTCGCGCATAGCCTCGTTGACGGCATCTTTGAGCGTGCGCGAGCCGGTGGTCACGCCGCGGACATCGGCGCCGAGCAGCTTCATGCGGAACACATTTGGGCTCTGCCGCGCCATATCATCGACGCCCATGTAGACGATGCACTCCATGCCGAGTAGCGCGCAGACCGCGGCGGTGGCCACGCCGTGCTGCCCAGCGCCGGTCTCGGCGATGATCCGCTGTTTGCCCATGCGCCGCGCCAGCAGGCCCTGGCCGAGGGCGTTATTGATCTTATGCGCGCCAGTGTGCGCCAGATCCTCGCGCTTGAGGTAGATCTGCGCCCCACCGAGATCGGCCGAGAGCCGCGCGGCGTGGGTCAGCGGGGTCGGGCGGCCGACGAAGCTGCGCTGGAGCGCGGCGAGCTCGGCGTTGAAGGCCGCGTCGCCCCGCGCCTCGGCGTAGGCCATCTCGAGCGTGGCGACGGCGGTGGCCAGCGTCTCCGGGATGTAGCTGCCGCCGAAGCCGGCGAATCGTCCTGGTCTGGTCTGGCGATCGGTCTCGATCATAGTGATCCTCATCCTAGAATTCGGCGTGCTCGGGGTTGGCCAGCGAAGGGTGGAGCCGGGTGGCGGCCAGCCAGGCCTCGATGCCCTCCACCGGCAGCACCCCCTGCTCGGTGACGATCCCGGCGAGCAGGCTGAGCGGCGTCGTGTCGAAGTAGCGCTTGGTGCTGACGAGCTCGGTTGGTAGCTGCTCGTGCGGCGGGGCGGCGCGGGCGCCGTAGGGGAACCCGGCCGGCAGAAACTTCTCGCTGCCGCAGAACGCATAGAATGGGACGCCGGCGGCGTGGGCGGCCTCGGCGAGCGGTCGGGTGCCGAGGCGATTGGTCAGCCCGTGCAGCCCGAGTGTGTCGGCGCCCACCACCGCGAAGTTGGCCGACGTGACGGCCGCGAGCGCCGCATCATCGTCGACGAGGCGCACCGCGATCCCCGACGATGCCAGCAGCTCGGCGGTCTGCCGGCCCTCGAACGTCGGCTGGGACTCGCCGCAGATCACAGTGAAGCGCCGCCCGACGCGCTGCGCGTCGAGTAGCGCGCGCTGCACCGTGGTGCTGAACGAGATCGTCACGATCGTGGTGCCATCGGCGATCAGCCGCCGCGCGTGCTGGCTGACCCTATCGGTGTTTTGGTCGAGCTGTCTGATGAAGCTATCGGTGGCGCTGCCGATCGCGCCGCGCAGCCGCTCGGGCGTGTCGGCGTCTTCCATCGCCCACAGCACCATATTCATCAGATTGACGAGCGGCGCCATGGCCGGCTGCGCCCGGATTGAGCGCCAGCCCATCAGCGAGATCTCGTGGCGAAAGGCATCGGGGGAGGCGGGCGCGCCGGTGGCGGCCCGACGGCGGATCGCATAGGCGGCCTGCTCGGCGATGCCCGCCGCGCCGAAGCGGCCAGACTCGGTATCGGCAAACGGTCGACGTGGCTGCTCCACACCCACCCCGCTCATGATTGTTCCTGGCTGAGCAGCATCGAGCGAACAAGCGCGCCGACATGGTCGATGGTGAACGGCTTTGCGATCGACGGCGCGCCGATCTGTGCCAGCCGCGCCTGCGTCGCCTGCGTCACCGTGTCGCCGGTCAGAAAGATCACCCGCGATGCGATCTCGGGGTAGCGACGCTGCATGATCTCCTGAAGGTCAAAGCCGCTCATCCCCGGCATACGCACGTCGCTCAGCACTAGATCGAACGACTCCTGCGCCAGCGCCGCCAGCGCCGCCTCGCCGCTGTTCACCACCCGGGTGCGGTGGCCGAGCCCCTGGAGCATCCGCGCCAGCATCGCCGCGATCGCCTCCTCATCGTCGACGACCAACACATTAGCGGTGTGCGGCGCATCATCGAGCTGCCGTGGCGCGTCCGGCACATGCTCGGCCGCCGGCTCGGCCTTGGCCTGTGGCAGTTCGACGAACATCGTCGTGCCGACGCCGACCTCGCTCTCGGCCCAGATCCGACCGCCGTGCTCCTGGATGATCCCAAAGCAGATCGAGAGCCCCAGCCCGGTCCCCTGCCCGACCGGCTTCGTGGTGTAGAACGGGTCAAAAATCTTGGTCAGGCTGCGCGGCGAGATGCCGACGCCGGTATCGCCAACTGCCACCACCACCGTCGGACTGCTCAGCGCTGCGGTCTCGCTCGCGGTCTGGAAGCTGGTGTAGCTGCGCAGCGTCAGCGTTCCATACTCGCCGCGCCCGGTCATCGCGTGGTGGGCGTTGTTGATCAAATTGAGCAGCACCTGCTGAAGCTGGAACGGGTCGGCGGTAGTCTGCGGCAGGTGGCCATCGAGGTCGAACACCACCCGAATGCCATCGACCTTGAGCTGGTAGGAGCGCAGCGACAGCGTGCTGCGCACCACCTCATTGAGGTCGGTTCTGATCCGCTGCGGCTTATGCTCGCGGGCGAACAGCAACAAATTTTGCACGATCCGTGCCGCACGCTCGGCCTGGGTGTAAACCTGGCGCAAGTCATCGTGGACTGCGGCCGGCAGGCTGGTATCGCGCAGCATCAGCTGGGTGTAGCCGGAGATGCTCGTGAGCGGATTGTTGACCTCGTGGGCCACCCCGGCCACCAGCTGCCCGATCGCCGAGAGCTTCTCCGAGCGGGTCAGCTGCTCCTCAAGCTGGCGGCGCTCGGTCAGGTCGCGGGCGATGCAGTGGATGGTGAAGGTCTTACCGTCCTGAACGAGCCGCGCGCTGACATCGAGCGTGGCGGTCTCATCGTTGTGGCCACGCAGCTCCAGCCCGAACGGAGGGATCGGGCGCTGCGCCAGCAGCTCATCGAAGGCGCGCTGAGTCTCCTGCCACTTCTCGCTGGTAGCGAAGTCGCACAGTGGCCGCCCGATCAGAGCCGTCTCGCTGGCGCCGAGCAGCGCCACGCCCGCGCTATTAATGCTCTGCAGCCGCAGCTGCCGGTCCAGCGTGAAGATAAGATCGTGGGCATTGGCGAACAGATCGCGGTAGCGATCCTCGTTGCGGCGGGACTGCTGGTACAGCCTGGCGTTCTCGATCGTGATTGCGGCGTAGTCGGCGAGCGCCGAGAGCAGGTACTGGTCGTTCTCGCTGAACGTGCGCTCCGACTGCTGGTTATCCACCGCCAGCACGCCGATGACGTTATCGCCGACGATCAGCGGCACCTGGAGGATGGCGCGCACCAGAAACCCGGTCTTGACCTTGAGCACCCCACCCGATGTGGTTTTATCCAGCCGGATGGGTTTGCCCGTGCGGATCACCTGGCCGGCCAGGCTATCGTCGATCGGGATACGCAGGGCTTTGGTGCGCTGCTCGCCGAGGTTCTTGGCGGCGCGTAGGTACAGCTCGTTGGCGTCAGGGTCGCGCAGCAGCAGGAAGCCCTCCTCGGCGTGGGTGATATAGAC
>JAYUUK010000245.1:0-4128 GCA_043754595.1 Roseiflexaceae bacterium | reverse complement strand
ATGAACGTCAGCGCAAGATGAGCGATTATGAAGCGATCATAGCTGTATGAATTACATTCGTGTGATAGCGTGAGCGCGTACGACGCAGCCGCGTACTGTGTCGTCTGGGTGCTGCGTCCGCCGGTCGGCGCTGGCTGCCGGCGCGAGTCAGCGCCCCACCGGCATGCGCGGCGGGGCGCTGCGCCACAGCAGGTCCACGTCCTCCGGCGTCAGCCCGTAGGCGGCGTTGACGAGCGCGGCGAGCCGACGCTCCAGCCCGAGCGCCTCGTCGCGGCGGCGCTGTACCGGCGTTGCCTGCTCGCGGTAGCCGTCGCGCAGCGCCCGCAGCCCGGCTGGCGAGAGGCCGCCGACGCTCCTCGGGCGGCGGCGGCGCACCTCCGCCACAAACGCGTCCTCCTCCAGCGCGGCGAACGACTCAAGCTGCTGCCCGGCCTGCTCCACGCCAAACTCGGTGCGCAGCCAGTCCAGCGTGTCCCGCCGCGCCGCCTGGTCCTCCTGCGTTATGGTCACCAGTCGCGCCACCGCCGGCTCGGCCGCGCCGCGCCCCTCCGCCGTCGGCGCGGCGATTGGGATTGTGACGACATAATCGTAGATCAGACGTAGCGCCTCATCTTTACCATGAGTTGCGGTTCGCCACATATAGCTCCATATCAGTGGCGAATTGAGCACTGCCAGCACATAGAGATCGACTATTGGCCAAATATAGGCTGTATTGAGCAGATAGAATGGTCGTGTCTCTATGGTGAACTGCGGTCGCCATGTTATATCTGTATGAATCATCTTCGGCTGGTCGAACGCCGCATAGTACGCACACGAGCGCAATTCCCACCAAAACCTTCCTTGATCCTGGCGAGCGCGCAGCTTCGGCTCAAACGGCTTCATCCAGCGATAGATCGCTGGTAACTGATCGGCGAAGACCTGCTCAGCCGCATCGCCCAGATCGCTCCATGGCCAGCGTTGGTTCTCGCTGGATTTGAGCACGATCATCCACAGCCCATCCCACTCTGGGCTCCAGCGCTTGATATCCTGGCCGCGCAGGTAGGGCCGGATGATTTCGGCCGAGCGCCGGTCCTCGCGCACCAGCCGCTCTTTGGTCGGGGTGTCGATCAGGAACGCCTCGTTGAACCCAGTCTTGATACCGTAGTACGGCTTGACCCCGGCGAACTCGGTCAGCGGCGCACCGGCGCTGCGGATCTTGGCCATCAGGCCATCGACATCGGCGGGCTCCAGGCTCCAGGCGGCGCGGCCAAAGCGGCGCTGCGGCACGGCGTAGCTGTTGGCGGCCACGTAGGCATCGAGCGTTGCGCTGCCGAGCGCCTGGCGCGGGAAGATCGTAACACTGGTCGTCGCGTCGGTTGACTTCCGTGTTTGGGAATCGGGCTTCGCAACCACGATGATGCACGGAAAGACGTCGGCGTCGGCGAAGATCGGCGCGTGACCAAAATCCACGATCTGCTCGATCGTGCTCTGCTCGGCGAACATCCCGCGCAGATTTTCGCCATAACCGGCCTTCATCCACTTATTCGTGACGATATAGCTCAGCCGCCCGCCCTCGCGCAGCAGCCGCAGCCCCTGCTGGTAGAAATAGACGTACAGGTCGGCGGTGCCGGCGTAGGTCTCGGCGTAGGCGGTCTGGAGGTAGGGCTTGAGCGGTGCGAGTTGCTCCTGGCGCACGTACGGCGGGTTGCCCACCACCGCATCGAACCCGGCGCGCGCCCCAAGCGGCTCGCCGCGCTCATCGAAAAAAACTTCGGGGAACTCCAGATCCCAGTGGAAGAAACGCTGCGCCGCGTCGAGCGTGACCACCTGCGCCAGCTGCCGCTCGTACGGCGGGATCTCGGCCACGATCGTGCCGGCCGCGCGCCCGGCGACGTACTGCGACAGCTCGCGCTCCAGCGCCGCATCGATCGGCGCGCCGAACTCGCGCGCCACCCGCAGATCGGCCGCCGCAGCGAAGCGCCGCGTCAGCTGCGCGTGGAGATCGGCGTAGATCTGCTCCTGCTGCTTGACCTCGGCCACGGTGTTGCCGGCGCTGCGCTCGATCAGCCACATCGAGCCGACAGCAGTGCGCATCGCGCCGGCGAACGCCGGGTCATCGAGCATGCTCAGCTGATCTGGGCTCGCGGCTGGTCGCCTGCGCCGCGACAGAGGGGCGGCGCCAGCCAGCGCCGTGGCCCGCGCGCCGATCAGGGCGTTGCCGCAGCGCAGGTGGTGGTCCAGGAAGCTCAGCGGCTTATCCTTGGCGGCGGTGGCCAGCCAGAGCGAGAGCTTGGCCAGATCCACCGCCAGCGGGTTGAGATCGAGGCCGTAGATACAGCTCTGCGCCACGCGCCGCTTCCAGTGGGCCAGATCCGGATCGCGGTCGTCGCCCGACGCGCCGGCCGGCACGCCAAGATCCACCAGATAGCGGGCGATATACTCCATGGCCGCCACCGGGAAGTGGCCGCTGCCCATCGCCGGATCCAGCACGTTGATGCCGAGCACTGCGGCGAGCCGCGCCTCGTCGTCGCGCGCGCCGGCCACCGCCGCATCCAGCACCGGCCGCAGCGTCTGCGCCACAATGTACTGCACCACGAAGTCGGGGGTGTAGTAGCTCCCGGTGCGGTGGCGCTCGCCCCGATCGTTGAACAGGTCGATCGTCCAGGCCGCGCCGCTGGCATCGGACACCGGCGCGATCGGCTCCAGATGATATTCGAGCAGCCCTTCGTAGATCGTGCCGAGGTGGCGCTCGGCCAGATCGCGGTAGTCCACAAACGCGCCATCGACGCGGGCGAGCTGGTCGATCGCCCGCTGGAGCTGCGCGTCGCCGACGGTATGCTGCTCCAGAAACGGGTGTCTCGCGCCGTCGAACAGACCGCCGTTGAACGTCGAGACCTGGAGCGGCGGGCTGCCACCATCGATGATCGTGAACAGATCGCGCAGCCGCGCCCAGCTGCGGCTGCTGCTCGGCAGCGTGACGCCGCCGGCGGTCAGCTGCTGCGCGATATCGCGGGTCAGCGCGGCCAGGCTGTAGCCGGCACGGTAGCTCTGGCTCGCCCGCAGCGGCAGCAGCTCGCGGGCCTCGGCGTAGAGGATGAACAGCAGCCGGTAGAGCACGATCAGGCTAGCATCGTAGACCTGCTTCAGCGTCGCGGGGTCGGCGCCCAGGCGGTTGGCCGGGTAGTCCAACAATCCCTGCGCCACGTGGCGGAGCGCATCGAAGACTTGCGCCTTGATCGACTCGCTGATCTGGCGGGCGTAGTCGCCGCTGGCGCGCAGCATGGCCGCCAGGCGCAGCTCGCCGTCGTCGAAGGCGGCGCGGCCGAAGAAGGCGCTGAAGTAGACGAACGCCGCGGGGTCGCCGCTGGCCACCAGCTCGAACAGATCGATTTCGTAGAAAATCTCTTGTTTCTGCGCGGTATCCCGGTGGTAGAGCCGCCAGCGCCTGCCGTTGGTCAGCACGCCCCACGGCAGCCCGCTGTGGAGCATGTAGAACGCGATCTGATCTGACGGCACTTTGTTGAGATCGGCGTCGCTCTGCGAGAGCTTGAGCGAGACATCGAGCGGGCGGTCGAAGTATTTGGCGTCGGCCACCGCCAGCGCCCCGCCGGCCAGCAGCGCATCGGTCAGCGTCTGATTTTTGTTGGCGTCGCGGGCGGGGGTGTCGCGGTAGAAGATATAGTCGGGGCGCTTGGGGCCTTTGGGCGTCCTGAGCGTCGGCTGCACCTCGTAGGTATGGCCGAGGATGGCGAGCACCGGCCGCACCAGCTCGGCCTCGACCTGCGCCTCGTTGGTGGAGGGGGTGTAGGCTTTAACGATCGGGGCGACGCGGGCGAGCGCGGCGGCGGCCTCGGCGACGAGATCGTGCCAGCCGGGGTGCTGCGGCAGCCGCGCGTCGAGGTAGTGGTCGGCGAACAGCTGGCGGTTGGCGTGGCGCTGTGCGGGCGCGAGCGGGAGCTGGGTCATCGTGGCTCGGGGTCTCTACGGGCGCAGCGGCGTGGAGCGAGGCCGTGCCGCGCTGCGCACGAACAACGTCGCCAGAGTATACCACGTCGTCGGGCGCGCCGAGGGCTGGCGGATTGACAATTGACGATTGACGAGCGCAGCGCGATCCGCCGGTGTAATGTGGCGGGCGACCACGCCACAACG
>JAYUUK010000244.1:0-12553 GCA_043754595.1 Roseiflexaceae bacterium | reverse complement strand
GGCCGTTCTCTGGAATGCAGTTTTCGTGCCGATCCGCGCGTTTGCCGAGATCCTGGCGACGCTGATCAAGCTCAATGTGCTCGCACCCGCCAGCTTCGGGCTGCTGGCGCTGGTGAGCGGGGCGAGCAGCGGGCTCGGCACCGGCATCGACCTCGGCACCACGCGCGCGCTGCCAAAGTATATCCCCGAAACCGACAAGGCGGGCGGCCCGCCGGCCACGCTCAGGCTGCTCGGCGCGGTGTTCGTAGCCCAGGTGCTGGCGCTGCTCGCGGTGGTGGCCGGGCTGCTGCTATTCCGCGGCGCGTACCTCGGCGGGCTAGCGCGGCAGCTGACCCAGGACGCCGTGCTCAGCGCCGGGGTGCGCAATGCCCTGCTGCACTACATCGAGACCGATGGCTGGCTAATCATCGGCGCGATCGTGGCGCTGCTATTCCTGGGCATCTGCTATGACATGCTGATGGCCTACCTCAATAGCTTCTTCCGCCAAAAAACCTGGAACGCCGTCGATCTGGCCGCCAAGCTGCTACTGCCGCTGCTGAGCGCCGCCGCCATCGTGATCAGCCGCCTGACGGGCGCACCAGAAGGCTGGGCGATCACCGGCGTCCTGATCGCCATGGTGGTCGCGCCGCTGGTCTCGGTGATGGTGGCCGGCTGGCAGGTGTGGCGCGCGTGGGGCGAGCGACAGAAACCAGCAGTCAGTAGCCAGCAGTCAGCGGCCAAACCTTCATCCCTTCATCCCTTCATCCCCCCCGGCTTCGTCCGCTACTGCGCCGTGTCGTTCCTGATGACCACCTCAGACTTCATCGCCAGCCCCGGCTTTGCGATTTTTCTCGCCAAGGGCATCGGCGATGTGGCGCTGCTGTGGGCAGGGTCTTCGGTGGTGCGTATGGTGCTCGGCTATCTGTTCACCCCGATGGTCGGTGTGCAGGTGCCGCTGTTCACCAGGGTGCGGGCTGGCGACGGCGGGACGCTGAATGGCGCGTATCAGTCGCTGGTGCGGCTGCAGCTGCTGCTGCTCATCCCCGGTGGGGTTGGTCTCATGCTGCTGGCCCGGCCGACGCTAGCGATCCTGACGCCGAGCTACCTAGACGCCGCGCCGCTCGTCTGGGTGCTGGTGCCGGCGCTGTTTTTGGAATGTCTGCTGACTACCGCCCACAACGCCCTGATCGTCTACGAGAAGCTCGGGATCATTATCATATCGCGGCTGCTGACGCTGGCGGTGGTAGCCGCGCTGGCGTTCTGGCTGCCCGGCGCGTACGGCATCGTCGGCGTGGCGCTGGCGTTCGGCGCGGCGCGGGTGGTGGCGGGCGCGTGGGTGACGGGCAGCGGGTTCCGGCTGCTCGGGCTGGTCTGGCCGTGGCGCTTCACCGCGCGGGTGCTGCTGGCGAGCGGCGCGATGGCGCTGGCGATCGCCGGCCTCAACGGTAGAGTGCCGCTCGGAGCGATCGGCAGCGCGCCGCTCGCGCGGCTGGCGGCGCTGCCGCTGCTACTCGGCATCGGCGGGCTGGGCGGCGCGGTGTTCCTACTGGTGCTCAGGCTGGCTGGTGGACTGGAGCGCGCCGACCGCGAGCAGCTGGCGCGGCTAAGACTGCCGGCCAAACAGTGGATCATGCGGCTGGTGTGAAGATCGCGCTGTACAACCTGACCACCACCACCAGCTACGGCGGCGTGGAGAGCTTCGTCTGGGATCTGGCGGCCGAGCTGGTGCGACGCGACCATCAGGTGACCGTCATCGGCGGGCGCGGCGCGCGCGATGAGGCGGCACAGGGGGTACGGGTGGCGACCTTCCCGTTCGTCAGCCGCCGGCGCTTCCAAGCCATCCCACCGCTGCGCCGCGCCTACGCCGAGGCTAAGCTGCTCGAACGCCTGACCCTGGCGCTCCCCGCCCTGCCGCTGCTGGCCCACAGCGGCTTCGATATCATCCACCTGCAAAAGCCTTACGATCTGGCCCCGGCGCTGCTGGCGCGGCGTCTCGGCGGGGCCAAGGTCATCCTCGGCTGCCACGGCGAGGATTTCTACCGCGGCGACCGATGGCTGGCGCGGCAGGTCGACGCCGCCGTCTCGTGCTCGAACTTTAACGCGCGCACCATCCAGCGCCGCTACGGGTTTCGACCGACGGTGGTCTTCAACGGCATCGATACCGCGCTGTTCCGCCCGACCGAGCGCGATGCAGCGCTGCGCCAGCGGCTGCTAGCCGGGCGGCGCGCCGCGCTGCTGTTCGTCGGGCGGCTGCAGCACTGGAAAGGTGTGGAGACCGCGATCCGGGCGCTAGCGCTGCTGCCACAAACGACGCTGACCGTGGCCGGCGATGGGACGGACCGAGAGCGGCTTGAGGCGCTGACCGCGCAGCTCGGGCTGCGCGAGCGGGTGCAGTTCGTCGGTGGCGTGGCGCGCGCCGAGCTCCCCGCCTACTACGCCGCCGCAGATCTGCTCATCGCCACCAGCTTCGCCTCCGAAACGTTTGGGATCGCGCTGGTGGAGGCGCAGGCCTGCGGGCTGCCGGTGGTGGCCTCGCGCTGGGATGGCTTCCTCGATGTGGTGGACGAGGGCACGACCGGGCTGTTCTACCCGCCACAGGACGCGGCGGCCCTGGCCGATGCGGCGCGCGCGCTGCTCGATGACCAGCCGCGACGGGCAGCGATGGGCGAGGCTGCCATCCCGTGGGCGGCGCAGTTCGCCTGGCCATCGGTGGCCGACCGGATCGAGCGGGTCTACCGGGCTACGCTGTCGCACTAGCGGCGGGCAATCGATCTGGTACGCTATTGCGTCCGTCTCGTTACAGCCCCAGCAGTAGGTGTAATGTAGATTGAGAACTACAACTTCTAGCTCTGAGGAACGATGAGCACACAGACTATCAATACGTCATCGCCGCTTTACGATATTGGTCATGCGGAGCGCCTACAGCTCCTGTTGCTGTGGATTGTCCGTCTGGCGCTGGTCTGCACGCCGATCGAGGCGCTGCTAGGCTGGGCGCTGCACATCCCGCTGCTATTTGTGATCGCCGGGGCGTCGTTTTTTTTCTTCATCTGCGCATCGGTCGCGCTGTATCTTATTGGGCGCGGGTCGGTGCTGGCCGGCGCGCTCGTCGTCGCGGTGACGCTGGTCGTGGTCGCGTTCGCCATAGTCTGGCTCATACCAATCATGCTGGCCGGCATGTCGCTGCTGCCGATGATCGCCGCCGCCCTGCTGTTCTCCTACGTTCCGCCGCGGGTCGCGCGCGGGCTGAGCATCGTGGCACTGCTGCTCTCGGCAGCGCTCGTGTTAGTCGGCCAGCGCGGCAGCACGATCGTCGATGCCAACCAGCAGATGCTCAACACCGGCCTGGTGATGCTCGGCGTAATCGCTGCCGCGGTGGTGATCATGCAGCTGCTATGGCAGTTCACCGCGCGGCTGGTGGTCGTCATCGATGAGGTGCGGGTGGCGAATACCGATCTGCAGCGCTCGCGCGATGGCCTGGAGCTTCAGGTGGCCACGCGCACCGAAGACTTGCAGCAGGCGCTGCGCGATGTGGAGCGGCGGGCCGAGGCGCAGGCGAAGCTGCTGGCCGAGAACACGCAACAGCGCGCGACGATCCTCGAGATGAGCACGCCCATCCTGCCGGTGAGCGATACGACGATCGTCGTGCCGCTGATCGGCGCACTCGATGCCGGTCGGCTTAATGATATCCAGGAGCAGACCCTGAACGCCGTCAGCGGCAGCCGGGTGCGCTACGTGCTGTTCGATATCACCGGCGTGCCGATGATGGATACTCACGTGGCTGGCGGGCTGCTGAATACGGTGCAGGCGCTCGCGCTGCTCGGCGCCGAGTCGGTGCTGGTGGGCGTCAGGCCAGAGGTGGCGCAGGCGGTGGTCTCGCTCGGGCTAGATCTGCGCGGCGTGACGACGCACCGCTCGCTGCAAGAGGGAATCGCTCACACGCTCGGCCACAGGTAACGCATCGACGATTGAGCGATTGACCATTGACTATTGTTGAAGGCTGCGTCGCGCTGCCGACAAACGTTCGCGCGAAATCAAACAATGCAGCGTGCGTCAGCACCACGCTGGCTGACGCACGGCAGGGTGGCGGTGGGGCGGTGGCACGCCGGTGGCGCACGCACGAGCGCCCGTTGCACCTCGCCCATTCACCTCGCCCATTCACCTCGCCCGTTGCACCTCGTCTTCCCTGCGCGCAGCTAACGCGCGCGCACCCCAAGCGTCACCGGCGTCCCACGATCCACCAGATCCTTGCCGCGCGGCTCGGTCGAGACCACCGCGCCTGGCGAGAAGCGCGGGTTGTTGCACAGATCGCCGAGCTTATCGCACCCCTGATAATCGCTGTATGAGTACGTCAGGCCGGCGGCTTCCAGGCGCTTGATGGCGTCCTGCTCCTGCAGCCCGGTCACATCTGGCATTATGACTTTATCGCCGATGCTGACGACGATCGTGACCATCTCGCCCGGCTTGAGCCGCTGGCCAGGGGCCGGGATCTGGCGGAAGACCATCCCCTCCGGGAGGTCGCGGTTAGCCTGCTCAAGCCGGGTGACGTTGAAGCCGCGCTCGCGCAGCAGGCGCTCGGCATTATCGGCGCTGAGCATCGTCGCATCTGGCACGATGGTCAGCGCTGGGCCGAGGCTGACGGCGTAGGTGATGACCGATGTTGGCGAGATCGGCGTGCCGGCGAGTGGGAACTGGTCGATCACGAGCCCGGCTGAGATTGTATCCGAATAGCGCGGCTGCCCGGGGAACGGCTGCATATTAGCCTGTTCGAGGGTGCTCTGCGCCAGTCGCTCCTCCATGCCGACGATATTGGGTGCCGGGAGCAACGCCGGCCCGGCGATGACGGTGGGGGCGGGTGTGGCGGTGGGGACGCCGAGGGAAACGTTCGCCGTCGGGCGGGGGGGGAAGACGCCGGCGAGCACGCTATCGATCGGGACGGTGACGATCACGTACACCCCGGCGAGGATGACGCCGAGCAGCAGCAGACCGAGCAGGAACGCACCGAAGCCTCCGCCACGGTTGGCGGCCGGGCGCGGGTTGGACTTGGTGGGCGGCGGCAGGCGGACCGGGCCAGTGTTGCTCGACAGGCGTTTGTTGCTCGGCGGGGCGGGCGGGCGGACGATCGCCTGATTTTGGCGGGGCTGCTGGCTCACCACCGTCGGCTGTTCTGCGATATGGAGCGTGGCGCGCAGCAGCCTGGCGAACTCAGCGGCCGAGGCCGGGCGATCATCGGGGTTTTTGCTGAGGGTGCGCAGCAGCAGTGCCTCAAGCTGGAGGCCGATGGCGGGGTTGAAGCTGCGCGGCGGCGGCGGCGGCTCGCTGACGTGCTTGAGCGCGACGGCCACCGAGCTATCGCCATCGAATGGCAGGCGGCCGGTGAGCAGCTCATAGAGCGTCACGCCGAGCGAGTAGACATCTGAGCGCGGCGTGGCCGGCAGCCCGCGCGCCTGCTCTGGCGAGATATAGTCTGCGGTGCCAAACGTCATGCCGGTCTCGGTCATCGCGGTGGACAGCGCACTCTTAGCAATGCCGAAGTCTGTGATCCGCACTTGCCCGGCCTGGTCGATCAGGATATTCTGCGGCTTGATATCGCGGTGGACCATCCCGCGCAGGTGAGCGGCCGCCAGGCCATCGGCCACCGCCGCGGCGATCCGCACCGCCTGCTCGACGGGCAGCGGCGCGTGCTGGAGCAGATAGCGCTTGAGATCGCTGCCGTCCACATACTCCATAACGATATAGTGGATCTCGCCATCCTGGCCGACGTCGTAGATATCGACGATCGCGGGGTGGTGGAGCGAGGCGGCGGCCTGGGCCTCGTGGTGAAAGCGCTGGAGGAAGTTGACATCGCCGGCGAACTGGCTGTGCAGCACCTTGATCGCCACCTGCCGACCGAGCCGGAGATCGCGGCCGCGATAGACGCGGGCCATCCCGCCCTCGCCGATCTTCTGCTCGAGCTCGTAGCGTTGGTTGAGCTGTTTCTGTTGCATTGTCTCGCTACTTTTTCGTATCAGGCCAGAACGACATCGATGCTCTCATCGAGCGGCTGCGGCTCGATGAGCCCGAGCTTGGCTTCGAGCAGCGCCAGGTTGATCACATCCTCGCGGTTGTAGGCCAGCAGCAGCGCCAGCGCCTGCGGGTCACCCTGGACATCGTAGCGATACCAGAGGCGCGGCGCGTCTGAGCCGCTGATACCCTCGGTGAGACGCGGGATTTCCAGAATTTGTTCCACCCGCTTGAGGCCGCCGCGCAGCCCGCGTCGCCGGCAGACGTACATCAGATCCAGGTGAGCGAAGCCGAGCTTGAGATCGCAGGCCATATGCCGCCGGATCTGCGGCAGATCGAAGCCGCTGCCGTTGAATGTCACGATCGTCTCGACGCCTTCGAGCGCCGCGTAGAGGCTCAGATCGCTGATGCCGCCACCGACGAGCTGGATCGTCCCGCGATCGGGGCGGTAGATCCCGATGGTCGTGATCGACCCATCGTAGGCGGTCTCGATATCAAGATACCCGCGCATCGGCTCAGACCTCGCTGCAACACCGCACAGCGAAGCGGCGTCTATCCGGTAACCGCCCGCATTATAGCAGTTTCTCCGGCCGCGCGTCGTGGTACAATGAAGCTACACTGTGGGCAGTCTATCATCGAGCGAGCGCGCCGCACCGCAGCGCGCAACCAAAGGGGATACCGCCATGAGCAACGAACCACAGCGCCCAGGCGCTGATCAAGACATCGATCTGAAGCACGAGCTGCGCGAGATGGGGATGCAGATCGAGGCCGCCATCCGCGCGCTGATCCAGAGCGACCAGGCCAAGCGCGTCCAGAACGACCTCGCGGCCGGCGTGCGCGAGGTCACCAGCCAGGTACGGCAGGTGGTCAGCAGCGTGCAGGCCGACCCGCGGGTGCAGGATGCGAACGAGCGCGGCAAGCAGGTGATCGCGCAGGCCGCAGACACCAAGATTGTCGGCGAGCTGCAGGACGCCTTCGGCACGACGCTCGCGCAGCTGAACACGCAGCTGCGCAAGCTCGTCGAGCGGATCGAGAGCGACGCGCCGGCGCGTCAGGCGCCGACGCCGACGCAGCACGTCCCGGTCGAGAGCGACCCATCGACCGGCGAGACGACGCGTCTCGACCCGTAGCGCTGGCCGCAGCGGGCCCGACCGAGCACGCTCCGAGCGCCAGCGACTCACATCGCGGCGCTCGGAGCGTCTCGTGGTTTATCGCTGCTTAGCGGCACGGGGGCCGCAGGCCCCGACCTATTCTGCGCAGCGGCACGGCACCCCGACCTATTCTGCGCAGCGGCGCGGGGGCACGGGGGCCGCAGTCCCCCGAGTAATCTTTTTTCAGGTGTGGCGGCTCCGCCGCCACACCTGAGCGATCGCCAGAGAACACCATGCTCCACATCGTTGCGACCATGAACTGCGACCCGGTGGCGCTGAGCAACAAAGATACCGACGCGCCGCGCGGCTGGGTGACGAGCGCGCGGGCGATCGAGGGCTTCTGCACGGCGATGCTCGGCGCCGCGCTGACGCCGACGCTGTTTCTGGCCCCCGAGTGCGCCGCCGAGCACCGGCCCATGCTCGACGAGCTGATTGGGCAGGGCGTCGAGCTCGGCCTGCTCGTCCACCCGCCGCGGATCGTCGGCGCGCGGCTCAAGGACCACCTCGGCGTCTACGGCCCGGTCGATCAGCGGCAGATCATCGATTTCGCCGCCGAGCGCTTCGCCGATACGCTGGGCGTCAGGCCACGGTCGTTTCGCTCCGGCTTCTTCTCGGGCAGCGAGACCACGTTCTCCACGCTCGCCGAGCTCGGCTTTCGCCAGAGCTCGATCTCGCGCCCCGGCGCCGAGTTTCAGCGGCTCGGGGTGCGCTGGCACGGCGCGAAGCAGGACGCCCACTATGCCTCAGCCGCCGACCGGCTGGCCCCCGGCGATCTGCCGCTGTTCGAGCTCCCGGCCACCACCGACCCAAGCGTGCAGCAGGTTAATCAGCTGCCGCTGGAGCTCAACACCGATGTGGTTGCCGAAAACCCGGCGATCCAGACCGGCCTGATCGCTACGCGGCTGGCGCAGATGGACCGCGAGCGGGTGGCGTTCCGGGCGCTGTGCCTGACGGCCAGCAACCGTTTTGACTACTACGACCGGGCGAGTGCCTACCGCCAGAATATCGAGCGTCTGCTCGATCGGCTGGCCGTGATCGCCGAGACCGAGACGCTGCGCGGCGTGACGCTGAGCGGCGCCCACGAGCGCTACCGGCGGACGCTCGCCGGCGATTATCCCGAGACCGAGTAGCGAGTTACCCGCATCAAGGACGTATATGGAAGCGGTATGGCGGCTTGTCACATTCCCGCAGGTTGTCTGGCGGCGGCTGCTCAGCCACTTCGGCCTGGTGTTGGCCGTGTGGGCCGGGCTGACGCTGGCGGTGGCGATCGTGGTCAGCATCCCGATCTACGCCGAGTCCGCCGGGTACCGCATCCTGCTCGCCTCGCTGTCCGAGGAGGCCAAGCCGGACCCGCTGCCGCCGTTCGCGATGGTCTACACCTACGGCGGCGCGCGCGACTCGGGCGTGACGCTCGCGCAGTACCGCAGCGCGGATCAGATCGCCGGCAACCTGCGCGCCGCCGGCGTCGCGCTGCCGGCACCGCCGCCGGTGCGCTACGCCGCGAGCGAGAAGGTCGGCGTTGGCTTCGCCGATGGCAAAGGCCGCGATATCCTGGCGGCGCGCATCGGGTTCCTGTCCGACCTCGATCAGAACATCCGGCTCGTCGATGGTGCGGCGCCGCAGCCCTATAGCGGCAGCGGCCCGATCGACGTGCTGGTCTCCGAGACCACCGCCAGCAAGAACACGCTGCTCGTGGGCGACATCTACCGCATGCAGTCCAGCGGCGTACGCCCGCCGATCAACACCACGGTCCGGATCGCCGGCATCTGGCGCGCAAACGATGCCGAGTCGGACTATTGGTTCAACCCGCCGGCCACCTACACCGATGTGTTTCTGGTGCCGGAGGCCAGCTTCACCACGTTCACCAATGTGGCGCAGGCACCGTGGATTAAATTCGCCGCGTGGTACACCAGGCTGGACGACAGCAACATCCGCAGCGCCAGCATCACCGATCTGCTGGGGCAGATCAAAGTGGCAACCGCCAATATCCAGCAGGTGCTGCCGAACACCATGCTGGCCCACTCGCCGTCAGGTGCGCTAGAGCGGCAGCGCGAACAGGTGCGGCTGCTGACGCTGACGCTGACGCTGTTCAGCGTGCCGCTGATCGCGCTGATCGGCTACTTCACCATCCAGATGGCGGGGATGATCATCGTGCGGCAGCAGCAGGAGGTGGCGGTGCTGCGGTCGCGCGGCAGCTCGCGCGGCCAGATCCTGCTGCTCGCGCTTGGCGAAGGGATCGTCATCGCGATCGCCGCGTTTGTGGCCGGCCTGCCGCTCGGCGTCGCGCTCGCGCAGCTGATCGCCTGGACGATATCGTTCCTGCGATTTGTGCCGATCGGTGGGCCACAGCCAGAGCTGCTGCCCTCGAGCTGGCAGCACGGGCTGTATGTGCTGGCGCTGGCGCTGCCGGCGATCCTCCTGCCGGCCGCGCGGGCCGCTGGCAGCACGATCATCTCGTTCAAATCCGAGCGGGCGCGCGGCGGCGGCCGGCCGCTATGGCAGCGGCTCTACCTCGACGTGCTGCTGTGCATCCCAGCGTTCTACGGTTATCAGCAGCTGCGGGTCAACGGCATGATCGGCGTACCTGGGGTGACCGTCACCGCCAATGACCCATTTAGCAACCCACTGCTGATGCTCGCGCCGGCGCTGCTGATCTTCTCGCTGACGCTGCTGGCGCTGCGCTTTCTGCCGGGGCTGCTGACGCTGCTGGCGCTCGGGGCGGGGCGGCTGCCGGGGGTTTCGCTGGTGACGGCGCTGCGCTTTTTGGCGCGCAGCCCAGGTGCATACGGCGGGCCAGTGCTGCTGATCGCGCTGACGCTCAGCCTGGCGGTCTTCACCTCTTCCATGGCGCTCACGCTGGACAACCACGCCGCCGAGCGCGCAGCCTACCGCGGCGGGGCCGATGTGCGCATGGTCTACCCCGGCGCATCGCTGACGAGCGCCAACGCCACCGGCGACCGTGAGCTCTCGGCCGATGTGTCCGGCGGGCTGCCGGGGGCCGGCGCGCTCGGTTCGCAGGGCGAGGCCGGGTCTGCGCCGAGCAAGGACTACATGTTCGTGCCGCTCGAAGAGCTCGGGGCCATCCCCGGCGTCGCGGCGGTGGCGCGGGTCGCGCCCAGCAAAGCCGCCATCAAAGTCGGCACCAACGCCGCAGACGATGGCATCTTCTACGGGGTGGACCGCGACCGATTGGCGCAGGTGGTTGGGCAGGCCTGGCGCGATGATTACGCCGACGAGTCGCTCGGCGCGTTGATGAACCACCTCGGCGAGCGATCCGACAGCGCGCTCGTCTCGCGGCGCTACGCCGAACTACGCGGGCTGCGCGTCGGCGATCGCTTCAGCGTCACGCTCAACGATGTCGGGTCGCCGGTGGAGGTATCATTCTCGGTGGCGGCGATCGTTGCCTACTTCCCAACGCTCTACGATGAGGGCCCGCCGTTTGTGATCGGCAATCTCGATTATAGCTTCGACCAGCAGAACGCGCAGTACCCCTACGAGCTGTGGTTCGACCTGGCGCCTGGCGGCAAGGCGCGGGATCTCGCGCCGGCCTCGATCAGCTACGCGCTGCGGATCCTGCGCTCGACGCCACAGGCGCTGCTGGACGCCGACCTACTGCGGCCCGAGCGGCAGGGGCTGTTCGGGCTGCTCTCCGTCGGGTTTCTGGCCACCACGACCGTCAGCGTCATTGGGTTTCTGTCCTTCACACTGCTCTCGTTCCAGCGGCGGCTGGTGGAGATCGGCGTACTACGGGCGATAGGGCTGAGCAACGGCCAGCTCGCCAGCGAGCTCGTGATCGAGCAGGCGATCGTGATCGGCGCCGGCGCGGCGATCGGCACGGCGCTCGGCGTACTCGCCAGCCGCATGTTCATCCCGTTCCTACAGGTGCGAACTGGCATCTACCCAGACGTGCCACCATTTCTGGTGCGGATCGCCTGGAACCAGATCAGCATCGTCTACGCCGTAGCCGGCGGGCTGCTGGTTGCTGTGGTATTCACCGTGCTGCTACTGCTCCAGCGCATGCGGATCTTCGAGGCCGTCAAGCTCGGCGAGGCGGTCTAGCCGCGCCGCATAGCCGGTGCTGCCCCCGAAAAGATGTCTTCTCAGCGCGAACTTTCGTATCAGGCACCACGACAGTCTATCTGGCTCAAAAGCTCGACGCACATCGTCCGCAATGGTGCAAGCGGCGAGGTGGTGGCCGAGGGCAGGGCTGTGGCCTCGGTGTGCCGCACCCGGCCCTGCCGAGCGCGATGCAGACGCGCCCGCTGCCATCCATCATCTAGCTGGCGGCGTAGCTCCAAACGGGTAGCGATCAGCAAGAGGCTGGGGCAGCGCCAGGCTCGGAGACAACACGCATGAACACGGCCATCGTCTGGGGCGGGAGCGGCGGCATCGGGCGCGCCGTGGTGGATGGGCTGAGCGCGGCTGGCTGGCGCGTGCTGGCGGTCGCTCGCGACTCGGTGGCGCTCGAACAGGCCGGGGTGGCGGCCACCAGCGCCAACTTCACCAGCGAGCACGATGTGGCAGCGGCGACGTTCTGGGCGGCGCAGCAGACCGACCGAGTGGATATGTGGGTCTACGCCGCCGGCGATATGCTCGGCAAGCCGCTCGCCGATACGAGCGCCGCAGAGCTCGGGTCAATGATCGGCGCCAACCTGACTGGCGCACACCTGGCGCTGACCCACTCGCTGCCGCTGGTACCTCCAGGTGGGACGCTGGCGTTCGTCGGGGCGTATGTGGACACGATCAAGCTGCCGAAGCTCGGGGCCTACGCCGCGAGCAAGGCCGCGCTCGACGCCTACGTCACCGTGCTCGGCAAAGAGCTGCGCGACCGAAATGTGATCAACCTGCGGCTCGGCGCGGTGGACACGCCGCTATGGCGCAAGGCGCCGTTCCGCCTGCCGAAGGGCGCGCGGCAGCCGAGCGATGTGGCGAGCGCGCTGCTCGATGCCTATAGCGCCGGTAGCAAGGGAAATGTAGATCTCTAGCAATCCTACGAGCGAAAAGGATAATCTTGGGAGCTGCGCCCCAAACGGGCGAGGAGAAAAAGATGATCGGGGGGGCTGCGCCCCTTCGAACCCCTAACGGGCGTTGTCGCCGTGCGCGTCCATCTGCCACGCCCTGAACTGCACGTGCTGTGGGTCAGCGGCAGGACGCAGCGTGCTGCGTCCCTACGTCGGGCATCGCCTACGTTGCACCAAACAGGCATAGCCTGCGTATGGCCAACAACGGAGCGGCAACGGAGCGGCAGCAGGCGACACAGGGCGCTTGTGATTGGCCTGCGCTGGGGTGCGCGAACGGACACTCGTGGGAACATCACATTTGGGGGTTCGAAGGGGGAGAATCCCCCTCGCCGGGGTGTCGGGGGCCGGCGCCCCTGACGCGGGTGCAGGGCACAGCGCCTGCGCGAGCATCGACCGCGGCAC
>JAYUUK010000243.1:0-12566 GCA_043754595.1 Roseiflexaceae bacterium | reverse complement strand
CGGCGTCTTGACCATCTGCAAAAAACCGTGGCGCTCGCGCACCGCGCGGTACTCCGGCATATAGCGCCCCGCCTGGCGCATCAGCCACACCGGCGTCTGATCCACCGGCTCGCGGCGGCAGGCGCGCAGAAAACGGGATGTCGTTCGATCGTCCATGTCTTCTCTCGTAGGTAGTTAGTTCGGGCGGGTTTGCCCACAGATAGAACAATCCTATCGGATGAGGAAAAGGAGGATCTCGGGGACACCCAGAGGGTACCCGGCCCCCACACCCCCGCGCTGCGCTACGCGCGTCTGCATCCCTCAGATCAGATCCAGCGCCTCGCCAAGCGGCCGGTGGATGCCAGTGATGATCGGGGTATCGCGCAGGGTATAGCGTCTGGCCTCAGTGTCGCGCAGCGCCGTGACCAGGGCGGTGAAGCGCGGCAGGCTCTCCATCTCATAGGCCACCACGAACTCCTGGTCGTCGATGCCGGTGGAGTAGAGCAGCACCTGGCGCACATCCTCGAACTCGTGGCCGACCTTTATATGCTCGTTCATCATGCCCTGGCGCGCCTCGCGCTTCATCAGGTGCCACTCGGTGGTCTTGGTGAACGGGTAGACCGTCAGGTAGGTTTGCCGGTCGTTGAGGTCGATCGCCTGCTCCTGGGTCGTCGGCCGCTTCGAGTAGTTAGACGGCCGGGTGAAGCCGTAGAGCTGATAAGTGATCTCGGCGTACTGGCCGATGCCGCTCTGGAGCAGCCGCGAGGTCATCTCCTGCATCGGCTTGGGGTCGCGCCCGCGCCGCCACAGCATCAGGTCGGCGTTGACCTTCAGCCCGACGGTGGAGTACGCCCAGGTGCTGATCGTCGGCGCGTACTCCTCGACGGCGGCGGCGAACCCGGCCCGGCCATCGCGCTGCGCGGCGTGCGGCAGCCTGCGCCAGGCGCTCTCGAACTTGAAGACGGTATACTGGACGAAGTACGGCTCGCCGATGATCTCGCTCATCGTTTCCTCCTCAGGCTGCAAATGAAAGGTAGCTCTGTCTGGCGATCGGGCAGGTCTCGGGGCAGCGCGGCTGTGCGGCCTCGCGCGCGTCCTCGATGGCGAACAGCCGGCGCGCGGCCAGCAGCGCATCGTCGCTCGGGGTGTGCTTCAGGCGGGTGATCGGCTCGTGCAGCAGCTTGTTGATGATCGCGCTGCTCATCGCCCGGATCGCATCGCGCTCCTGCTCCGAGAGACCTGGGCAGCGTCCGAGCGTCCGCTCGATCTCGCACTGCCGGATATTCTCGGCCCGCTCGCGCAGCGCTCTGATGGTCGGCACCGCATGCTGCGCCGCCAGCCACTCCTCGAAGCCGACCAGATGCTCGGCGATGATCCGCTCCACCGCCACCAGCGCCGCATCGCGCGCCGCCTGGTGGCGCGAGCAGATCGCGTGGAGCCGATCCATATCGATCAGCGTGACGCCGCCCAGCGCGCCGATCGCCGGCTCAACGTTGCGCGGCACTGCCAGATCCAGCAGGATGAGCTGGCGGTCGGCGCTGCGGCCCGCCAGCATCGCGGCCCGCACCGGCGGCTCGACGGTCTGCGTGGCGCACACCACGAGGTCCACGTCGCCGAGCGCCGCGCCGATATCGTCCAGCCCGATCGTCTGCGCGCTGTAGGGGGCCGCGAGCGTCTCGGCCCGCGCCCTGGTGCGGTTGGCGATGACGAACTGCATCACGCCGCGATCGGCCAGGTGAGTCAGCGCCAGCGCGGCCGTCTGCCCGGCGCCGACGAGCAGCGCCCGCCGCCCGGCCAGCCCGCCGAGCGCGGTCTCGGCCTCGCGCACCGCCACCGCCACCACCGAGCGCTGCCCGCTGTCGATGGCGGTCTCGCTGCGAGCCTGTTTGCTCGCCCCGAGCGCCCCGTGCAGCAGCCGGTTGAGCAGCGGCCCGAGCGTCCCGACCTGATGTGCCGCCAGCATGGCATCTTTGAGCTGGCTGACGATCTGGTACTCGCCGCGCACCATGGACTCGAGGCCACACGCCAGCCGCAGGATATGCCGCGCCGCCGCCGCGCTGCGAAACAGCCTGGCGTGGGCCAGCACCTCGGCTAGCGGCAGGCCGAACCACTCGGCGAGAAACGCGGCGAGCTGCCGTGGAGCGCCTTCGTCCAGCACCGCCGTCACCATCACCCGATTGCAGGTGGAGAGGATCATGCACTCGCCGGCGATGGTCTGGAGCCGACGCAGCGCGCCTGGCAGCGTCTCAGCAGTGAAGGCGAGCCGCTCGCGGAGCGAGACCGGCGCGCTGGTGTAATCGATCGAGAGAAGCACAAGTTGCATCGTTTACCTACCTATCCGCGCTCAAAACCTTCGATCGTGCCAAGAAGAATGGCGTCCATAAACTGCTCGATCCGCTGCCGCAGCTCGGCGTTGTCGGCCAGGTCCGTCGGCTGGAGCATGCCGGGGAGCGGGTTGGCCAGCCTGGCGAAGTTGCCGCGAAAGTATAAGAATGCCTCGATCGTATCGTGCATTGTGCCCCCCGAAGCCCGAGCCGCAGCACCGTAGCCTGCGCCGATGGTGTGCGCCTCCTCGATGAAGCGCGCGTCCTCCTGCCTCCGGTTGATGTACTGGATCAGCAGCCCCAGCAGCCGCTGCCCCAGCCCGCGCATCTGCTCGGCTCCCGGCCGAGCTACCAGCTTGGCGTGCCAGTCCTGCCGCGCTATCTCGCCGCTGTCCACCCCCCACGTCCCCCCCATCGGTCGAGGGACCGCCAGCGGCTGTAGCTCCGGCGCATCGCTCGCCAGCCGCTGCACATCGGCTTTGGCGAAGCGCCGGTGGCCGCCGAGCGTCTTGCGCATCGATACCCGCCCGTCATCGCCCCACCGCCGCATTGTCGAGGGGGCCACGCCCAGCAGCAGCGCCGCCTCGTTGAGCGAGAGCCAGTCGTCCGTGTGTTCAGCCATCATCGGCGGCGCTCCGTCACGTCCGTCTCCCCGTTACCCCGTCTCCCCGCCATCTGGCTTCGCGTCTCGGTCGCTGCGCGCCGTCCCAGTCGCTGCGCCTCGTCTTGCTACTTGCTACTTGCAGCTCGGTCTGATCGCTGCGCGTCACCCCTTCATCCCCTCACCGTATCACGACCGGTCACCGTGTCGAGCAGCTTCCGTCCCGCCTCGCGCCCGCTGCGAATCACATCAGGAACTCCCACGCCATCGTAGGCGCACCCCGCCAGCTCCAGGCCTTCAGGGCAGGCCGCGCGGATGGCCGCCACCCGCCCCAGATGGCCAACATCGTACTGTGGGTTGGCGCGCTCCCAGCGGTACACTCGCGCCAGCTGCGGCACCGCCTCGATGCCAAAGATCGATGCCAGCTCGGCGCGCGCCATCGCCACCAGCGAGTCGTCGTCGAGATCGTAGCTCGCCGGGGTCCGCGAGCCGCCGGCGAAGACCCGGATCAAGGTCCCGCCGTCCGGCGCGCGCCCGGCGAACTTATGCGAGACCATCGTGACGGCGTTGATCGGCCGCCGCTCGCCGCGCGGGATCACCAGCCCGTAGCCATCCAGCGGCAGCCCGACATCGGCGGTGGCGTAGCCGAGCGCCACCGTGGCGGTCGAGACCGAGCGGATCTCGCCGAGCTGCTCGGCCAGCGCCGGCGCAAGACTCCGCACCAGCCTGGCGGAAATGTGCGTCGGTGCCGTCAGCACCACCGCATCGGCCGTCAGCGCCGTGCCATCGTGCAGCCGTACACGATAGCCCATATCCGGCAGCCGATCGCGCTCGACGGAGACGACCTCCGTGTCCAGCCGTACCGTCGCGTGGCGGCGTACGGCGGCGGCCAGCGCTTCGGTCAGGGTCTGCATCCCGCCGCGCAGCGTCACAAATGGTGAGGCAGCCAGCTGGTCTCGCTGCGCGGCGGTCGGCGCAGTTTTGGGAGAGCGCTGCGGCAGGTTTGGTAGGTTCAAGTCTGCACTACGGCGGCGAGAAAAACGAGACGCGCGTAGCAGCGAGCCGTGCTCGCGCTCCATAGCGGCGAAGCGTGGGAAGGTGCCGAGCAGGCTCTGCCGTTCAACATCGGCGCTGTGGATGCCGCCCAGGATCGGCTCGGCCAGCCGCTCCAGCGCCTCGCGCCCCATCCGCCGCCGCACAAAGCTCGCGACGCTCTCATCGCTCTCGCCGACGCGCGCCGCCACCAGCGGCTCGCACAGCAGCCGCAGCTTCCCCAGCGGCGAGAGCAGCGGCGAGCGCAGCAGCGCCATCCGGTTGGTCGGCACGATCAGGCTCAGCCCAGCCGGGAGCGGCACCGGCCGGCCGCGCCGCAGGATGTAGGTGGTGGTGGTCCGCGGCACCGCGGTGGTCAGCTCGTCGCCCAGCCCGAGCGCGAGCGCCAGATCGATCGCCCACGGCTTCTGCCCGACGAACGAGTCCGCCCCACCTTCGACCAGCCAGGTGCCGCCAGCCTCGATCTGCTCGGTCAGCAGCTTGCCGCCCAGCCGCCCGCCGCGCTCGAGCAGCGTGACCGCCGCGCCGCTCTGGATCAACTCGTAGGCGGCGCTCAGACCAGCCAGACCGCCGCCGATCACCACGACGTGCTGCGATGCTGCATCGGAGGTGTGTGCCATAAATCTACCAAATCTATCAAACCTACCACCGTTATGGCGTTACTATAACGCAGCGCCGAGTTTGTGTCAACATATACAAAGTCTTGAAATTAGTGAGACAAAAGATGTCCAAGGGGTAAGGCGCATTGCTCGGAGGGTTAGGGCCACGGTCATTTGACAGCGCGGGCGCGAGCCAGTATACTAAAGGGTATGCCGAGGTGGCGAAATGGCAGACGCGCACGTTTGAGGGGCGTGTGGAGCAATCCATGAGGGTTCAAGTCCCTTCCTCGGCACCAGTTTCTCCGGGCGATTAGCTCAGTCGGTAGAGCGCCTTGCTTACACCGAGGATGTCGGCGGTTCGAGCCCGTCATCGCCCACCACTGCCCCCCGCCGCTCACCCCCCAGCGGCGATCCGCCAGATCACAAACGCGGTCCTCCACCCACCATTCATGTACGGCTCGGAGCGATAGACCTCGGCATCGCGCCGCAGCGCGATCGGGTCGCTCGGTAGATCGTAGAGCCAGCTACGAAATGTGATGTCGTAGATCGTATACTGGCCGCTGCTCACCGGCACATTATTCCAGAACGCGTGCTTGGCCAGATAGACCACCCCGCGCCCGCGCAGATAGGCGCTCAGCCGCCCGGCCGCCAGTTCGCGCTGGTACGCCCGATCATTTACCAGCCCATCGAGGTTTACTACCCGCCGCTCGCTGAAGTAGCCAAAAATCCCGGCGTCGGCCATTGCCAGCGCCGCGTCCGGCGGCGTGGCCCAACGCACCCAGAGCGCAGCATCGTAGGCGCGAGCGTGCCACGAGTCGCCAGCTGCGACCGGGGCGTGCTGCGCCACGCCGCGCCAGCCGAGCACCAGCATCGCCGCCAGCACCAGCATCGCCGCCACACCGCGCCACGCCGCACTCCACGAGCGCCCCGCCCGCCCGACCGCCACCGCGCCGATCAGTGCCACGCCCATGCCGTACGGCACGAAGTGCCATGCGAAGACAGCGCGCTGCATAAACAGCCAGCTGTGCGACGCGTGCAGCACAAACCCGACAGCCAGACACCCCACCACGATCTCGATCTCGCTGCGGGCGGCCCCGCGCCGCGCGCCCCAGCCGAGCCAGCAGAGGTAGACGCTCATCGCGGCGAGCTCCGCCAGCACCAACGGCCCCGCGACCGAATCCTGCACGATCCCAGCGCCGAACACCGGCCGGGGGAAGCTCGATTTGAGCGTGCCGCTGATCGGCATGAGATCGCCGGTGGTCAGCAGATTGAGCAGCAGATACGGCCCGAGCAGCAGCGCCACGCCGCCCGCCAGACCCAGCGCGGCGCGGAGACCTGGTCCACCACGCCACGCCAGCGCAGCCGCCAGCGGCAGCACCAGAAAGACCAGATCGAGCCTGGCCAGCAGCGTCAGGCCGAGCAGTGCGCCGCATCCCAGGCCGGCCGCCGCCTTCGGCCGGGCGAGCAACTCGGTGCGCAGCAGCGCGGCGACAACGATCGACAACGCGAGCGCCGCCAGCGCCGTCTCCATGCCGTTGACGCTCTGCCCAAACACCAGCGCGCCGAACAGCATCAGCGCGGCCAGCGCGGCCAGCGGCCCGTAGGCACGGCGCGCGCAGCGGGTCAGCAGCAGCGCCGTGCCGCCCGCCAGTCCGATCTGGAGGATCAGCATCGCGCGCGGCATCTGCTCGGACGAGGCGGGGACGGCCCACGCCAGCAGCGCCAGCAGCCAGAGCCACAGCGGCTGAAACCCGCTCGTCGGCGCGAAGCCGTCGAAGGTTGGCCCGCGCCCAGCCGCCAGGTTACGCGCGATCGTCAGAAAGTAGAAGCTATCATCGGGGATGAGCGTCACCAGCAGCCGCATCGGCAGCTCAGCCGCCAGCACCGCCAGGCCGCAGCCCCAGAGCAGCAGCGCTGCCAGGCCGCACCACAGCGCCCACTCGGCCAGATTAGCATCGCCACGCATGAGATCTCCCTCTATTTGGATCGCACCGCGCGCCTCGGCGCATGATAGAGCAATTCTCGTGGAGTAGGAAAGGGGAGGATCCCAGGGGCTGCGCCGCCACCCCCCGCCGTGCGCTGCGCGCATGTCCTCCCGAAGGAGAGAGGGGAGGATCTCGGGGCTGCGCCCCCAACCCCTCGCTGGCGCTGCGCGCGTCTCTATCGGTCGATCGGCTGACTTGCGTGGTGCTGTCAGATCTGGTATAGTAATAGATGTCGCTTTCGTCAGGCCAAGGTAGCTCAGTTGGTAGAGCACGTGTCTGAAAAACACGGGGTCACCGGATCGTGCCCGGTCCTTGGCACCAGCATACGGCGCTTCGCTCTCACGCGAGGTGCCGTATTCTTCTTTCTATGCCAGACGCCATTACCATCCGCGGTGCGCGCACCCACAACCTCAAAGACCTCGATCTGACCATCCCGCGCGATAAGCTCGTGGTCATCACCGGCCTCTCCGGCTCGGGCAAGTCGTCGCTCGCCTTCGACACGATCTTCGCCGAGGGCCAGCGCCGCTATGTCGAGTCGCTCTCGTCCTACGCGCGGCAGTTCCTTGGGCAGCTCGATCGGCCGGATGTGGATCTGATCGACGGGCTCTCGCCGACGATCGCCATCGACCAGAAGGGCGCGAGCCACAACCCGCGCTCTACCGTCGGCACGATCACTGAGGTCTACGACTTCCTGCGGCTGCTGTTCGCCCGCATCGGCCAGCCGCACTGCGTGATCTGCGGCAGGCCGCTGGCCCGCCAGACGGTGCAGCAAATAGTGGATGCCATCCTGGCGCTGCCGGCCGGATCGCGGCTGTTGCTGCTGGCCCCGCTGGTGCGCGAACGCGCTGGCGAGCACCGCGAGCTGCTGGCCGACATCGGGCGGCAGGGGTTTGTGCGCGCCAGGATCGATGGCGAGGTGCGCGACCTGAGCGAGCCGATCGCCATCGACGCGAGCCGCAGACACACCATCGAGGCGGTAGTGGACCGGCTGGTGGTGCGAGCCGCCGAGCAGCCGGGGGCCGATCATCCCGATCGGATCCGGGTCAGCGATTCCGTCGAGACGGCGCTGCGGCTGGGGGGCGGCTCGCTGACGGTGCAGACGGTGGGCGGCGACGATGTCACTTTTTCGCAGCAGTACGCCTGCCCGGTGCACGGGCCGGCCAACCTGGCGGCGCTCGAACCGCGCGACTTCTCGTTCAACAGCCCGACCGGCTCGTGCCAGACGTGCGGCGGGCTAGGCGCGGTGCGCGAGCCAGACCCGGATCTGGTGCTGCCCGACCGCGGGCTGACGCTGGCGCGCGGCGCGGTTGCGCCGTGGGCGCGGGCCGCCAAGGGCCAGCGGCGCTACTACGAAGACCTGCTGGCCTCGCTGGCGGAGCACCTCGGGCTGGCGGCCGAGACGCCGCTGAGCGCATTCAGCGCCGAGCAGCTGGCAGCGCTGCTGTACGGCACCGGCGGCGAGCCGATCCGGCAGCGCTACCGCGCCAAGAGCGAGGAGCGGGTGATCGAGCAGCCGTTCGACGGCGTGATCCCGATGCTGCGCCGCCGCCTGGCCGATGGCGACGATACCGAGCGCGCCGATCTTGAGCCGTACCTGACCGAGCGCACCTGCCCGGCGTGCCGCGGCGCGCGGCTGCGGCCAGAGATCCTGGCGGTGACAGTGGCGGCCGCCACGATCGCGCAGGTGGCGGCGCAGACCATCCCAGGCGCGCTGGCCTGGGCCGAGACCGTGGCAGCACCGGCGCGCGCGGAGGCGGGGCAGCCGATCTCGCGGGCGGCGGCGATCGCCGCACCCATCCTGCGCGAGATCCGCTCGCGGCTCCAGTTTCTGCTCGATGTCGGCCTCGGCTACCTGACGCTCGACCGGGCGGCCAACACGCTCTCTGGCGGCGAGGCGCAGCGCATCAGGCTGGCGACGCAGATTGGAGCCAATCTCTCCGGCGTGATCTACATCCTGGACGAGCCGAGCATCGGGCTCCACCCGCGCGACACGGCGCGGCTGCTTGGCACGATCGCCGGGCTGCGCCGCAGCGGCAACACCGTGATCCTCGTCGAGCACGATGAGGAGACGATCCGGATGGCGGACTGGATCATCGACATCGGGCCTGGGGCGGGCGAGCGCGGCGGCGAGCTGCTGGCCGAGGGGCCGCTCGATGCGATCGTTGCGGCGCCGCGCTCGATCACCGGTGACTACCTGGCCGGGCGGCGCGGCGTGCGCGTCCCGGCCGTCAGGCGCGGCGGCAACGGCCAGACGCTGCTGATCAAAGGGGCGCGGGCCAACAACCTGCGCGGCATCGACGTGCGGCTGCCACTCGGGACCCTGATCGCCGTCACCGGGGTCTCCGGCTCGGGCAAATCGTCGCTGGTGACCGACACGCTGGCGCCGCGGCTGGCCAACGCGCTCAACGGCGCGCGTCGGACGCCGGGCCAGCACGACGCGATCTACGGCATCGAGCACCTCGACAAGCTGATCGAGATCGACCAGACGCCGCTCGGGCGGACACCGCGCTCCAACGCCGCCACCTACACCAAAGTGTTCGACCCGATCCGGCAGCTGTTCGCGCAGGTGAACGAGGCCAAGGCCCGCGGCTACGACGCCAGCCGCTTCTCGTTCAATGTGGCCGGCGGGCGCTGCGAGCACTGCAGCGGCGAGGGGCAGATGCAGATCGCCATGCAGTTCCTGCCGGATCTCTACGTGACATGCGAGGTCTGCGGCGGCACGCGCTACAACCGCGAGACGCTGGACATCAGGTATCGCGGCAAGACCATCGCCGATGTGCTGGCGATGACCGCCGACGAGGGCGCGGCGTTCTTCGAGCGCGTGCCACAGATCTTTGAGAAGCTCCAGGCGCTGATCGATGTGGGCGTCGGCTACATCCGCCTCGGCCAATCGGCCACCACGCTCTCGGGCGGCGAGGCACAGCGGATCAAGCTGGCGGCCGAGCTGGCGCGGCGAGCCACCGGCAGGACGATGTATATCTTGGACGAGCCGACGACTGGGCTGCACTTCGCCGATGTGGAGCGGCTGCTTGACGTGCTGCAGCGGCTGGTGGACGCCGGCAACACAGTGGTGACCATCGAGCATAACCTAGATATCATCAAGAGCGCGGACTACATCATCGACATCGGGCCGGAGGCTGGTGTCGGCGGCGGGGCGCTGGTGGTCGCCGGCACGCCGGAGCATGTGGCGGCGGTGGCCGAGTCCCACACCGGTCGGTATCTGCTGCCGCTGCTCTGACACACCGGACACACCATCGCTCCGTACGGGCGAAGCAAGCGCACATCGGATGTCTCCAGCTGATCGATCCCGCGCGATTCGCCCCTACACCGCGCCCCCGCGCCCGCGCGCATCGCCCCGCGCCATCGCTCCGTACGGGCGAAGCAAGCGCACATCGGATGTCTCCAGCTGATCGATCCCGCGCGATTCGCCCCTACACCGCGCCCGCGCACTTCACCGGCACGCTCCTTGCCAAACCTCGGTATCTGGAGTCCACCTTGTGGGCACACACTGGAGGAGCGTATGCACCAACCATTTTCACGCAAGCGGCCAAATATCAGCCCGATCGAGCGCGCGCTCACCGGCGGCATCGGCGGCATCGTGCTCGCCAGCGGCCTGCGCGGCGGGCGCTGGCGCGTGGCGCGCGCGCTGCTCGGCAGCGGCATGCTGGCACGCGCCGTCGGCGGAACCTGCCCGGTCTATACCCGCGCCGGCATGGGCACCCGCGAGCAGGCACCGATCGCGGTCAGCACCACCGTGGCCCGCCCCGCCGACGATGTGCTGGCGCTGTGGGGCAACGGCGCGCGGATGCCCGGCTTCTTCCGCGCCATCAGCGCCGTCGAGGAGCTCAACGAGCGGCGGTGGCGCTGGACGATCGACCTGCCGGCCGGCAAGAGCGCCACATTCGAGACCGACGTCGATGAGAACCCCGCCGCCGGTACTATCACCTGGCGCACGATCGCGCTGCCGTTCCAGGGCACGCTGACGCTGCATGTGAGGCCAGCCCCAGGCAGCCGCGGCAGCGAGCTGCGCCTCGTCGCCGAGATAGCTCAGGAGCACGTCTTTGTGACAGCGCTCGGGCAGCAGATCGGCCGGCTCGCGCTCCAGCCGCTCCTCGCCGACGCGCTCGCTCGCTTCAAGCAGCTCACCGAGACCGGGCAGCTCGCTACAACCGAGGGCCAGCCATCGGCGCGCGATGAGCGCCAGCGGACGGGCGATGGCGGCCACGCCGCGCAGCACCACAAGAAGGATGAGGTTCAGCGCGCCTCTGAGGAGTCGTTCCCAGCGAGCGACCCGCCCAGCTGGGGTGCTAAACCGCAGGGGGAGACCATATGAGGGCGCTGTGCTGGTATGGGACGGATGATGTACGGGTCGAGACCGTGCCCGACCCCGAGATCATCAACGATGGCGACGCGATCATCAAGGTCACCTCCACGGCGATCTGCGGCTCCGATCTCCACATGCTCGGCGGCTACATCCCCGGCATGAAGCGCGGCGATATTCTCGGCCACGAGTTCATGGGCGAGATCGTCGCGGTGGGCAAGGGCGTGATGAAGCGCAAGGTCGGCGAGCGGGTGGTGGTGCCATTCACCATCGCCTGCGGCAATTGCTTCTACTGCCGCAAGGGGATGTGGTCGCTGTGCGACAACTCCAACCCCAACGCCGCACTGGCGGCGGCGATGTATGGCGCATCGGGCAGCGGGCTGTTCGGCTACTCGCACATCTTTGGCGGCTACGCCGGCGGCCAGGCCGAGTACGTCCGCGTGCCGTTTGCCGATGTCGGGCCAATGCCGGTGCCAGACGGTCTGAGCGATGAGCAGGTGCTATTTCTGACCGACATCCTGCCCACCGGCTACATGGCGGCGGAGAACTGCGCCATCGCGCCGGGCGATGTAGTGGCGGTCTGGGGCTGCGGCCCGGTGGGTCAGTTCGCCATCCAGAGCGCCTACCTGCTCGGCGCCGAGCGGGTGATCGCCATCGATGAGGTGCCAGAGCGGCTGGCGATGGCGCGCGAGCTGGGCAAGGCCGAGACGATCGACTTCAGCGCCGCCGATGTCCAGCAGGCGCTCAAGGAGCTGACCGGCGGGCGCGGGCCCGACGCATGCATCGATGCGGTGGGCATGGAGGCACATGGCCACGGCATCGACGCGCTCTACGACCAGGTCACGCAGGCGGTGCGGCTGCAGACCGACCGGCCGACGGCCCTGCGCTCGGCGATCCAGGCCTGCCGCAAGGGTGGTATGCTCTCCATCCCCGGCGTCTACGGCGGCGCAGTGGATAAGCTGCCGATCGGCGCAATGTTCAGCAAGGGGCTGACGGTCAAGATGGGCCAGACTCACGTCCATCGCTACCTCGCGCCGCTGATGGCCAAGATCGCGGCCGGCGAGCTGCACCCCGAGCGAATCATCACCCATCGCATCGCGCTCGACGACGCGCCGCAGGCGTACCGCACCTTCCGTGACAAACAGGACGGCTGTATAAAGGTCGTCATGCATCTATAAATAGATGATCTGTGGCACACATGCTGCTTTTTACCGTCATATCGGCGATGACTGCCGATGCAGTAAGGAGAACAAACATGGCAACACTTGCGACGCTGGAAGACCTGTACATTGAGCAGCTCCAGGACCTGTATAGCGCCGAGCAGCAGATCCTTAAGGCGCTGCCGAAGATGGCGAGCGCGGCGAGCGCCCCCGAGCTGAAGAAGGCGTTCGAGAAGCACTTGACCCAGAGCCAGGAGCACCTGAACCGGCTGGACCGCGTGCTCAAAATGCACAACAAGAGCGGTGCTGGGAAGACGTGCAAGGCGATGCAGGGCCTGATCGCCGAGGGCGACGAGCTGATGAAGACCAAGGCCGATCCGTCGGTGATGGATGCTGGCCTGATCGCATCGGCGCAGCGGGTCGAGCACTACGAGATGGCCGGCTACGGCTGCGTCCGCACCTGGGCGCACCTGCTGGGCTTCAGCGAGGCTGAGACGATCCTCCAGACGACGCTGGACGAAGAGGGCAAGACCGACCAGGACCT
>JAYUUK010000242.1:0-4146 GCA_043754595.1 Roseiflexaceae bacterium | reverse complement strand
GCGTTCCAGCGCGAGCGGTCCTGGTCTTCGAGCAGCACTATATCGCCGGCAAGGGTGGCGCGGGTAGCGCGGCGCGAATCGTGGATCAGCATCAGCGCCAGCAGCCCGAGCGTCTCAGCCGCCGGGAGTAGCACGACGAGCAGGCGGCCGAGGCGGATCGCCTCGCCGGAGAGATCCGGGCGAGTCAGCGAGTCGCCGGACGATGCGGCGTAGCCCTCGTTGAACACCAGGTAGACCACGTGGAGCACCGCGTCGAGCCGCTCGGGGAGCGCCTCGCGCGATGGGACCTCGTAGGGGATATTGGCCTCGCGGATCTTGGCCTTGGCGCGGACGATGCGCTGCGCCAAGGTTGCGGGGCTGGTCAGAAAGGCGCTGGCGATCGCCTCGGTGGTGAGTCCGCAGACCTCGCGCAGCGTCAGCGCGAGGCGGGCGTCTGGGGCGAGCGCCGGGTGGCAGCATGTGAAGATCAGGCGCAGCCGGTCGTCCTCGATCGCCCCATCGTCAGGCGTCGCGGCGTCTGCATCGGTCTCCAGCTGCGCAGCGAGGTCGCGCAGCGAGGCATCGAAGCGGGCGCGACGCCGCTGCGCGTCGATCGCCTTGAAGCGCCCGGCCGAGATCTGCCAGGCGCGCGGGCTGGCAGGCACGCCATGGCGCGGCCACTGCTCGACGGCGGCACCGAAGGCATCCTGGAGCGCATCCTCGGCAAGGTCGAGGTCGCCAAGGAGCCTGACGAGCGTGGCGAGGATCCGGCGCGACTCGGCGGTGTAGATCGTGTCGAGCAGGTCGCACATCGGCGCGGCAGCACCGGTCATCGGCACCTCGCGTACTTCGACGGCAGTAGGCATAGTGTAATCGAAGTTTGCAAATAGTTCACTGATAGCCACAGCTGCCGGGCTGCTTCGCCACAAAAGTTGCCGGGCAGCTTATCCACAGATAGACACAGATAGACGCAGATGCCGGGCTGCTCATCCACAGCTGTCTGCAGCTGCTGGGCAGACTGACGATTGACGGATTGATCACTGCCGGGCAGCTTCGCCACAAATGCCCGCAGTAGCCACCGCTGTGCGGCTGCCGGGCAGCTTCGCCAATGATGCCGGACGGCGTCTCACGCGAAGCCGCGAAGGCCGGGCACCGTCACTCCGCCCGCAGACCGATCCACAGAAGTCAAAAGAGCTTTACAATTGAGGGATACCGAGACGCAGGCTCGCCCCTTGAGCCTTACTAAAGGAACACGCACGATGGCACAGGCTAAACAGTCGTTCGCCCCCGATTTTGACAAAAGCTCGCCGGCGTATATCTGGTGGAAGGGCGAGGTGATGCCGTGGCAGAACGCCACCGTCCACCTCTCGCAGACGTTCTGGACCGGCGTGAATGCGATCTTCGAGGGGATCATGTCCTACTGGAACGAGGAGCAGGGCGAGCTGTATGTTTGGCACCTGGACGCACACCTGCAGCGGCTGCTGCGCTCGCAGAAGCTGATGCGCATGCAGCAGCCTTACAGCGTGGCCGAGCTGACCGAGTTCGTCTGCGAGCTAGTGCGCGCTAATCAGGTCAGCGGCGACACATATATCTTCCCGTACTGCTACCCGCAGGGCGGCGGCAACTTTGAGAGCAACACCACCGCCGAGCCCAGCCCGGTGGATATCAGCATCACCGCGCGGCCCAACCCGTCGCATCTGGGCAAGGGCTGGGTGCGCAGCGCCTGCGTCGCCTCCTACACCCGCATCTCAGACAACGTCATGCCGCCGCGGGTCAAGAATATCGCCAACTACCGCAACTCGTCGCTGGTGATGGCTGAGGCGAAGATCGACGGCTACGATACTTCGGTCCTGCTCAACAGCTACGGCAAGGTGGCCGAGGGCCCTGGAAGCTGCATCATGCTGCTGCGCGACGGCGCGCTGGTCACGCCGACGGTCACCGACTCGATCCTGGAGAGTATCACCCGCTCGTCGCTGATCGCACTGGCCCGCGAGGAGCTCGGGCTGGAGGTGATCGAGCGCCAGGTCGACCGCACCGAGCTGTACATCGCCGACGAGATCTTTATGTGCGGCACGGCCGCCGAGGTGCTGGCGATCGGGTCGGTGGACCGCTACACCATCGGCGATGGCGCGATGGGCCCGGTGACGGCCAAGCTGGATCGGCTGTTTGAGGATGCGGCGCGCGGCAAGCTAGCCAAGTACGCCCACTGGAGCACCGCCGCCGGCATGCGTGAGGCAGTCGAGGCCTAGCAATTGACAATTGACGATTGACGATTGACAATTGGCTATGCACAATCGTCAATCGTCAATCGTCCCATATAGCAATCCTATCAGCGTAGGGAAGGGGAAGATCTCGGGGACACCCAGAGGGTACCCGGCCCCCACACCCCCGCTCTGCGCTTCGCGCATGTACAACGCACGTAGGATTGCAATAGTCAATAGTCAATAGTCAATATGCTCGTAACTGCTCATGGCCCGATCCCCATCCCTGCATTTCTGCCGGACGCGACGGTGGGCGTGGTGCGCGCGATGGACGCCGAAGACCTGCGGCAGGCCAAGGTGCAGGCGCTGGTGATGAACGTCTTTCACCTGATGCAGCGCCCTGGCTCCTCCACCATCGACGCGCTCGGCGGCCTCCATGCGATGTCCGGGTGGCGCGGCCCAATCACCACCGACTCGGGCGGGTTCCAGGCTTACTCGCTGATCCGGCAGAACGCCAAGTTTGGCACGCTCTCCGACCAGGGGATCTCGTTTCAGCCGGAGAACAGCGAGCGCAAGTTCCAGCTCACGCCGGAGAAGAGCGTGCAACTCCAGCTCAGCTACGGCGCGGATATCGTGGTCTGCCTCGACGATTGCACCCACCCTGACGACGACGATGCGACGCAGCGGCTCTCCGTCGAGCGCACGGTGGCCTGGGCGGCGCGCTGCAAGCGCGAGTTCGAGACGGTGGTGGGCCGCCGCCGCAGCGATAGGCCTCGGCCGCTACTGTTCGGCGTAGTTCAGGGCGGCGCGTCGCCTGAGCTGCGCCGCGTCTGCGCCGAGCGGCTGCTGGAGCTCGGCTTCGACGGCTACGGCTACGGCGGCTGGCCGCTCAAGGGCGATGGCTCGCTGCTCAAAGAGATGCTGCAGCTGACACGCGAGCTGATCCCGCGCGAGTTCCCTATGCACGCGCTCGGCGTCGGCCACCCCGAGCATATCGTCACATGCGCTGGCTTCGGCTACGAGCTGTTCGACTCGGCGCTGCCGACCCGGGACGCGCGCGGCGGCCGGCTCTACGCCTGGGCGGCCGACCCATCGCGCGGCAATATCCGCCTGGCCGGCAAGTTCTTCAGCTATGTCTACGTCGAGGACGATAAGCATATCAAGGCCAAGGGGCCGATCTCGCTCGGCTGCGACTGCCACACCTGCCAAAACTACGCGCTCGGGTATATTCACCACCTGCAGCAGATCAACGAGACGCTGTTCTACCGGCTCGCCACCATCCACAACCTGCGCTTCATGACCCGGCTGATGGAGATCTTGCAGGTGCAACGATCCACAAAAGACGCGTGATGCACATCGATCCTCCCTTTTCTACTCCGATAGAAGCGCTCGTGCTCACGAGACGCACAGACGAGCGGCTGTGCTATACTGATTAGGAAGCGAACTGTCCGCAAAAGCTTACGGTTGAGGTAGCACGTGGCAAAGTCTGTACGCGAACGCAGCCCGACGCCTGGCATCGTGTCGATCGTAGTAGCTGGGTACACATCGATCGCTGATCGTCGTGCGATCGATGTGCGTCCGCTGACGATCTTGGCTGGCACGAATAGCTCTGGCAAATCGAGCATGATGCAGCCGCTGCTTTTGCTCAAGCAGACGCTCGATGCGACCTATGATCCAGGCGCACTGCTGCTCAATGGGCCAAATGTGAAGTTTACGAATGCGAACCAGTTATTTTCAAATTTTTTAAGCCGTCCTGTAAAGAAGAGCTTCTCTTTGTCTGTATATGTGGAGCTGCGCGTCGGCCGGACGGTTCGTAGTCGCCAGGGAGGCGCGAAGGACACTGTCAGTATCGCCGACGTTGGCTTTGGTGTGTCCCAAACGCTGCCGGTCGTCGTCGCGCTGCTGACGGCCAAGCCAGGTCAGCTCGTTTATATCGAGCAGCCAGAACTCCACCTTCACCCCCGCG
>JAYUUK010000241.1:0-4159 GCA_043754595.1 Roseiflexaceae bacterium | reverse complement strand
GGGCGGCCCCTGTCTCTAGCGGAATTCGCGCTGGCACAGCTCTTGGCATACCCGTCGTACGCGGCGATCGAAGAGTTGACGGTCACGCATATCGTTGGGAGGTAGTGACCGCCCATGCAGGCTTTCGCCAATCTGTACACCGCGCTCGATGAGACCACCAAGACCGGCGAGAAGGTCGATGCGCTGATCGCCTATCTCGACAGCGCGCCGCCCGAGGACGCGGCCTGGGCGATCTACTTTTTGATCGGGCGGCGGCCGCGCCAGGCGGTGCCGACGGCGCGGCTGCGGGCGTGGGCCGCCGAGATCTCTGGCGTGCCAGATTGGCTTTTTGGCGAGAGCTATGACGCCGTCGGCGATTTCGCCGAGACCGTGGCGCTGCTGCTGCCCGACCCGCAGGATGCGCCAGATGCGGCCGATCCGGATGTGCCGCAGACGCTGGCGGCGCTGATCGAGCGGGTGGTGCTGCCGCTGCGCAGCCTCGCCGAGGAGCAGCAGCGCGCGCTGGTGGTGGCGGTGTGGCGGCAGTTTGGCCAGCGCGAGCGCTTCCTGTTCAACAAGCTGATCACCGGCGGGTTTCGCGTCGGCGTCTCACAGCTGCTGGTGACCCGCGCCATCGCCAGCGTCGGCGGGACCGAGCAGAACGCGGTGGCTCATCGGCTGATGGGCGCGTGGCAGCCGTCCGCCGCGTGGTACGCCGGGCTGCTGGCGCCCGAGACCGCCGATGCCGACGCCAGCCGGCCATACCCGTTCTGTCTGGCGCACCCGCTCGAAGGTGAGCCAGACGAGCTCGGCCCGCGCGAGGAGTGGCAGGTCGAGTGGAAGTGGGACGGCATCCGCGCGCAGCTCATTCGGCGGGGCGGGGCTGCCTATCTCTGGAGCCGCGGCGAGGAGCTGATCACCGAGCGCTTCCCCGAGATCGCGGCGGCGGCGGCCTGGCTGCCCGAAGGCACCGTGATCGACGGCGAAGTGCTGCCGTGGATCGATGAGCGGGTCATGCCATTTGCGCAGCTCCAGCGTCGCATCGGGCGCAAGGATGTCGGCAAAAAGCTGCTGGCCGAAGTGCCGGTGGTGCTGCTCGCCTACGATCTACTGGAGGCGTCTGGCGTCGATCTGCGCGACCGGCCGCTGACCGAGCGCCGCGCCCTGCTCGAACGGCTGCTCGGCGGCGATATTCCGGGGCTGCTGCTCTCGCCGATCGTGGTGGCAGATGGCTGGGAGGAGCTCGGGCGGCAGTGGGTCACATCGCGCGATCGCGGCGTCGAGGGCTTCATGCTCAAGCGCCGCACGTCCGCCTACCGAGTCGGGCGAGTGCGCGGTGACTGGTGGAAGTGGAAGGTTGCGCCCTATACCGTCGACGCAGTGCTGACCATGGCGCAGCGCGGCTCGGGCAAGCGCGCCAGCCTGTACTCGGACTACACCTTCGCGGTCTGGGATGAAGGCGCGCTGGTGCCATTCGCCAAGGCCTACTCTGGCCTAACCGACGCCGAGATCCGCCAGGTGGACTCGTTTGTGCGGCGCAACACCCGCGAGAAGTTTGGCCCGGTGCGCTCGGTGACGCCCGAGCTGGTCTTCGAGCTGGCGTTCGAGGCGATCCAGCGCTCGTCCCGCCATAAGTCGGGGCTCGCTGTGCGTTTCCCGCGCATCCTACGCTGGCGCACCGATAAGCGCATCGAGGACGCCGACAGCCTGGACGCGATCAAGGCGATGCTGCCCGACGCAGCGCCCTAGTGTATTTGCAATTGACGATTGACGATTGACCAACGCGGCGTTCTGATGCGAAGCAACACCTGTGTGACTAACATAATGCAGCTTGCCACTGCATGAGCGTGTCTGGCCCGTGCCCGCGCGGACGTCCCGACTGCGGCTGCGGCGAGCAGAAACGCCCTTCCTCAAGCACGGATCGCCCGTGCGCAGTGCCCCAGATCGACGCGCTGGTGCGTAGACGGCCCGGCGACCACCCATACAGAAAGACCCATAATGCCCCACACGCTGCTGATCGAGTGTAGCGACCGGACCGGGCTGGTGTACACCATCACCGGCGTGCTGGCCCGCGATGGCTACAACGTGCTGACCAACCACGAGTTCGTCGACCGCGAGCACGGGCGGTTTTTCATGCGGACCGAGTTTAGCGGCGCGGCCGACCCGGCCGACCTTGCGGCGGAGCTACGGCGTCTGCTGCCCGATGATGCCGCAGTGCGCCTCGCCGCCGCCGCGCCCCGCCCGATCGTCGTGCTGGTCACCAAGGAGCATCACTGTCTCGGCGATCTGTTGGTCAGGCACAGTTTTGGCGAGTTCGGCGCGACCATCCGCGCGGTGATCGGCAACCGCGCCACGCTTGGGCCGCTGGTGGAGCGGTTCGATGTGCCGTTCCACTTCGTCGATAGCGATGGCCTGACCCGCGAGTCGCACGAGGCGGCGATGGTGGCGCTGATCGACCGCTACGCGCCGGAGACCATCGTGCTGGCGAAGTATATGCGCGTGCTCACCCCGGCATTTGTGGCGCGCTACCACCACCGGATCATCAACATCCACCACTCGTTTCTGCCGGCGTTCATCGGCGCCAACCCCTACCGGCAGGCGTACGAGCGCGGCGTCAAGATCATCGGTGCGACGGCCCACTTCGTCACCGATAGCCTGGACGAGGGGCCGATCATTGGGCAGAGTATCATCCCGGTGACCCACAGCCACAGCGCGCAGGAGATGGCGCAGGCCGGGCGCGATGTGGAGAAGGTGGTGCTGGCGCGGGCGCTCAAGCTGGTGTTCGAGGAGCGGGTGTTTATTGCGGGGAACCGGACGGTGATCTTCGACTGACGGACGCTACGCCGTCCGCCGCTGCACCATAGTCAGCGGCAGGCTGACGCGCTGCGGGGTGCGGGTGCGGTCGTCGATCAGCTGAAGGAGCTGGTCGACGGCGATCCTCCCCGACTCGTCGAGCGGCTGTCTGATCGTCGTCAGTCCGATGAAATCCGCGATATCGATATCGTCGAACCCCATCACCGCCAGATCCTCGGGGATGCGCAGCCCACGGTCGGCGGCGGCCTTGATCGCGCCCATCGCCTGGATATCGCTCTGGGCGAAGATCGCGCTCGGCGGCTCGGGGAGATCGAGCAGCCGGTGTGTTGCGGCGCGCGCCGTCTCCATACCGTGGAGCGTCAGCCCGATGGCGTCATCTGGCAGGCTCAGCCCGAGCTCGTCGATCCGCTCGCGGAACCCTAGCAGCCGCATCCGGCTGGTGAAGAGCGCATACATCGGCACCTCAGAGTCGCCAATATAGCCGAGCCGCCTGTGCCCCTGGCCGATGAGATAGTCTGCGGCGATCCGCCCGCCTGCGCGGTCATCGATCTCGATGCTGGTGGTGCCGCGCTGGGCGTACTCGATCAGGACAGTTGCGACCTGATGCTGCAGCATTCGCTGCGTCATCTCCTCATCGATCGGGAGCGACACGACGATGAGCCCATCGATCCGGCGCGTCAGAGCCAGACTATTGAGCACCGCGTCGCGACGGGTGGCGGTGTCAATATTGTAGATCACGAGCTCGAACTGCGAATCCTCAAGCCGCTCGGCGATGCCGCGCAACCGCTGTACGAACGATGGGTAGGTGAAAAACGGCGCGAGCACCCCGACCCTCCCGACCGCACGTCTAGCGCGAGCGGCGGCCTCGGCGCGCGGCACGAAGCTGAGCTCGTCGATCGCGCGCTGCACGCGCGCGCGGGTCTGCTCCTGAACTTGGCGCGGGCTATTGAGCACGCGCGAGACGGTGGCGATGCTCACACCAGCGCGCTCAGCCACATCGTAGATAGTTGGGTCGCCCATAAGCGCCTTGGTAGTGCTTTACTGTAAGCGTTTAAATAGCATGGGATCGGCCGGCTGTCAATTCGTCTCGTGCAGTCGCGCGCGGCTTTGTCGGCAGCGCGACGTAGCCTTGGGCAATGGGCAATCGCTCACATAGTTCGCGCTAGCTGAGGCGCTCCCTGCCGACGGCGAGCACACGATCGACCTCGGCGTCGAGACCGGGGAGCAGTGTATCGGCGGCGGCGCGGGCATCGCCGGCGAACGTTTCGTCGTCGATCAGCGCGAGGTTGCTCTCCACGTTGAGCAGCGCGGCGGGAACGGCGGCGCGGATGAGCAGCGCGCCGGCCAGGATATCGGAGATGGCGGT
>JAYUUK010000240.1:0-4161 GCA_043754595.1 Roseiflexaceae bacterium | reverse complement strand
CATTCGCGGTCATGCCGCTTCGCTGGCGTGTTGAGCGCACGTTTGCATGGTTGTGTCGCAATCGACGTTTGAGTAAAGATTATGAGCAACGTTACGATGCGTCAGAAGGAATGGTGTATCTTGCATCAATACGCATGTTGATCAACCGACTGGATGGCAGTCCAAACGCAGTTAGTTATTAGATGCACTCTGAGAAGATATGCAAATATGGCATACATCGCATCTATCGTGCCACTATTTGGCATCGCAATTGCTTCTATTATTGGCTGGCAAGCACAGGTTGGAGTTTCAAGAAGTCCATTTTATACCAATCAGCTTCAACTCATAGCATATTATGTGCCTACAGATGAGCTGGTCGGTGCGGGTCAGTCAGGAACTATTGGGTATTTTCGTGATAAAGTTATCAACTTGGACGGAAAAGTGAACGCATCAGCTCTATTATACAAAACAAATATGTGGAAATATTTAGAACAACAAAACATCGTATGGTACTGCGATTGGGATAGTACTTTCCTTGGTGCTGATCCAATGGCGAATGGATGGAAAACTGTTGCAACCAAAGGACCATTCACCCTCTATCATCGACAGCCTAAAACTGCATTTCCATAATGAGTAGGGTTTCCTTGAGATATCGGTCGCGCGACCTTTGCCATCCATGCGGATCTGGATACCGTCGCTTGGATGCGAGCTCGGCGAAGGTCTTGGTCTCTTTCTTGCAGCAGTCCCAGCACAACCTGGGCTTTGAACGCAGCGGTGTACATCATGTGCGTCCTTCTCCCGAATACTGCCCTTATACACTGGGCAGATTCCTAGGTCACCTATAATCGGAGTAAATGGAGCGTACGACGAATGCCACGTCTCTTTCTCGTACAAAAGGAACACCGTTGCTGCTCAGCATACACGATCCTGACAAGGTCTCGCGCCCGGTGCTGACCATGAAATACAGGCCATGGTCGTCTCCATAAACAGTGCTATACTTCCTGAGCTCAGGTCGCCGGCTCCAGTAATCCGGCCCGCCGTACGCTCCCAGTGGAAAGGCGTCCCATGGCACGATCCGTAGATAGGGCGTTGGACGACGACACCTTTGCACATATCAGTGCCGTGATCGCGAGCGGCGAGCCGCTTGCAGCGACGCTCGATCTGATTATGAACCGGACCTGCGCCCTGCTGGAGGTGCAGCAGGCGGCCTTATTTCTTGCCGAGGGCCAGGAACCATACTTGCAGCTCATGGCCACGAATAATGGGCTCCCGAAGACGCCCGTGATCCGCTCGCTCGATGTAGGCGTGGAAGGCTGGGTGATGCGGCGCGGTCGTCCGATTGCGATCGTCAACCCCGCCGCTGACCCACGCTTCGCGCCCCTCCTATCTTGGAGTGACAGCCTACCAGCTGACGCCATCCAGGCGATTGCCGCGGTGCCGATCCGCAGCAGGTCTCGTCTGGTTGGGGTTCTGGCTGTGGTTGATGGGGTGGAGGGGAGCGTAGGCGCGCCGTCGCGTCACCCATTGGGCAACGCCTCCTTCGCCGACCTCCTGCCATTCCTGGCGGTGTTGGCCGATCTTGTGGGCTTAGCGCTCGAGAACAGCGACATTCTCAACCGTCAGGAGCGGCGCACCCAGCTGATCCAACTGCTCCATAGCATCGCGTCTATCCCCGTGAGCGAGGCGACGGAGACCTTGGCGCATACGATCACTGATCAGCTTTGCACCATATTGCAGGCCGAAATTGCCAGTATCTTACTCCATAGCCCCGCCACCGACGAGCTAATCGCTTTTGGCAGTAGCGACACGCTCCTCGGACGCATGCAGCGGGAGCGCGGCTTTGACCACATTCCATTGGCCACCAGCGGGCCGCTCCTGCAGGTGTTCCAGCATAACGAACCACTGCGTATCGGGCGCGCGGACGATCTCGCCGCCCTACCCCTCGTGCAGGGGGTTGGAATCCAATCCGTGCTGATCGTACCGCTCCAGATAGCGCAGCACTGCGAGGGCATGATCGTGCTCGCCGCGACCCGTCCGTCCGCCTTCTCTGACGACGACGTGAGCTTCCTCACCTTTATCAGCGTGCGGCTAGGCTACGCACTGCACTACGACACGCTCACCGATGAGCTTGCGGCGGGCGAGCAGACGCGGATCAAACAGGACGAACGGGAAAGCTTCATCTCGGTCATCGCCCATGATCTCAAGAACGCCCTGACGGTGGTCGCCGGAAGCAGCCATCTTGCGCTGCGTAAAGCGGCGCGCGGCGACATGGACTACAGCCAGAAGGCGTTGTCGGTGGTTGTGGCCAAAGCCGCTCAGGCTATCCAGCTGGTCAACGATATGGTCGATATCAATAATGTGGACGCCGGGAAGTTCCGCCTGTTTATTGCGCCGGTCGATCTGATCGCGCTTTTACAAGAGGAGGTAGAAGGGGCGCAGGGGTTGAGCGAGAAGCATACGCTGCGGCTTGAGACGACCGTGGAGTCGCTTGAGGTCGCCGCCGATCCGCAGCGTCTGCGGCAGGTGCTATCCAACCTGCTCGCCAATGCCGTCCGCTACGCGCCAGATGGGGGTGACATCGTGGTGCGCCTGAGCACCGCTGAGGAGCAGGAAGTGTCGGCGGCGGAGGCCCCCGCAGAGCTCCTCCAGGAGGTGGAAATCACAGTGACCGACCAGGGGATAGGCATCGCTGCCGAGGATCTGCCGCACATTTTCGACCGCTTCTACCGGGGGCGCGGCGAGCGTGTTGCGAGTGGCTCAGGGCTTGGGCTCTACATCGCAGCTGAGATTATTGCCCAGCACGGTGGCAAGATCTGGGCTGATTCGACGCTGGGCGCGGGCGCGCAGTTCCATATCACGCTCCCGGTGAATCGCCACACCCCGGCGCATACGTTGAGCTCATAACGCCTGATGCCAGTGCAAAGGCGCGCGCTGGCCCAATGCTACACTAGCGTAGGTGCGCAAGAAAGGTAGGTGTGCAATGCCCTCGCCATTCCCCGGCATGGATCCCTATCTCGAAGATTCGATCGAGTGGTCGGATCTGCGTTTTCGTTTGATCGGCGCGATCAGCCGCCAGGCAGCTGGCGAGTCCTCAGCTACCAGTGGTGCCTGAGATCAACATCGCTGCTACCCCATTTGACGAACATCGTGCATTCTACTGGGAGCAACAACCATGCCGCAAACGCACACACGATCAGACCAAGAATTACCACCCACCACACCACAGTGGGTGAAGGTGTTTGGGGTCATTGCCATCATCCTGGTTTTGCTGGTCATCATCCTGCACCTCACCGGCAATAGTCTTGGTGGTCCGGGCAGCCATGCCATGCCCCTCCAGCACAGCATGCCACAGCCATGATCATGCCGCCACTCGTGCGTAAATCCGCGCTCATCCTGCACGTCACGTGCTCAGTCGGCTGGTTCGGCGCGGTTGCCACATTCCTCGCACTCGCCGTGGTCGGTCTGACGAGTCAGGATGTGCAGCTGGTGGGAGCGGTCTATGTCGCCATGGATGTGATCACCACACTCGTCATCGTCCCGCTCAGCCTCGCCTCGCTCCTCACTGGGCTTATCCAATCGCTGGGAACCAGGTGGGGATTGTTCCAGCACTACTGGGTGGTGGCAAAACTACTCATCACTGTCGTTTCCGTCATCATCTTGCTGACGCATACCGAGGGAATCCGCTATATGGCCGGCGTTGCGGCAGCAATACCGCTCGCTAGCGACGATTTCCCCCGGCTGCGGTTCCAGCTCGCCGTCAGCGCCGGGGCTGCCCTGCTGGCGTTGCTCCTAACGACGATCCTCTCGGTGTACCGGCCGCGTGGGCTAACTCCGTATGGAAGGCGCAAACAACAGGGAGCGCGTACAGAGGCACCAGACGGAGATATCGCGATATAAAGAGCCCGCTCGACACAGCAACCGTACACGATGTACTACCCCGAGAGCACCGGCACCTGACGTGTGGCACACCCCTGAACGATGGGACACATGTTTGGCATGACACGACGGGGAAGGCGTCTATTCGAAATCAAAGCACGGCTTCAGGAAGAGACGGGATGAGCGTGTATGTGTTGTCCCCGCTCACTTATAGCTAAACGCAAAACGGTTGAGCGCACAACGGAGAACAGGAGCGCACTGGGATGCGCTGCATCGTGCGGCGGAGTGGATCAACCGTTTTGCACT
>JAYUUK010000239.1:0-4171 GCA_043754595.1 Roseiflexaceae bacterium | reverse complement strand
CCTCGGCGCGGCCGGCGGTCCGGAGATGGGCGAGGTCACGGTGGACGACGCTGCGCTATTTCTGGCGCGCTTCGCGAGCGGCGCGGTTGGCACGTTCGAGGTGACGCGCTTCGCCAAGGGCCGCAACAACTACAACAGTTTTGAGATCAACGGCTCGAAGGGCAGCATCAAGTTCAACCTGGAGCGCATGAACGAGCTCGATGTGCTGCTCGAAGATGACATGCCAGACGTGGCCGGCTTCCGCAATGTGCTGGTGACCAACGGTGGCGTGCATAAGTACGTCGGAGCGTGGTGGCCGGCAGGGCATATCATCGGCTGGGAGCACACCTTCACCCACGGCGTGCTCGATCTGCTCAACGGCATCGCCATCGGCAAATCGCCAGACCCGACGTTCGATGACGGGCTGCGCTGCCAGGCCGTGCTCGACGCGATCGAGCACAGCGCAAGCGCGCGAGCCTGGGCGACGCCGGAGTATTAGCGCCACATCGAACATGCCCGAATCTTCCCATGCGCCAGCGGATCAAGTGGTATCGCTTGATCCGCTGGGAGTTGCTCCGAAGTGGCTGGCGGTCAATTCGGGGTCTCGTCCAATGCGAAATCAGAATCGGCACAGATGAACACGGGAATACGCTCGATTGGGGCATGGACGGTCACCCATCCCGCGCCAGCAACCTGAGTTCCATCCCACAGATCGCGCCAGTTGCCGGCCGGGAGGTAGAGACGTCGGGTTGTTGCATCCGCTTCAACAACGGGTGCGACGAGCAGGTACCGGCCAAAGCGAAATTGATCGTTGATCCGCCACGCAACCGCATCATCTGGATTATCGAGTAGCAGCGGGCGTAACAACGGCTCGCCACGTGCGGCGCAGTAAGCGGCCTCAGCGCGAATATAGGGGAGCAGCCGCATTCGGAGTTTGGCGAATGCCCGATAGATCGGAATGACCTGTGGGTTGCCGGTATGCGCCGCGATATTCCAGGGTGTGCGATCGTTCGATGGCTCGCCCGGCGGCGTATACTCGCTGTGATACTGCATAATCGGACAAAAGGTTGCCATAGCTGTCGCGCGGAGATAGAGCTCGGCGCTCGGCAATGTCTCACTAAAGCCGGCGATATCCCATCCCCAGAATATGACGCCGCTCATCGCCGCGCTCAGGCCGGCCACAATCGAGCGGCGATAGGCTTCCCAGGTTGAGTTTTCATCGCCCGCCCAATGTGCCGGAAATGCGCCAACCCCCGTGTGGCCGGCGCGGCTGAAGGTTATCCCGCCGCGACGCTCGTGGATAAAGCGGTAGTATGCGCCGATATAGGCATTCGGATAGCTGTTGACGAGCGCATCGCCCTGTTGACCGTTGGAGGCTCGAAGATCGCGCCCCTGCAAATGCTCGCCGCCATCGGTCTTGAAGCCATCAATACCGATCTCATCGACCAGATAGGCGCGCTTATCCAGCCACCAGCGTGTCGCCGCCTGATCGGTAAAATCGGGGATCAAGGCACCGTTGAACCAGAATGCCGGGTTGCGATAGGGCGTCTCATCGCTGTGATGGATGACGAACCGCTGTTCGAGCGCGTGCGCGATATCGACATCATGTTGTGGGTGCGGCGCATCGGTTCGTTTGAGCACGGGTATTTGCCATAGCAGCAGATGGATGCCCGCCTGACGCAGTTGGTCGCACATCGCTTTTGGGTCGGGCCATGGACCATCTGCGGGAAAATGAAAGTCAGTCAGCTGCGGTCGGTCGCCGCCGGCACGCGGGGTATACTGCGCGCCATTCCAGATGTAAAACGTGGTTTCGTCGCTCCAGGCCTCGATCACTAGCGCCGTCGCCGGAATATCGTGCTCGATCGTGAGTTGGACCTCGCGCTCGACTCGCGCCTGTGTGTTCCACTCATTGCTGCTCATCCACGGGCCAAACGCCCAATCGGGGAGCGTAGCCGGCCGTCCAGAGAGCGCCGTCAGCTGCTGAACGATCGCGGCCGGTTGGCCGCAGAAGAGGTCGAAGCGCAGTTCGCGTCGATGATCGGTCTGCGCCACACAGCGCCAGCGGTCATGCATGGTTCGCCCGATATCATAGGCGACGTGCGCGCTTCCCTCGATCAGACAGCCATACCCACGGCTTGAGCAGAAGAACGGCACCGGGAGGTAGGTGCGATTGCCCTGATTTTTGTACTGTTCCCAGACGGCAATATCCAACGCGCGCCCGCGCTGATCGAGGGCATCGAAGCGCTCGCCAAAGCCCACCAGCGCCTCATGGCTGGCGATCTCGCCCACCAGCTCGACTGCGGCGAGCGCGCCGTCGCCGTCTTCGAGCCAGCGGATCGCCAGTGGGATCTGCTGGTCGCCGGATACGAGCACTACCCGCGCAGTATCTGGATCGATGGTGAGTGTGGCCGTCTCGGCGCGAAGCTGGATCGGTTGCTCGGTGCGGCCGTCTGCCGTTCCAGCAGCGCCAACAGTGCAGCGAAATCCTTGCGACCCGTCAAGGATCGTAACCTGTAGCGTTGGCCCAGCGGCTCCATCCGCAGCGCGCGTCGCCAACGTCCAGCCATCGCGCTGGGGGCTTGCGCCAATGATCGCGCCGAGCGTTCGCCAGCGGCGCGCGGCAAAGGTGAAAAGGTCGCTCTGGGTGCGATCATCGTTACCAGTGGCGACGATCCAATAATCCACCTGATCACCCGCCTCGATCACGCCAAGTTCGCAGAGCCAGCGATCGGCGTCGTTACCCTGGGCCACAGGCCGGCCCTGTATCAGCGTCTGTGGCCGGCCGTTGCGGGTCCAGCACAGGCGAACATCGGTTGCCGCACCGCCAGGCTGGGTGAGGAACCCAATGCCGACCATATCGCCGCCGATCGGATCGCGCGGGGTGCGCTCGTCCGGTCCAGCGAAGTAGGGGGCATCGGTGCCGGTCGGTCGATGGCGGATCGTGAGACGTTGGCGCATAGGTACAGGCTCCTTCGGGCAGCGAGGATTCCGATGCCCAGCAGCCAACTGCTGGGCACCGCATGACAATGGCTATTTCAACAATGTCTCGATTTCGGTCTTCGCCTGATCGAGCGCCGCTTGTGGCGTGATCGTCCCAGCCTTTGCCTGGTCGAGCACTTTGCCAACAATATCTTGTAGCTGGCTTTGTTGCTCGACAACCGGCGGCGTCACTGCCGTGTCGAGGGCTTGAAAGACAACCGAGCGGCTTGCCGGTGGAGTTTGTTTGAGGTAACTATCGAACAGCGCCTGGTCGTTGAGCGCCGGGAGCTCCCAGCTGGCGGCCACGCGGATCTTCGCCGCCTCGCTGCTACTGGTGAAGAACTTGGCCCACTTCCACGCCGCCGCTTGCTGTTTGCTCTTGCCCGAAATCACCACCGAGTTGGCAAAGAAGGCATGCGCCTTTTTGGTATTGCCCGGTTCGAGCGCGATGTCCCATTTGAATGGTGCATCTTTGAAGCCAGCGAACATCCAGATCCCGGTGCGGAGCATCGCGATCTTGCCCTGCTTAAACAGATCGCCATCGGAAACGCCGGCCATATCGGCATCGCTCGGCGTCACTTTGTATTTGTTGATTTTATCGACCATCCAGGTGAGCGATTCGACACACCCTGGTTGGTTGATCGTCACGGTCTTGCCATCGGCGCCGAACACGCCGCACCCGCTCTGTGCCGCTGTTTTGTAAAATTCAAAGAATTGGATCGGCGAGTAGGTCCCCCACACGCCTTTGTTCGGGTCGGTGAGTTTTTGTGCCGCCGCGAGTTCGTCTTTCCAGGTCCAATCGGCGGTGGGATAGCTCACGCCCGCAGCATCGAACAGATCTTTATTGTAGAACAAGACCACATCGGAGAAGCTCTGTGGCAGCCCATACTGTTTGCCATCGCGGCTGAAGGCGGCGTAGGCTTTTGGATAGAACTTCTCGGCTAATCCGGTATCGGCGCTCGCCAGTGGCGTCATATCTGCCAACACGCCCTTGCTGGCGTATGAGACAAAATTCTCATAGTTCAGCTCGAACACATCGGGCGCGGTATCACCCGCCACCATCGTCTGGAGTTTGGTGAAATAATCGGCATACGGTGCCGTTTCAACCTTCACATCGATGTTGGGGTTCTGGGCCTTGAAGGCCGCGATCATCGCGTTTATGTCGTTGATATGGTCTGGCGCGGCTGAGAATGTGAAGTAGGTGATCGTGACC
>JAYUUK010000238.1:0-4177 GCA_043754595.1 Roseiflexaceae bacterium | reverse complement strand
GATCACGCAGACCGTGTTCGTCGCGCTGCTGATCGCGCCGGTCTCGCTCGGCACCGCCAATCAAGCGACAGATATCAACTCGCTCTCGACGGTGCTGAGCAATCAGATCGCCGCGATCCAGCCGCTCGACCTGGCGCTGTGTGCGGTGGTGCTGGCGATCGTCGGCTGGCGGCGCGGCTGGTACTCGTTCACCAGCTTCTGCATCATCGTGGCCTGGACGATGCTGGTCTCGTGGCTCACCGCCGACGCTCGGCCGCTCGGGGCGCTGCACTTCAACTACGCGCACGTGGATGCGCTGGCGCTCCCTGGGTTGCTGGCGCTGACGGTCTACTGGCTGGCGCGCGGCAGGCTGAGCGACGACCGGGCGCTGCGGCTGCTGGCGCTGGCGATCGTGATGGCGCTGCTCAACCAGCCGGCCTTTTTGGACAACCCGTTCTCGCCGCTGTTCGGCTTCGCCGGAGTGGCCTTCCTGGTATTCGGCGTCGTGTGGAATATCCTTACCGCCGGCGGCTCGTTCGTCAACCGCGACACGCCCGGCCTCTCGGGGTCTGGGCGGCTGCTGCTGTACTTTGGTTATGTGCTGGTCTCGGTGGCGGTGATCCACTGGTATGTCGCCAGCCACAACATCGCCATGCAGCTGACCCAGAGCCGTATAAACGAGTCGGGGTTTCTCAAGATCGGCCTGCCGCTGATCTACCTGGCGCTGGTGGAGCGCGGCGTCTGGCTGGTGCCGGGGGAAGACCGGGACGCGTAGCACGTAGTAAGTAGTAAGGCGCAAGGAGTAAAGAGCAAGGAGCCGGATGGAGTACCACGCCACGTGACGCCCGTAGCCCGTAGGGGCGAAGCACACGCCGCCATCAAATCTCGGTCAGCCGATCCATGCGCGCTGGCTTCGCCCATACCAACGCCCCGTCCGAGCGCAGCGACCGGGACGCGTAGTACATATAATAAGTAGTATAGCAATCCTACGTGCGTTGGAAACGCGCGAAGCGCAGCGCGGGGGTTTGGGGGCCGGGTACCCTCTGGGTGTCCCCCCAGATCGCCCCCTTTTCCTACGCTGATAGGATTGCTATAAGTAGCACGTAGCCGGACGGAGCGCAGCGACCAATGAAGGACCGTCTCTCTGTGGGGTTTCGTCTCGCCATCGCCACCGCGACGCTGATCGCGGCGGTGCTGCTGCTGCCACAATTTCAGTCAGACTACGCGCAGGACTACGCCGCCGCTTCGGGCTGGCTGCGCGGGCGAGACACCAACGACCGCACCGCAGATCTGCTGGCGGAGTGCTGCGCCGACATCGCGCCGCTCTACGGTGGCATGCAGACCGCCCACCCACCGTTCGCCACATTGCTGGCGATGCCACTGGCGTGGCTGCCGTGGCCAACCGCGCGCCTACTCTGGCTGCTGCTCTCGTGGGGCGCGGTCGTCGCCGCTTGGCAGCTGCTCGAAGCCGGGCCGTGGGTCTGCGCTGCCACCGCGAGCTTCTGGGTGCTGGCGCTCGGGCTAGGTACGCACGAGCCGCTGCTGTTTCTGCTGCTGGCGCTGGCGCTGCGTTTCGAGGCGTCCCGGCCGAGGTTTGTCGGCGCGCTGGTCGGGCTGTGCGCCGCGATCAAGATCTACCCGGCGCTGCTGATCGCCGGGCTGTGGGCGGCGGGGCGGCGCACGGCGGCGCTGGTGGCGCTCGGGGCCGCTGCTGTGGCAGTTGTGATGAGCGAGGCGGTGCTGGGCCTCGGCGTGACCCGCGGCTGGCTTAGCTTCGTCCCGATCAACACCCAGCACTATGTGGACGACGTCGGCAATGGGTCGCTGGTGCGCCTGATCCGCGCGGTGCTGCCTGGCGCGTCGCCGAGCCTGGCGACGCTGGCGGTGCTGGCGCTGCTGCTGCTGCCGCTGCTGCCAGCGCTGCGGCGTGGCGAGTGGCTGCGGCCGCTGATCCCGGTGATGCTGCTGGCCTCGCCGCTGAGCTGGCGGCACTACATGGGACTGGTGGCGCTCAATCGGCTCGCCGCAGTCGAGCTCGTCTGCCTCGGACTATCTGGGGCGGTGTCGCTGCTGATCGGGATGCGGCTGCTCCCACCAGACAACATGGCACCGGTGGTGCAAGGGCCGCTGCTGCTGGTGCTGATGCTGCTGTGGTACAAGCAGGCCAGCGCGAGGCCGACGGCGACGGCGACGGCCGCCGCAGAGCGCCCCACGTAGCGGCCATGGCACAGCCAGCGTCACGTGCTTCAGTTCGAGCGCGACCCGCACGGCCGAGCTGCGCGCGGGGAGCGACCAGTGAGCGCGGCGGGCTATGCTGGCGATCCACCGAACGCCGTAGCGATCGTGGCTATCGGCAAGAAGAGACAGCGTGAGTCGGTCAAATCGGCGAGAAAGCCGTAGCGGAGGTAGAACGCGCGCGCGCGATCGTCTTTGGCATCCACTAGCACCGCCGTGATGCCAATCTCGGTGCGACTGAGCTGTAGCGCCCGTTTGAGGCCGTGGATCAGGAGATATGCGCCGAGGCACTCGCCATGATACGCCCGATCGAGCGCGAGCCGACCGATCAGCGCAGCGGGTAGCACTGGATAGCGTGGCAGCTTGGCGGCGAGGTCTGTGGGAAGGGTGCTGAGATCAATGACCGCTGCGCTGAGGGTGAAGTAGCCCATGAGACGCCGTGGGTCATCCTGCAGCGAGCGCAGGACAAAGACAGCGGCGGCCCCGCGCTCCTGATCTTGACGCGCACGTGTGTGCAGGTAGTCATTGAGCGCGGGAATCCCGCAGTCAAACGCACTCCGAGTCACTGATCCGGCTTGTCAGAATGACATGCCCACTGCTTGAGTCCAGCAACAGCTGCACCCACGACGAACCCGTTTCCGTCACATGGCGTTTGACAAGCACGCTACTGTCAGCGTACATGTACCCCACTAGCGACCCTCACGCTCTGCGAGGATGGTCTCGGAGAGGGTCATCGCCCCAGGGATCGCAAGCCGGTCAGCGAGCGCCGCGCGTTCTGCTGTCGAAAGCGGTAACGTAGTTTGCGGTATAGTGGGAGAATCATTCATCGTACCGGCTGCCTGAAGCACAGCGCGGAGGTGCCGCCGCTGCTCAACCGATCCAGGCAGCGATGGGGGGATATGGATGGAGATCTGCACCTCAGCCCGCTCTGGTAAGGCGAGGGGACTGAGTGGGCGCAGGACTCCATGCTCATAGATAACGGTGATCGTTTGAGTCATTGGATCTCCCGTGCAGACAGCACTCGTGCAGCGCTAGGCAAGATGAACGGCAATGGCGATACACATATCGCACAGTGGTCTATTGCGCTCACACTCGCTGCGAGAAAACTCCCAAATTATTGTACCACAGCGAAGATGCGGCGGCAGATTCGGGGATCATCCGCAAATGGGCGCGAATTGGCGCGAATGCCGGGCAGCGCCAGTGACGAAGGGGAGGAGCACGGCGAGGCTGTCGAGGCCGAGGGCAGTGAGGTGCTCGCCAGCATTGCACGGGTCGGCGTGGAGATGATACAGATCATACGCCACGAAGCCCAGGTCGAACAGGGTGTCGATGAACAAGCCGGTTGGGTCGATGGCGTTGACCGGGTCGTTGCCGACGTAGGTGTACAGGTTGGCGTCGCCGCCCGCGAAGCCGATCGGGTCTTGCTGGAGCCAACGTGCCGTGGCCGGGTCGTACTCGCGCGCCCCAAAGTGGACCAGCGTGGTCCGCCGGTCGTACAGCCCGCCGGCGAAGCCGAACGGCTGAAAGCCGGGGTTGCTATCGGCGGTGACCGCGCCCCAGACATCATAGTCGATCCGCTGCGCGATGGTGCCGCTGCTGGCGTCCACCACCAGGCGCACGCTGCCGCGCGCATCGCTGATGATACGGTAGGGTATTGCCTCCCGTGCGCACGACGTTCGGAACCGTGGCGCGCTCGGCGTAACTGAACTGGCTGATGACTGCGCCCGTGTCGTCGAGCTCGGCCACCGGCGTGAGCGCGCCTTGGTACAGCAGCCCCTGTGTCCGCACGCCGTTGACCTGCACCCCGACGGACCGCCCGTCCAGCAGGTAGCGCACCGCCGTCCCATCGGTGCGCAAGTTGCCCTGCGGGCTAGCTTGCCGCTGGGGTTGCTGGGGTTACTGTGGCGTTTACGAGCTAGCAACCGGCCAGGGCAATTACATCTTCAATCGTTTCCAGCGGGGG
>JAYUUK010000237.1:0-12697 GCA_043754595.1 Roseiflexaceae bacterium | reverse complement strand
GCGCACCCATCCTTGCGCGGGTCCGACCCGCCGATCAGCGTCCCATCATTGCCCACGATGATGATCTGGCCGCCGCCAAAGCCGAACGGCCCTTCGCGCTCGGCGATGACCTCATGGCCGTAGCCCGCCAGAAGCGCCTCCATCGCGCCACCGTGCTCGAGTGCCACGGCGGCACTTCTGGCATATGGGTCGAGCAGTTCGAAGCGCGGCGCGTCGAGCGCCTGCTGCGGCATCATGCCAAAATCCAACATATTCACCAGCATCTGCACGTGGCCCTGCGGCTGCATAAACCCGCCCATCACGCCGAAGCTGGCGAACAGCCGCCGGTCGCGGGTAACCATGCACGGGATGATCGTGTGGTACGGCCGCTTGCCCGGCGCGAGCGCATTGGGGTGGCCTGGCTCCAGCACGAAGCCAGCGCCGCGGTTCTGTAGACAGACACCGGTCTCGCCGGCCACCACCGCCGCCCCAAACCCGAAATACAGGCTGTTGATCAGCGAGACTGCGTTGCCGTCGCCGTCCACCGCCGTGACGTACACCGTGTCGTGGCCGCCGGGGAGTATAGTGGCAGGCGCGAGTTCCATCGCCCGACCTGGGACGATCAGCCGTCGTCGCTCGCCAGCCGCGGCCAGCAATTGCTCGGGCGTCACGCGCATCGCGTCAGGGTCGGCGATCTGCGTCGCCGCGTCGGCAAACGCCAGCCGCAGCGCCTCGATCTGATAGTGCAGCGCCTCTGGCGAGCCAGCCCCGAGCGATTGGAGATCGACACCGTCGAGCATGGTCAGCGCCAGCAGCGCGGTGAGCCCCTGGCCGTTGGGCGGGCACTCATAGACGGTATGGCCGCGATAGCTCGCCGCGATCGGCGCGACCCAGTCCGCCCGGTGCTGCGCCAGATCCTCGCGCCGTAAGTAGCCGCCCTCGCGCTCACTGGCCGCCACGATCGCCGCCGCCACCTCGCCGGTGTAGAACGCCGCAGCGCCGCCCCGCGCCACCGCCCGCAGCGTCTCGGCCAGGTTCGGCTGGCGGAAGCGCTCGCCGAAGTGCGGCGCGCGGCCATTGGGCAGGTACGTCGCCGCAGCGGCCGGGTGCAGCGCCAGCCGCGGCGCGCCGCGCTCCCAACCGCTGGCGATGATCTCGCTCACCGGGAAGCCGTCCGCCGCGTAGCCGATCGCCGGCGCGAGCACATCGGCGAGCGAGAGTTTGCCGAAGCGACTCACCAGCGACTCCCAGCCAGACGCCGCTCCGGGCACCGTGACTGGCAGCCACCCGCTGAGCGGCACGCTGGTCAGCCCGGCGTCAGCAAATACCTGCGGCGTCAACGACAGCGGCGCGCGCCCCGAGGCGTTGAGTGCGTGGACCTCGCCGGTCGCAGCCTCGTAGACCAGCGCGAACAGGTCGCCTCCGATCCCGGTGCTCATCGGCTCGACGACGTTCAGCGCAGCTGCGGCGGCCACCGCCGCGTCGGCCGCCGTCCCGCCCGCCAGCAGCATCCGCAGCCCGGCCTGCGCCGCCAGCGGCTGACTGGTCGCCACCATCCCGCGCGCCGCGAGCACATTCGATCGTCGTGTCATAGAGTTACTCCTGGCTCAAAGCCAGCATCCCATACGGGCGATGCAAGCGCCGGCACCGCAATGCCAAATCATCGATCCATACGGCGCGCGCTTCGCCCCGACGGAATCGCCCCACTTTACAAACAGCGAAGATCGGCGCACTGCCGATCTTCGCTGTTTCGAATCGATGTACCGAATCGCTCTACGCCCCAACGTCTCTCAGGCCTGCTCGGTGGACACCGACGCGACGCCTTGCTGGCGGGCGGCGCGCGAGAGGCGCTCCTCCATCCGCTCTGGCGAGACCCGGATCACATTCTTGGCCAGACCGACCTTCTCCAGCGTCCAGATAATGTACGACGAGAGGTCGAACTGGTACCAGCGCATCCCGTGGAACGCTGAGCGCGGGAAGGCGTGGTGATTGTTGTGCCAGCCCTCACCGAGCGCCAGCAGCCCGATCAGCCAATTGTTACGGCTAGCGTCCTCAGTGTCAAACATCCGTTTCCCAAAGGTGTGACAGACCGAGTTGACGCTCCAGGTAATGTGGTGGTTGATAAACATCCGCACCAGCCCACCCCACAGCAGCCCCGTCCAGCCGCCGAGCGCGAACGGGATGGCGAAGCTGAGCGCCACCCAGATCCAGAACGTCTTCGTCACCCACATAATCTGCGGGTCGCGGGTCATCCACTTGCCGTAGGTCTCCAGATCGGCCTTGTAGCCCTCCATAAACCAGCCGACGTGCGCGTGAAAGAAGCTCTTCAGCGGCGAGTGCGGGTCGTCCTCGTCATCGGAGTGGGCGTGGTGCTTAATGTGGATCGACGCCCACTCGGCGGCTGGGCCCTGGATCGCCATCGAGCCGAGGATCAAGAATAGCAGTTTGATGGCCGGGTGAGCCTCAAAGCTACGGTGGGTCAGCATGCGATGGTAACCGATGGTGATGCCGATCGAGACGAAGAACCACATCACCGCCAGGATGATGAGATCGCGCGGGCCGACGGCGCGCTCCCAGAGCAGATACATAGCCAGAAACATTCCGACAAAAGGGCCAATCACAAGCAGCAACAAGATCGCGCGCTCGGCGCGGTTCTGGACGATTGGGGCGTGTTCCACCATTATGCGGTCGCTTCCTTTCCAAACTCATTTACATTTTCTTAACTGAGTATAGCATCAGGCGGAAGTGACGGCATTACAAAAAGGCGGCGATCGCTGAGCAATCGCCGCCAAGGTTGGGTTCAGTTAGCTGCATTGCAAAAGCTAGCGCGAGATGACGCTCTCGTCGCGATGCTTCTCGCCCTCTTCGAGCAGCATGATCGGGATGCCATCCTCGACGGGATAGCGGAAGCCGTTGCGGCGGTTGATCAGCCACTCTTTGCCATCGTCGGTGGTGACGAGCTCGACCGGCCCCTTGTCGCCCGGGTCGGCGAGGATGGCGAGCAACTCCGGCGAGATCGAGCGCGTCCCGGTGCCGCCGATCGCCCCGTTGCTCGGCACGGCATTGCCGAGGTCGAAGACGCTATCATCGCGGTACTGTTTGATGGCGCGGTACGCCACCACTCCGACGCCGGCCAGCCCGAGCACCCCAAGCACCTGCATAACACGTTTCATAGTAGCTCCTTGATTCCTTCGGCGCGCCGGGCGAATCTCCCGGCGGCGCATTCGTCACTCGTTACGGTCTGTCGTCTATTGCCGCCTGCGCCGCAGCGATGAACGCCGCGATCTTGGCTGGATCTTTGCTGCCAGCAGTCTCTACGCCGCTGCTGACATCGACGCCCCACGGCCTGACGCGGGCGATGGCGGCGGCCACATTCTCCGAGGTGAGCCCGCCAGCCAGCATCATGCTGCGGCGAGCGGCGAGCCGGGCGGCGGCATCCCAGTCGCCGAGCGCGCCGGTACCGCCAAAGATACCGGCGACGTGCGCATCGGCGAGCAGTGTGACCCGGCGCGCATCGCTGCTAAGCCACGCCGCCTCATCGGGCGCGCCCTGGAGCCGCACCGTCTTGTACAGCGTCAGCCCACCGAGCGCATCGAGCAGCGTGACCGGCTCGGTGCCGCTGAGCTGAACCGCATCGAGCCCGACGTAGGCGGCGGTCTCGCGGATCTCCTGCGCCGTGGCATCGACGAACAGCCCGACGATCTGCGCCGCCCCATCGACGGCTGCGGCGATCTGCCGGGCCACAGCGAGCGAGATCCGCCGCCGCGACGGTGCGAATACGACACCGATCAGCGCTGCGCCGGCGCTTGCGGCAAACACCGCGTGCTCCGGTGAGCTGATGCCGCAGATCTTGACCAACGTCACACCGCGTCCTCGGTCTTCTTGCGGCGACGCGACCGCTTGGCCGGCGCGGCCTGCTCTGGTGTGGCCCCCTCGACGAGCGCCGTCTGGTCATCGGCGGGCGGCTCGGTGCCGCTGGCATCGGCCATTGCGGCATCCGCCACCGGGTTGACGGGCGCCGCCGCCTCGGTCTGCACATCGGCGACCGCCGCCTCAACCGCCGCAGCCTGATTGGGCGTCGATGGGGCGTCTGCGACCGACTCGGCTGCGGCCACGATCGCCGCCGTCTGATCCGGCGCTAGCGAATCTATCGCCGCAGGGGCGATGGCGACCATCTCGGCGGCGGGCTCGCTTTTGCGCCGCCCGCCGCGCCGCCGCGAGGTGGCCGGCGTGGCCGGCTCGGCTGCGGACGACTCCATGCCGGCGGACGACGCGGCGCTCTCGGGCGCAGCGCTGGCGGCCGGCAGGCCGGCCATCATCTCGGCCACCGCCGACAGCACCTCCGGGGCGATGCCGTGCCCTGCGGCGTGAGCCGTCTGCTGCGCCTGGGGCAGCTGCGACGTCTCGGCTGGCGCATCGAGCTGATCGCCCGCGGTGCCCTCGCCTTCGACCGAAGGATCTGGCAGCCGGTAGGCGGCGCGGCTCCCCTTGCCGACCCGCTCGATCATGCCGCTGTTGATCACCTGCTTAACGAGCGTACGCAGCTCCTCATTGCTGCGGCTGACGCCCTGGGCGGCGCGCTGGATGCGTAGCTGGTCGTGGATCTGGATGAACGAGAGCGGCTTGGCAGACCGAGCGACGGTAGCGACCACCCAGGTCAGCTCGTCATCGCTGAACGGGACGCTGGCAGCCGCAGCTGGCGCGTCGACTGAGTCGCTCGACGACTCTGCATAGAAATCGACCGGCGACTCGATCGGCGCATCGATCACCAGCATCGGGTCGTTTAGCAGCGCCGCCCGGTCGTCTGCACTATCGAGCACCGCCTGTTCGAGCAGATCGTCGAAGACGCTATCCGGCGGGAGATCCTGGCCGGTGAGCAGTGCGAGCGCCTCGGCTACCGCCGCATCGAGCAGCGCCTCGTCATCGCCCTCATCGCCCTCCAGCTCGCCATTCAGCAGCTCATCGACGCCATTGATCCTATCGCGCGGGCCATTGCGACGGCGACGGCGGCGGCGACCGCCGCTGGAGTTGCGCGGGTCGGTGGCGGCGGCGACAGCGGCGGCGGGTGCCGGATCCTCCTTGAGATCCTGGGCGAACTGCGACAGTTTGTAGGGATCCTCGCCTGGCAGGAAGACCTCATTGACCGCGCCGGAGGTGAAGACCTGCACCTTGCCGCGACGCTCGGCCTCGATAGCGAAATCCTTAAATTTCACAAACGCGCGACCCTGAGCATCCTTGTACTTGCTCTCGCGGAAGTCGCCGCCCATCAGCTCTTTCATCAGCAGCTTGAGCGAGCCAAATGAGCAGACGTAGCCGCGCTCGCGGGCGAGGTGGACGGCGCGCACCAGCGTCTCGTAGATATCCGGGCCCTGCGGCTCAGCATCGGCCTGTGGCTCGACGATGATCGGCTCGGGTTGTGGCGCTGGCTGCGGCGGGGCGATCGGCTCGACGGGGCGATCGGCCGGCCGATCGGCAGGACGCTCGCGGTCGGCGTCGCGGCGCGGGTAGCGGCTCTCGCGGCTGAAGCGCTCGCGCGGCTGGTCGCGCAGATCGCTGCCCTCGTCCTCCGAGTCGCGGGCGCGCTCGCTCTTCTCCGGCATGCGGGCGCGCGGCTGGTCCTGGTTGAGCGCCGAAGGCTTTTTGCCGAGCAGCTGCTCGTAGAAGATGAACTCGTCGGCGCTCTGAGCGAGGTGGGCCGATGCCGCGCCGCCGACGCCAATGATGATCACTTCCTTGCCCTGCTGGCGGATGGAGTGGACGAGCGGGATGAAATCGCGATCCCCGGTGGCCAGCACATACTTCGTGATCGTCGGGTAGGTGAATAGCGTCTTCATGACATCGACGGCGAGATTCATGTCAGCGCTATTTTTGATGGCGCGACCGACCCGGCCGACATCACGGTCGTAGACGTGGGTCGGGACGTACATCGGCTCGATTCGGTTGGCGTAGAGCGCCGATGTGACCCGCGGGTAGCGGTACCAGTCGGCGTAGGCGCGGGCGATGACGACGCGGCCAAAGTCGGCCAGGCGATCCATCATCACCTCAAAGTTGGGGTTGACATCGAGCTTGTCGCGGACGCTAACGTAGACGTTCTCAAAGTCGATGAAGACGGCGACGTCTGGGCGAGTGATTTCGGTAGCCATTGTTGCTTACGTGTGCTCCTGATGGGCCACGCTGTGGGCAACGCGCATTTGGGCGGATATGTTAGAAGCCAGGCGGGCCACGCCGGCGGGTGCGAGCGGGGCGCGGGCCAAAGCTGCCACAGGTGCGACACTCGTGTAGGCGATGCGCCGTAGACAACACTGCGGCGAACCGCAGCATGTGAGACGGGCGGGCGTTTGCACGAGCTGGCGCGATCCATCCGGGATCTGCGCGACACACAGGTAGTTCATAACGATGGCGGCGCGCACAGTGCGCGTGCCATCAGATAATACGCTAACTATAGCATTGCCTTGGCGAAAAGGCAACCGGGCGCGCCTTGACAGCGTCATTGGTAGCAGATTACCATGGAGCGATATACCTGTGACAGAAAGGATGACGGCAGTGGCGCAAGATTACTACGCGACGCTGGGGGTCGAGCGCACAGCCAGCGACGCTGACATAAAAAAAGCGTATCGCAAGCTCGCGCGGCAATACCACCCAGATATCAACCCTGGCGATAAGACGGCAGAGACCAAATTTAAAGAGATCAACGAGGCCTACGAGGTTCTCTCAGACGCGGACAAGCGTGCGCAGTTCGATCGCTTCGGCGCGAGCGGCGGGCGCGGTGGCCCGCAGTGGGGCGGCGGCAGCGCGGGCGGCGCGGGCAGCGGCGATTTTTCCGATCTGTTCGAGCAGCTCTTCGGCGGGGCGGGCGGCGCGGGCGGCGCGGGCAGCCGCGGCGGGTTTCGCACATCGGCGAGCGGCCAGGACGTAGACCAGCCGATCGACATTACGATCGACGAGGCCTTCAGCGGCTCGCAGCGCACCATCCAGTTCTCCAACCCCAACGGCTCGCCGCGCTCGATCACCGTCAAGATCCCGCCGGGCGTCGACAACGGCTCGCGCATCAGGATCGCCGGCGAGGGCGCGCCGGGGCTCGGCGGTGGCAAGCGCGGCGATCTGTTTCTGGTGGTCAAGGTGCTTGAGAGCCCGCGCTTCGAGCGCAAGGGCGACGACCTGTATCTCAAGGCCGACGTCGAGCTGTTTACTATGCTGCTCGGCGGCGAAGCGCGCATCCCGGTGATGGGCGGCAAGAACGTGACGCTCAAAGTGCCGGCCGGCTCGCAGTCTGGCACGACGCATCGGGTCAGCGGCCAGGGGATGCCACGGCTGAGCAACCCCGAGGCGCGCGGCAATCTGTACATCGCGCTCCAGCCGAAGCTGCCGACTGCCCTCTCAGCCAAAGAGACCGAGCTCGTCGAGGAGCTGCGCGCGCTGCGCAAGGACGCCTAGTGTATTAACGATTGACGATCGTCAATTGACGAACGCGGCGTTCTGATGCGAAGCGACGCCAACCCATGCAGCTTGCAACGGCACAAGCGCCTGCCTCTGCGGCTTAGCGCGCGAGCAGCACGATGCCGAAGGCCAGCGGCAGCACGACGTAGCGCACCGCGTGGAACAGCGTCCCCTGGACCTTGCCCATGCGCTGCTGCACCGCAGCGAGGTTGCGGAACAGCGGGCTGACGTCGGCACCGGCAAGCGCGGCGACATGCCCGATCAGGCTGACCAACCCCAGCCCCACCAGGATCCAGCCGAAGATTGTTGGGATCGACATGACAACTCCTTCCGATGACCGCTCGCTCGCCCCGCTCGACGAGACGACCCTGGCGGCCGCGTGCGCCGCGCTCGCCGCGCGCGACGCAGATCTGGCGCAGATCCTGTCCGAGCGCGGCGTCCCGCCGCTCTGGAGCCGCGCGCCCGGCTTTGCCACGCTGGTCCACATCATCCTTGAGCAGCAGGTATCGCTGGCATCGGCCAAGGCGGCGATGGATCGGCTGCTGGCGGCAGGCGGCGGCGGTATCACGCCCGCCTGGCTGCTCACGCTCGACGATACGACCATGCGCGCCATCGGCTTCTCGCGGCAAAAGCTGCGCTACGCCCGCGAGATGTCTGCCACGATCCTCGACGGCCGCTTCGACCCAGATGCGCTGGCGGCGCTCGACGATGACGCGGCGCGCGCCGCGCTGACATCGCTGCTCGGGATCGGCAGCTGGACCGCCGACGTCTACCTACTGATGGCGCTCGGGCGTCCCGATGTGTGGCCGGCCGGCGACCTGGCGCTCCAGGAGGCGGCGCGAGGTGTTAAGCGGCTCCCCGCCCGCCCAGGCCCGACCGAGCTCACCGCGCTGGCCGAGCCGTGGCGGCCCCACCGCGCCGCCGCCGCCCGGCTGCTGTGGCAGGAGTACCTGGCGACCCGCTAGCGCATTTACAATTGACGATTGCCGAACGCGGCGTTCTGCTGCAAAAATGCCCGTGCTACGCAAACAATCCAGCTTGCAACTGCACGAGGGCATTGACGATCGAGCGATTGACAACCGACAATTGCCAAACATCCTGCCGCGCTGCCGACAAACGTTCACGCGAGCCAAATCACGTAGCTTGAGGCTGCGCTAGGCGCGACAGACTACGCTGAGCAGCAGCGGGCCATCGCCGCGCACATCGGCCGCCACGCCAGCGTCGGCGACGATCGCGCGCACCTCAGCCACCGTGTAGGCCCGCCGCGCCGAGACCGGCCCATCGTGGCTCGCCATCGCCCCCCACGGGCCGCGCGCCAGCAGCAGCGCGCCGCCAATCCCGGCCCAGCTCCGCCGCAGATCAACCAGCACCGCGCCGCGCCGCGCCACCCGGCGGAGCTCGCGCAGCAGCGCGGCAGCGGCAGGTGGTTCGAAGTGGTGCAGCGCCAGCGCGCACGTCGCCACGTCCACCGCGCCATCCGCCAGCGGCAGCGCCAGCGCGTCGAAGCCGCCGCGCAGCCCAGACCCGAGCCGGAGTGCGTCTGGCAGCCGATCGGAGGCGATGGTCGTCAGCGCGCGCCCAGAGCGCAGCGCCAGCCGCGACAGCCGAAGGGCGCCGTGGCAGCCACCGCTGGCCACATCGAGCAGCGTCGCATGCACGGCGGGCAGCAGCGGCGCGACCCGGCGCCACATCAGGCGGCTGATGCCGAGCAGCGTATCGACGTGGCGCAGGTCGCGCAGGTTCTCGGCGAGCGCTGCGAAGTCAGTTACCTCGCCGTCGAGCAACTCGGGCGCGACGACCCGCAGCGGTGGTTGGATCAGCGTCGCGATAGCTTCGACGTGCATGTGCTCTCTCCTCCAGACAGTAGTGTATTGTAGCAGGAGTTCGGGCAGGAGCGAAGCAAGCGCGCGATCCGGGCAGGGTCGAAGCAAGCGCCAGGATGGATGTGTCAAGCGATCGATCGGCGCACGCTTCGCCCATACAGGCGACAGCGCGGGCGATGGCGCGCGCGATCCGGGCAGGGGTGAGGTAAGCACCAGGATGGATGTGTCAGGCGATCGATCGGCGCACGCTTCGCCCATGCGGGCGACGGCGCGGGCGATGGTCGTAGAATCACGCTGGGGCACGATGATGCATCGTGCCCCAGCGCGTTCGTTGTCTCGACGTATGCAGCGGCCCATCTCAGACAAGCGCAGCGCTCAGAGCAGCGTCGGCGGTACCGGCTTAGGCGCGAGCGCGATTCGTAGCACCTCCTCCATCGAGGAGACCGGGATGAGCTGGAGCTCCTCGCGGACCTTTTTGGGCAGCTCAGCGATATCCTTGGCGTTGTCCTTCGGCAGGATGAAGGTCTTAATGCCGGCGCGGTGGGCCGCCAGCGTCTTCTCCTTCAGGCCGCCGATCGGCAGCACCCTGCCGCGCAGAGTCACCTCGCCGGTCATCGCCACATCGCGGCGCACCGGCTTGCCGGTCATCGCCGAGATCAGCGCAGTGGTCAGCGTGATCCCCGCCGATGGGCCATCCTTCGGCACAGCGCCCTCCGGCACGTGGATGTGAATATTGTGCTCATCGAAGTAGTTCGGGTCGATGCCGAGATCGGTGGCGCGGTACCGCGCGTAGCTCATCGCGGCGTGGGCGCTCTCCTTCATCACATCGCCAAGATGGCCGGTGAGCTGGAGCGAGCCTTTGCCGCGCACCGGCAGCACCTCAATGCTCAGCACATCGCCGCCGGCCGCGCTCCACGAGACGCCGGTGGCCACGCCGATCTCGTCCTGCTCCTCGGCGAGCCCGAAGCTGAAGCGCTCGGCACCGAGGTAGCCGACCAGATCCGGCGCGTCGATCGTAATTGGCGCGATCGGCGTGTCGCTGGTATCCTGCGCCGAAGCCACCTTGCGCGCCACCTTGCGGCACAGGCTGGCGACCTCGCGCTCAAGGTTGCGCACCCCCGACTCGCGGGTGTACTCGCGGATGAGCTTGAGCAGCGCCGCATCGGTCAGCGTCAGCTGCTCATCGCCGAGGCCGTGAAACTCGCGCTGCTTGCGCACCAGAAAGTTGCGCGCGATGCCGAGCTTCTCATCTTCGGTGTAACCGCCGATCTCGATGATCTCCATGCGGTCGCGCAGCGGCCCAGGGATCGTATCGAGCTGGTTGGCCGTGGCGATGAACACCACCTGCGATAAGTCGAAGGCGATCTCGAGGTAGTGATCCGAGAATGCGTTGTTCTGCTCCGGGTCGAGTACCTCGAGCAGCGCCGACGTCGGGTCGCCGCGGAAGTCCTGCCCGACCTTGTCGATCTCGTCCAAAATATAGACCGGGTAGCGGCTCTTGGCGGTCTTCATACCCTGGATGATCCGGCCCGGCATCGCGCCGATATAGGTGCGGCGGTGGCCACGGATCTCGGCCTCATCGCGCACGCCGCCGAGCGAGCTGCGGACGAACGATCGGCCGAGCGCCCGGGCGATGCTTTTGCCAAGCGAAGTCTTGCCGACGCCGGGAGGCCCGATGAAGCACAGGATCGGCGAGCGCATCTTAGCACCTGCGAGCTTGCGCACCGCCAGGTACTCCAGGATCCGCTCCTTGACCTTCTCAAGGCCGAAGTGGTCCTCATCGAGGATGCGCTGCGCCTCGGCGAGGCTGATGTCGGCCACATCCTCGTGCGCCCACGGCAGATTGACCAGCCAGTCCACATAGGTCCTGATGACGCCGGCCTCCGGGCTGTTCATGCCCTGCTGCGCCAGCCGCTTGACCTCGTGCGTCGCCTGCTCCTTGACGTAGTCTGGCGCGTTGAGCGCGGCGATCTTGCGGCGGTACTCATCGATCGGGTCATCGACATCATCGTCCTCGCCGAGCTCGCGGCGGATGATCCGCATCTGCTCGCGCAGAAAATACTCGCGCTGCCCCTGATCCAGTACCTCTTTGGTATCCTGCTGGATCTTCTGGCGCAGCTTGAGCAGCTCAAGCTGTCTGGCGAGCAGCATATGCGCCGACTCCAGGCGCTTGACCGGGTCGAGCTCGTAGAGGATCGACAACCGCTCGTCGAACTCGAAGGCCGGCGCGTACGTCACCACGTCGGCGAGGTGGCCGGGCTTATCGATCCGATGGACGAATGCCACCGCGTCCTGCGGCACCTCGCCGAGATGGTCGACGAACTCGTCCACTTGCTGCTTGACGGTCTCCATCAGCGCCTCGATCTCCATGCTCACCGGCTCTGGGTCGGCGATCGGGGAGCAGGAGACCTGGTAGAATGGGTCAGAGCGGATAACGCCGCCGACGTGGGCGCGAGAGACGCCTTCGAGGATGATGCGCACCGTCCCATCGGGCAGTTTAATAAATTCGTCTAGCCTGGCGATCACGCCGACCGGCGGGATCTGCTGCGGCTGACCATTTTTATAGCTTTCGATCTCATCTTCCGAGACGAAGATCAGCAGCACCTCGTGGCTCTCCTCCCACGCCTGTTCCATCGCGCGGTACGATTTCCCCTGACCGACCTGAAGCGGCACGGTCATGTGCGGCATAATCACCATCTCACCGAGGACAACAAGCGGCAGAAGGCGCTCGCCTGTCTCATCATTGGGTGCCATACATCCTCATATTCTACCGGGCAGCGCGCAGCGCGCGAGCTCCGGTTTCTCACTCTTGGCGGCTGCACCCTTCGGCCATGGCACAGTGCGATCACGATATCGTAAAGATCATGGTACCACAAGTTCGCTGGGCAATCGTAAATTTTCTCTTAGAGTTTGCGCTACACAGCCGCCACTATTCCGATCTAAAATCGCCCTCCCGCGACGATGGCGCGGCACGTATCATCTGTACAGCGAAGAGATCGCGTTTCTAGCCAGCAAGGTGGCCATGAAGGCTTTGCATCCCATCCTCATCGTCGACGACGAGCCAAATCAACGGCTTTTGCTGGAGCAGACGCTTCGTCCGCTCGCTCACAATCATCCGATCATCACAGTGCATTCGGTCGACGCGGCGATCGCCTGCCTCGACACGCTGCCGGCGCTCGTCATCACCGATTACCAGATGCCGACGTGCGATGGGCTGGCGCTGATCGCGCACATGCGCAACCTTGATCTCCAGACGAGCATCATCCTAATCACGGCCTACTACTCGCCAGATCTCCACGATGCCGCGCGACGCCTGCGCGTGGACCACTGCCTGACCAAGCCGGTGCCGCTCGCGCTGCTGCGCCGGCTGGCGAGCGCCGCGCTGCTCTCAAGCCTCGCGCAGGCGGCGTAGCCGTGCCGACGATCCTACACCCCACAACGCGGCGGGGGGGGGGGGG
>JAYUUK010000236.1:0-12725 GCA_043754595.1 Roseiflexaceae bacterium | reverse complement strand
GCATGTGTTGCCTTGCGCTCGGTGTCAGCTTACGTACGGGACACCGTGCTGGTGACACGGCCGTGCCCCACGGGGCGCGATGGGCTGAAGCCCACCGCTCCGGCGAGTGAAGCCCTGCGGGCTGCCGAGGCGGTCACGATCGACGAAGTTCCCGCCGCTCGGGCTGCGCACCGCCACGCCCTGCCCGCCGAGCGCGTAATGCGTCTGCAGCATGCTCCCCTCTTGCTCGTAGACCCCGAAGGCATAGTGGGTCGTGACCGCCGCCGCCGTGCTGCGCTTGGCCACCCGGATGCCATCGGCGGAGACACTGCTGCTGGCCGGGTAGTAGCTCAAGCTGTAGTGCCTGATGCGCTCCCAGCTCCCGCCCGGCACCCGATGCTCGACGGCGATCGTATCGAGCCGGTAGCGCTCGCGCGTCGCGAGCGTCTGGTACGTGCCGTTGTTGAAGTGATCCCAGCTGGCATCGACGCCGCTGGTGGGCGCGCTGGTGCGCTCGCCGGCGATGAACTCCACTCGGTAGCGCGACGCGCCGGTGCCGGGCGTCGCACCATCGTGGCCCCAGTAGATAAAGCGCAGATAGTGCGTCGGGTGGTAGAGCTGGCCATTGTTGACCGCGTCGATCTGATACTGATAGCGCACCTCGTTGCCGTACGCGTCGATCGAGCGGTCGAGCAGCCACTGCCCCACATAGACCGATGTGCCGTCGGTGGTGTTGAGCGCGGTGCCGAAGACGAAGCGCGTGCCATCTTTGGCGGTCAGCGTCCAGGTGTAGGCTCCGGCATTGGAGGTGATCTCGACGCGGGCGAACTGCTCGTCCACCGCGTGCCAACTCCAGCGGTCGAGGAAATCGCCGGCCCAGGCGTAGGTATTGCCGCCGGTCGGGCGGCCGCGCACCAGCGTGTAGGAGCGCCCGCCGGCCGCGAGCGTGAAGTAGTCCCAGCCTGGGCCGGCGGGGTGCCGCACCCGCGCCACCGCCCCGCCGGCGCTGAGCGTCCAGCCCTTGCCTACCCAGCCGGCCTGATACAGCCCGCGCATCCCATTGGCCCCATCGGTGGCGGCGCTCGAATAGCTCAGGCTGAGGTCCGGCGCGATCCCGGCCGGGCCTTTGGGCACCACCAGCGGCACGCTGGCGCTGGCCGCGCCGGTGTACATCCCCACCTGAAAGCCCTGCAGCGTGGGCACGAAGACTGCCGATGGCGAGACGCCGTTGCCGAGGCTGAAGGTGCTGAAGTGATCGACCGTGGCCACCGCCGTCTGGGCCTTCGGGTCGATGGTGGTGGGGATGGGCAGCCACTGCCGCGCCGTCTCATCGAACCACAGCAGGCTGAGGGTTGCGGCGTCCAGCTGTCGAGCGGCGAGCTGCTCGGGGGTGAAGCGCACCATCAATGTCAATGGCTGACGGAATCGCTCGACCTCGCGGCCATCGCGGTCCCAGGCTTCGAGCACGAACGGATCGAGCGCGGCGTTGCCCCAGCGCCCGAGGCTGGATGGGAGCGGGACGCCCCGCCCGCGCAGCGCCGCTGCGGCGCCGAGCAGTGGCTGCGAGGTGAGCCGCAGATCGTCATCGCCGGCCTTGGCCGGGATCGCCACGGTCACGCGGCCATCGGCGCTCACCAGCTGGGCACCCGTGGCAACACCGGCGCTGACCTCAGCCTGATCGGCGTTGGCGATCACCAGCGCGCCGCCGCGCCCGACGGCGGGCTCGCGCATGCCAGCGGCCAGCGCGCTCGGCGCGAGCAGCACCGCGCCGCTCGCCGGCACGCCGACGACCCGCAGCCAGAGGGTCACACGCTGTGCCGATGCCACATCGATGATGCCGAGATCCCAGGCGAGCTCGGCGTCGCGCTGCTGTGGCGGCGCGCGCGCATCGGCGATCGGCGGCATCGCAGCGCGATCGGCCGCGGTCACCGTGGACAGCTCATCGGCGGCGGGCGGGGCGAGCACAGGAGCTGGATAAGCGGGTGTTGCTGCATCGGGTACATCATTGGTCTCCGCCAGCTCGGGCGGCGGCAGCTGCGCCAGCTCAGCCCCGACCGCCAGTGGGGCCAGCGCCTTGGGGTCGCCCGCCGGCGCATCGACGCGCTCCACCTCTGGCGGGAGTATGAGCGTCAGCCGGGTATCTTTGGCCGGCAGATCGGAAACATTGGCCACGGTGATCGTCACCGGGAACGTCGTGTCTGGCAGCGCGGTGACGGGCGGCACCACGACGGCGATCGCGAGGGCGGTGCTGACCGGCCAGGCGGGCGCGCTTGGGGCGGCGGCGGGGGGCGTATCGAGCGGCGCGCCACCCGGCGAGACGAAGCGGGCGTCGGCCGTGGCCGGCGTCTGACGCGATGCGATCTTGTGCCGCCCACCAGGCTTCGCTCCCCGGCGCGCCGGGCTCAGCTGGTGCCGCCCGTAGGGTGGGCTGCGCGATGGCGGGGCGAAGCGCGCCGGATCGTGGGGGGCATCTGATGCGCGTGCTTCGCCCATACGGGGCGATGGCGGAGCGATGGCGGCGATGCGGTATAATGTCTCCCCCAGAGCACACCAATCCAAGAAAGAGCCACGCCATGTCCGTCGAGTCAACCAGCGCGATGATCGCCGCGATCGAGCAGGCCCATACCGCAGGCGTCTACCCCAAGCGGCCGCTGACGATCGTGCGTGGCGATGGCGCAACGCTATGGGACGCCGATGGCCGCGCCTACGTGGACTGCGTCGGCGGTCAGGGCGCCGCCAACCTGGGCCACGCCAACCCCGAGGTGGCGCGCGCCATCGCCGAGCAGGCCGCCACCCTGATCTCATGCCCCGAGATTTTCTTCAACGACCAGCGCGCCGCCTACCTGGCCGAGCTCGCCGCCGCGCTGCCGGCCGGCATGGGCCGGGTCTTTTTGTGCAACAGCGGCGCCGAGGCCGTCGAGGCAGCGCTCAAGTTCGCCCGCATTCTCACCGGCCGCACCGAGGTCGTCGCCACCATGCGCGGCTTCCACGGCCGTACCATGGGGGCGCTCTCGGCCACCTACGAGCCAAAATATCGCGAGCCGTTCTTCCCGCTCGTCCCCGGCTTCTCTCACGTGCCGTACGATAAGCTGGATGCGCTCGACGCCGCCGTGACCGAGCGGACCGCCGCCGTGATCCTTGAGCCGGTGCAGGGCGAGGGCGGGGTTCGTCCCGCCTCCACAGGCTACCTGGCGGCCGCCAAGCGGATCTGCGCTGAGCGCGGCGCGTTGCTGATCGCCGACGAGGTGCAGACCGGGTTCGGCCGCACTGGGACGCTGTTCGGCGTCGAGCACGATGGCGTTGTCCCCTCGCTGCTGGTGTTGGCCAAGAGCATCGCCGGCGGCGTGCCGATGGGCGCGGTTGCCATCCACGAGTCGCTCGGCAGCATCCCGCAGGGCAGCCACGGCAGCACGTTTGGCGGTAACCCGCTGGCCACCGCCGCAGCCCGCGCCGCGCTGCGCTTCATGCAGCAGCACGATCTGCCGCGGCAGGCGGCCGAGAAGGGCGAGTATCTGATGGGGACGCTGCGCGACCTGCACCTGGCAAAAGTGCGCGAGGTGCGCGGGCGCGGGCTGCTGGTGGGGCTTGAGCTCAAGGAGCGGGTCCAGCCGACGCTGGTGGCGCTGATGGAGCGCGGCGTGCTGGCGCTGCCCGCCGGGCCGAACGTGCTGCGGCTGCTCCCGCCGCTGGTGATCTCCTACGAGCAACTCGATGTGGCGATCGGGGCGGTGCGCGAGGTGCTCCAGTGACCGATCGCCCGCCCGAGTCGCTCGCCGAGATCGGACTGCTTGAGGAGGCGCTGCGAATCCCGTCCACCTCGCACAACGAGGCGGCGGTCGCGGCGTTTTTGGTCGAGCAGATGGCGGCGCGCGGGCTCGTGAGCCACGTCGACGCGGCGGGCAATGCGGTCGGGGTTATCGGCGATGGGCCGGAGGTGGTGCTGCTCGGCCACATCGACACCGTGCCTGGAGAGGTGCCGGTGCGCTACGAGAATGGCAGGCTCTACGGGCGCGGCGCGGTGGACGCCAAAGGGCCGTTTGTGGCGTTCGTCTGCGCTGCGGCGCGGCTGGCGGGCAGCGGCGGGCTGCGCCATCGGCTGGTGCTGATCGGCGCGGTCGAGGAGGAGGCGGCTTCGAGCAAGGGCGCGCACTTCATCAAGGGGCTGCACCGCCCCGTCGCCTGTATCATCGGCGAGCCGAGCGGCTGGGAGCGGCTCACGCTCGGCTACAAGGGGCGGCTGCTGCTCAGCGCGCGCTTCGCGCAGCCGATGGCGCACAGCGCTGGCAGGGAGCGCGCCGTGGCCGAGCGGGCCGTAGCGCTGTGGAACGCGGTGGAGGCCCACTGCCGCAGCTTCAATCTGGACAAATCGCGGCTGTTCGACCAGCTCCTGCCATCGCTGCGGTCCATTCACAGCGGCTCGGATGGCATCACGGATTGGGCCGAGCTGACGATCGGGGTGCGCCTGCCGCCAGATGTGCCGCCGGACGCCATGGCGTCCGCCGTGCGTCAGCTCGCCGAGGCAGAGGCCGCCACGCTCGCTTTCCACGACCCATGCCCGGCCTATCAGGGCGAGAAGAACACGCCGCTGGTGCGGGCCATGCTGAGGGGCGTGCGCTCGGCGGGCGGGTCGCCTGGGTTCTTGCTCAAGACCGGCACATCGGATATGAACGTCGTCGGGCCGGTCTGGAACTGTCCGATCCTGGCGTACGGCCCGGGCGATTCGAACCTGGACCATACGCCAGACGAGCACGTCGATGTGGCCGAGTTCGGCCGGGCGGTGGACGCGTTGGAGGCCGGGCTGCTGGCGCTCGGGTGAACCTGTCCGGCACCGACGCAGCACGCTGCGTCCCTACGTCGGGCATCCTATGGTGAACCTGTCCGGCACCGACGCAGCATGCTGCGTCCCTACGTCGGGCATCCTGTGGTGAACCTGTCCATCCGGTGCCCGCGCCCGGCTATCTGCGCGTATCTGTGACTGCCCGGTCACTCTGTCGGCACGAACTCCAGGAACACCCGGCTCCCCGCCGGGCGCGCGCCATCCATCTGCTGCGTCATCTGCCGGTACTGCTCGCCGTACTTGCGCTCCAGCGCCCCCGCCGCCGTGGGGAAGTCGGCGTCCGGCAGCAGCCGCCCGCGCACTGCGATCGGCGCGCCATGGACATTGCCCATCTGGTCGCTGGGGGCCACGGCGGCCGTCGGGTCGTTGACGAGGCGCTTGACCTTGCCAGCCTCGCGCGAGGTGGTCACGTACAGCCTGCCGCCCTCCTCGGCGAACCAGACGCATGTCGAAGCGCTCTCACCGCTCTTGCGCGCGGTGGTCAGGGCCACAAACTGCTCGCCGGCGAGCGTGGCGAATGGGGCGGTCGGTTGGTCAGTCATGGAGTGCTCCTGTATACATCGCTCTAACGTGGCGTCTACGTCATTCTAACACTGGCCAGCTATACTATGAATATAGCAAAACGACGCTGGCGCGAGCAGCTCACACCGGCCGGCAGATGCAAATACCAGGAGCAGAATATGAACACGATTGTACGCTGGAGCCCGATGGCCGACATGGTCGCGATGAATAAGGTGATGACCCGTGCGATGGCCGAGTCGCAGCGCCCGGCTGTCAACACCCTGCCGCTCGATCTCACTGAGACCGATGGCGAGTATACCATCCGGCTGGCGGCCCCCGGCCTCACCGCCGACGCCTTCGACATCACGCTTGAGAAGAACGTGCTGACGGTCAAGGCCGAGGTCAAGAGCGAGAGCGACGAGGGTGTGAAGACCCACGTCCGCGAGCTGCGCTACGGCAGCTTCAGCCGCGCGGTGCGCTTCCCGGTGGACGTGAACGGCGACGAGGTCAGCGCGGGCCTGGAGAACGGCATCCTGAGCGTCCACGTGCCGAAGGTCGCCCCGGTGCAGCCGAAGAAGATCGCCGTCAACGCCTAGTCTGGTCCGCAGCGCAGGTCGTCAGACCCTGCGCGCGATAGCGAAGCCCCCGCCGAGCAGCTGCTCGGCGGGGGCTTCGCTGTGGGGCGAGCTGCGGCGCGGCCTCAGATCAGCGCGCGCTCGCTGTCCTTCTCGAAGATGTGCATTTTTGACATATCGACCACGATATCGATGTTCTGGCCGACGCGGGCGCCGGTGCGCGGGTCGAGCCGGCTGACCATCTCGCGGCCGTCGCTCTCGATGAACGCGTAGACCTCGGATCCGAGCGGCTCAAGCACCGTCACATTCGTCTTGAGGCGGGCGTCGGTGTTCACGCCGACCGAGACATAGTTGGCGTCGTGGAGGTTCTCCGGGCGGATGCCGAAGTAGACCGTCTGACCGATGACGTTATCCAGCGCACTGGCCTTATCGGCCGGCACCGGGAGCGTGGTGCCGTTGCCGAGGTCGACCTTCAGGCCATTATCGCGCACCAGCGTGGCCTCGGCGAAGTTCATCGAGGGCGAGCCGATGAAGCCGGCGACAAACATATTGGCTGGGTGGTCGTAGAGCGTCTGCGGCGTATCGAGCTGCTGCAGGATGCCGTCTTTCATGACCGCGATTCGGGTGCCCATCGTCATCGCCTCGACCTGGTCGTGGGTCACGTAGATGAACGTGGTCTTGAGCCGCTGGTGCAGCTTGGAGATCTCGGCGCGGGTATCGACGCGCAGCTTGGCATCGAGGTTGGAGAGCGGCTCGTCCATCAAGAACACCGAGGGGTTGCGCACGATGGCGCGGCCGAGGGCGACGCGCTGCCGCTGGCCGCCGGAGAGCGCCTTGGGCTTGCGGTCCAGCAGGTGCTTGATCTTAAGCATCTCGGCCGCTTCGTTGACGCGGGTATCGATCTCAGATTTGGGCATCTTGCGCAGCTTGAGGCCGAACGCCATGTTGTCGTAGACCGACATGTGGGGGTAGAGCGCGTAGCTCTGAAACACCATGGCGATATCGCGATCTTTTGGCGGCACATCGTTGACCACCCGGTCGCCGATGTAGATGTTGCCGTCGGTGATCTCCTCCAGGCCAGCGAGGCAGCGGAGCGCGGTGGTCTTGCCGCAGCCGGAAGGGCCGACGAGCACGAGGAACTCCTGATCATTGATCTCGATGTTCAGATCTTTGAGCACCGAGACTTCGCCGAACCGCTTCCAGACGTGGTCAAACTTGATGCCTGCCATGAGCTTGCTACTCCTCTGTACTGCGAAACACTACGTCTTTCTCGAACACGCCGGTCGATTTGCGGACGATCAACTGCGCCGGCAGCGACACCGAGCGCGCTGTGCGCCGATTGATGATATCGTCGAGCGCTATGACGAGCCGCTCGCCGACCGCGCGATGCGGCTGGCGGATGCAGGTCAGCGGCGGCTGGGTGTGCGCCGCGAGCGGCTCGTCATCGAACCCGATCAGCGAGCACTCGCGCCCCGGAGTGAGCCGCGCGTCGTAGAGCGCGTGTAGCGCCCCGACGGCCAGCTCGCCGTTGCAGGCCAAGATGGCAGTCGGTGCGGCGTCTGCGAGCAGCTCATCGGCCGCTCGATAGCCGTCCTCCTCGGTCAGCCCGGCCTCAACGATCAGCGCCGCGTCGAGCGGGACACCATGGGCGGCCAGCGCCTCAGCGTAGCCAAGGTAGCGCGGCTCGCTCTCGGCCAGCTCGCCTGGCAGCTGGATCAGCGCGATGGTGCGGTGGCCCAGCCCGAGCAGGTGCTGCACCGCCTGCCGCGCCGCCGTCTGCGTCTGCACCGCCACGCCGATGCTCCCAGCCGGTGCCGGCCCGGCACAGACGTGCGGCACCCCAGCAGCCGCCAGCCGCATCGCGCGCGGGTCGTCGGTCAGCGGGTCGAAGACGATCAGGCCATCGACTCGCTGCGACCGCGCCATGCTTAGGCAGCGCTCCACCGGGTCTACGCCGGGGGCGGCGGGGAGCAGCAGCAGCCCGTAGCCGAGATCGCCAGCCGCCGTCGCGATACCGTCCAGCATCGCGGCGACCGCCGGGCTCGCCAGCTGCCCAGGTGCCGAGCCGAGCGCCAGCCCGAGCGTCCACGAGCGACCGCGCAGCGAGCGTGCAGCGTGACGCGGCTCGTAGGCCAGATCTGCCGCCGCCGCCTGCACCCGCTGCCGGGTCTCGTCCCCCACTTGACCGACGCCATTGAGCACGTAGGAGACGGTGGCGGTCGAGACGCCAGCCCGAGCGGCCACCTGTTTAATCGTCGCCGCCATCGCCAGATCCACCGCTCCAATGCCACTTAAACGATTAACCTACTGTACCATGGGGCATCGGTCTTGTCAACTACCGGCAGCCGCTTGCTCAAGGCATTGGCACCACACGCTGCCGTGTGTGCGGCGTGGAGGTTTGGAGAGGAACCCTCCAGAACGTCCTTCGTTTGCGCGCGCTGGCGGCGCACATGCGCCGCCAGCGCGCGCAGACGAAGGACGTTCTGGAGGGTTCCCCTCCAAACCTCCCCGCCGCACACACAGCATCGTGTGATGCAATTGCCCTGCGGGCGGCAGCTTCGCCGCTTGACAAAGCGAATGGACGTAGGTAGCATGGAAAGCGAACACAGTCATCGCATATAGTTAAACATGACCTCGCCACGCCGGTGTCCTGCTGCTCTTTGTGGACGCGACGCTGCGGCCCTCAGTCCGCCGCGCTGGGAAGGATGGACGGGTGAAGATCTCCGGAAACTACACGCTCGACGCGACCCGCGATGAGGTCTGGACGGCGCTGAATGACCTCAATGTGCTAGCGCGGGTGGTCCCCGGCTGCGAGCGCCTCGAACAGACGGGCGAGAACGAGTACGAGGGGATCGTCAAGATTGGCATCGCTTCGATCAAGGGCAGTTACAGCGGCAAGATCCGCCTGGAGGAGATCACCCCGCCGACGCACTACAAGCTGGTGATGGCCGGCAAAAGTGCCAACGGCGTGGTGGATGGTGCCGGCACGGTGGATCTCGAAGAGCTCGATGGCAAGACCGTGCTGCACTACGGCGGCGACGCGCAGATCGGCGGGCAGCTCGCCAGCGTCGGGCAGCGCCTGATCGAGGGCGCATCGCGCCAGCTGATCAACCAGTCGCTTAAGTCGCTCGCCGCGCAGATCGAGCAGCGCCGCACACCTGGAGCGCCGGCTCCGGCCGCCACAGACGCCGCGCACGCTCCAGCCTTACCTTCGCCAGACGCTCCGGCCGCCCTCCCCGCCTCTGCTCCCGTACCCGCCGCTCCGCCCTCCCCGGCAGACGAAGCGCCGAAGCTGGCGGATCTGACCGAGCCGGCCTCGTCAGGCGCGCCGGGGGCCGCCGAGGCGACCGTAGCCCAGGCAGCGGCCGCGCCGCAGCGCCGGGTGGTCGTGGTGCCGCCGGAGGAGCAGCTGCGGCCCGAGTCAGTGGTGACCGGGATGGTCGGCGATCTGATCAAGGATAAGCCCTGGCTGCCGTGGGTCATCGTCGCGTTTCTGCTCGGGCTGCTGCTCGGGCGGCGCGGCTGAGGGAGCGCGCCATGGCCATCGGAGTCGCCCCGCCCGAGCTCGCGCTGCGCTCGCACGCTGCGGGCTGGGACTATGCGCGCCAGATACCACCATCTAGGAAGTCCCACGAGGAAGTCCCACGAGGAAGTTCTACCACCGCCGGTCTCTTTTCTCATCGAGGAGGATAGCTTGAGCACGATATCAGTCACCGTCAACGGCCAAACCCACACAAACGACGTCGAGCCGCGCACGCTCCTGGTCCACTATCTGCGCGAGCAGCTCAGCCTAACCGGCACTCACATCGGCTGCGACACCAGCCAGTGCGGCGCGTGCGTGGTCCACATGGACGGTAAGAGCGTCAAGGCGTGTACGATCCTGGCCGTCCAGGCCGACGGCGCGCAGGTCACCACCATCGAGGGGCTTGGGCAGAGCGGCGCGCTCCACCCGCTGCAGGAAGGGTTTTGGGAGATGCACGGGCTCCAGTGCGGCTTCTGCACCCCAGGGATGATCATGGCCGCCGCCGACCTGCTGGCGCAGAACCCCAGCCCGACCGACGACGAGATCCGCCACGGGCTGGAGGGGAACCTGTGCCGCTGCACCGGCTACCACAATATCGTGCGCGCCGTGCAGTACGCCGCTGCCAAGCAGCGTGGCGAAGCGGTCTCCGCCTGATCCGCCCGTTGTCCACAGATAGACACAGATAGACGCACCGATCCACCCGCTGTCCACAGATAGACACAGATAAGCACCGATCGGCCCTTTATCCACAGTATGGACACAGATAAAGCGCCTGAATCGCCATGTGTCGTCGTCGAATCACTCGCCGCTCGTCTCGATAGAAGCTATGGACGACTGCTCGGGAATCTGTGCCTATCTGTGTCTATCTGTGGATGCCCGAGCAATAATCTGCGAAAGGAATACTCAGCAATGACCGCTGAAGCGACATCCGTGAAGATGATGGGGCAGTCCCTCAAGCGTCGCGAGGACCCCAAGTTGATCACAGGGACCGGCAACTTTCTGGACGATATCAAGGTCCAGGGGATGACCCACGCCGCCGTGCTGCGCAGCCCCTACGCCCACGCCAAGATCCTCACGATCGACGCGAGCAAGGCCAGGGCGCTGCCGGGCGTGCTGGCGGTGTACGTCGGCGAGGATATGCTGGATATCAATCCGCTGCCGTGCGCCTGGGCGGCCGGGCGAGTCAAGAACAACATCAACACCCCGCGCGCGCTGGCCGTCGGCAAGGTCTGCTTCGTCGGCGATGCGGTGGCGCTGGTAGTGGCCGATGACCGCTTCATCGCCCGCGATGCCGTTGACCTGATCGATGTGGACTACGAGCCGCTGCCGGTGGTGGTGGATGCCAAGAAGGCGACGCTCGATGGCGCGCCGCAGATCCACGAGAACGCGCCGAACAACATCGTGATGGAGTGGGACGCCGGCGATAAGGCGAAGACCGAGGCGGCCTTCGCCGCAGCCGAGGTCAGCGTCAAGGAAGAGATCATCAACCAGCGGCTCATCCCCACGCCGATGGAGACCCGCGGCTCGCTGGCGCGCTACGACCCGGCCACCAACGAGTTCACCGTCTGGATGACCTCGCAGGCGCCGCACGTGATGCGGCTGCTGCTCACCGCCTTCGTCTTTGGCATCCCGGAGACCAAGCTGCGCTGCATCAGCCCCAACATCGGCGGCGGCTTCGGCCAGAAGATTTTTGTCTACAACGATATGGTCTTCACGATGTGGGCCTCGCGCAAGCTCGGCCGGCCGGTCAAGTTCGTCGAGGATCGCTCGGAGAACTACAAGTACTCGACCCATGGGCGGGACCATGTGACCGAGGCCGAGATCTGCGGCACCAGAGACGGTGCTATCACCGGGCTGTGGGTCAACACCTACGCCAACCTCGGCGCGTATATCTCCACTATCGCGCCAGGCATCCCCACCACGCTCTACGGCCGGATCGTCACCGGGGTGTATAAGATCCCGGCGGCGTACTGCAAGGTCACCGGCACCTACTCCAACACCGCCATGGTCGATGCCTACCGCGGCGCAGGCCGCCCGGAGGCCAGCTACCTGATCGAGCGTATGGTCGATCGCTTCGCCGCCGAGATCGGGATGGACCCGGCCGAGGTACGGCGCAAGAACTTCATCCAGCCGGACCAGTTCCCATACGAGAACGGCCTCGGGCTGCTGCCGTACGATAGCGGCAACTACGAGCCGGCGATGGATAAGGCGCTGGCGATGGCCGGCTACGCCGACTTTCGCGCCGAGCAGGCGGCGGCGCGCGTCAAGGGCAAGTATCTCGGGCTCGGGATGTCCAGCTACGTTGAGATCTGTGGCGTCGCGCCATCGGCATGGATCGGGCTGCCAGGCGAGGGCTGGGGCGCGGGGCTGTTCGAGAGCGGGAACGTCCGCGTCCACCTCACCGGGCAGGTGGTGGTGACCACCGGCTCGCTGCCGCACGGGCAGGGGCTGGAGACCACGTTCGCGCAGCTGGTGGCCGATGAGCTCGGCGTGCCGTACGAGAACGTGCTGGTAGAGCACTCTGACACCGCCGGCACGCCGTTCGGCTACGGCACCTACGGCTCGCGCTCGCTGGCCGTCGGCGGCACGGCGATCTACAAGAGCGTGGCCAAGATCAAGGAGAAGGCCAAGAAGCTCGCCGCCCACATGCTGGAGGCCAACCCAGACGATATCGTCTACGAGGATGGCAAGGCGTTTGTGCGAGGCTCGGAGGATAAGGCTAAGACGATCGGCGAGATCGCGCTCCAGGCCAGCGTGGCCTACAGCCTGCCGGAGGGGATGGAGCCGTTCCTCGATGAGACCACCTACTACGACCCGCCGAACTGCACGTTTCCGTTCGGCACCCACATTGCGATCGTCGAGGTGGACGGCGACACCGGGCATGTCGAGTTGAAGCGCTACGTGGCGGTGGATGACTGCGGGCCGCAGATCAACCCGCTGATCGTCGGCGGTCAGATCCACGGTGGCATCACGCAGGGCGTGGCGCAGGCGCTGTACGAGCGCGGCGTCTACGATGAGAATGGCCAGCTGCTGAGCGGCACGCTGATGGACTACGCCATCCCGACGGCGAGCATGGTGCCGAGCTACGAGCTCGATCACACCGTGACGCCCAGCCCGGTCAACCCGATGGGTGTCAAGGGTGCCGGCGAGGCCGGGACGATCGCCAGCGCGCAGGCGGTGATGAACGCGGTGATCGACGCGCTCCAGCCATTCGGCGTCAAGCACATGCAGATGCCGGCCACCGACGAGCGGGTGTGGAAGGCGATGCAGAGGTAGAATCGGGGGGGGGGGGCCCCCCCCCCCCCCCCCC
>JAYUUK010000235.1:0-4221 GCA_043754595.1 Roseiflexaceae bacterium | reverse complement strand
CAGCGCATCGATCGTCCGCTCGATGGCGCTCGCCCGCCAGCGCAGCACTGGCGACGGCGTCTGCGGACGACGCACCCGCCGATGGGCGGTGCGCCAGTGTGATTGTCCCCACTGGGTCAACGCCAGGCTCGGGCGGCGCAGTTTGAACGGCCGGCCGTAGCGCGGGAGCGGTCGGTAGCGGCCCCGGCTGCGCCGCCGGCGACGATGTCCGGCGCGCCGGCGCAAGCGCGCCGGGAAATCGGTCGTCAGGTCGATGAAGACATGCAGCAGGGGTAGCGGCGCCGTGCGGCCATCGGCCACGATGATTACCTCAGCGGTGCGGAGGTGGACGCGCACGCCGACGACGATCGGCCGCAGTGCTGGCTGTGCGATGACCGCCGTGAGCCGGATGCACGGCAGCGCGTGGTGTGGCTCCCATACCGCCGCGCCGCGCGCCAGCAGGCGGCGGGCGTAGGCCGGGCTCATCGGCATCAGCGGGGTGCCGTTGCGATCGATGACGAAGACGGTGACGCACTCAGGGTCGTGCCTTTGGCTGAACGCGCTGGCGATCGCGCGGCGATGGTGCGTGGTACAATAGGGGCGGATCGTGAACCCTCCAACGGCTGTGCTGGGGAGCCATGCGTTGGAAGCACGGCGTGGGAATGCGGCGGAACGTCATTCGGCCCTCCAACGGCTGTGCTGGGGAGCCATGCGTTGGAAGGTTCACGCGTTTCGCTGGTTGAAAGATAACCAGCAGAAATAGTATAGCGTACAGACGTTCGTGTGTCAAGCGCTCCCCACTGATGGGTTGGCGCGATGCATGCGTTTGGACTGAAGCTTCGTACGCTCCGCGAGCGGGCTGGCTACCACCAGACCGCGCTGGCCGCCGTCCTTCCCGGCGCGAGCCAGGCGCACATCAGTAACCTGGAGGCGGGCCGCAAAACGCCGACGGTGGCGCTCGTCCTGCAGATCGCTCACACCTTCGCCGTCCCGGTCGACTACCTCATCCGCGATGTCCACTCCGTCGCGTCGATCCCCCCGCTTCTCGACGAGCTGCCGCCACTCGATACCTGGCGCAGCGCGTTCGCCGATGCGCTGCGCCGCCAGCGCATCGCACAGCAGCTCTCGCAGCGTGACCTCGCCGGCCGGGCGCAGCCGCTCTCGCAGGAGTTCATCAGCCAGCTGGAGCACGCGCAGAAGGTGCCGACCCCCGAGACGCTGCTCAAACTCGCCGACATCCTCGATATCACGGTCGATCGGCTGCTCGGCGCGACGGCACGCGACGCATCGAACGACGGCTAAAGCTCGGCGAAAGTCGCACCCTCGGGCACCTCACTGCTCAGGATGATGCGCAATTGCACGGGGACCGGCGCGCAATGCTGTGTTAGCAGCTGCTCGGCTGCGGTCAGGTCGATGATCGCGAAGACCACGAGTGTCACCATCGGCCAGTAGTGGAACGGCGTCGGCTGTAGCAGATCGCCAGTGACCGCCACTCGTTGGACGCCCCATTGCACCCGAAGCAGCAGCGCCGATTCCTGCGCCAGCTTCCACCAGCGCTGCCGTTCGCGCTGGAGCGCGGCGCGTGCGGGCGGCGCAGTGGCCAACGCATCGCGCCAGCGCTGGGCAGGCAACAACGCGACCGCGCGTGTCGTCCCGATCGCACGGAGCAGCCAGTGGAGCAGCACGCGGGTCGATGCCCAATCGCCGAGCAGCAATCGCTCGCCCGACCAGCGGTACTGTTCGGGGAGGGGATAAGCGGCAATGGTGGCAGGGTCGAGCAGTGCCGGCGTGCCCCCGATCGGGTCGCGTGTGACCGGGCCAACGAGCGTCGTGGGGCGGGGCTCGTGGCGCAGCAACCGATAGGATGCCCCAGGCGCGAGCGAGGCAATGGCTTCTGGCGCACGCCAGCGCAGCCGCGGGTCGGCGAGGCCGCGCCACAGCGCCGCCGGGCTGAGCGCGAGACCTGGGCAGATCGTGGATTCGAGCGTGGCCAGCGAGCTGCCGATCAGATGTGGCGATCCATCCTGGCGCAGTTGCACGATCAGCTGCTGATACGGATCGACCTCCCAGAACTCAGAGGCGCCGACGCGAAACGCATCCTCGCAGCGGCGCTGTCGCCGGTCGAGGGTGTCGTCGGGGCGGGCGATGGCGATCACCAGCGCCGGCGGCCCGTAGAGGACGCCATCGCGCCACTGCGCGCGCGCCGAGTCGGCGATGATCGTGAGATCGGGGACGACAAACGCGCCATCGTGGAGCACGGCGGCGGGGCGGGTGGGATACATTAACCGAAGGGCGGCGATGGTCGCCTGAGTCAGCACCAGCCGCACGTGCGCGGCGCAGATGAAGGTTCGCCAGTCGAAGGCCGGCCAGGCGATAGCTGGCGCGGCTGCGGGCGGGGAAGCAGGATCGTCCGCCGAAGCGGCCGTCGCGTCCATACGTGTGAGGGCATAGCGCCAGACCGTGGGCGGTGCGAGGTGCAGCACCGCCGCTGGACCGTGGCTCACCAACAGCGCGGCGAGCAGGGTGGTGGCGGCGGCGGGGTCATCGGCGATGCGCAGCTGACCGTCGATGCAGCTCAGGCGCGGCTCGGGCAGCTGGAGCGGTAGCGATTGGTCGTTCGTCACGATCCATGCTCCCCGACAACGATCCGCGGGAGATTGAGCAGCGGGTGGTTCCAGAGCTGCGCGGGCCGCGGGAAGGGCGTCAGGATGGCGCGGGCCGCGATCGGCGCGGGGCATACAGCGAAGCCGGCTTCACGGTTCGCGCCGAGCGTCTCACCGTCGGCGGCGACGGCGGTCTGCGCGTCGCGAGCAAGCTCGCGCCAGTTGAGCGCCGCCCCAAGCCCGAGGCAGGTCACGACCACGGCATCGTCTTGAACGACGAGATAGATTCTGCCGAGCCCCGATGTGGCCGGGTCGGCGAGCCAGGTGGGAATGGGCGACCAGCTGATGAATGGTACGAGATGGGTGCGGCAGCGATAGGCGCGAACGACCGCATTGGTGCCAGCCTCGATGCCGGCGATCAGGATGCCGGGGCACGGCGGCATCGCACCATCCTTGCGGCAGCGCGAGCAGATCGCGGCACAGCGCGGACAGCCGAGACGGACAGCGCCGGCGGTGATCATCCGCGTGCCGAAACAAATGGGGCAGAGCGATAGATTTGCGGGAGTCGGGCGCGCTTTGCGGGGCATCGACCGTCCTTTCAATGGAAGGGATGGCTGCCCCAAAACGAGGCGCACTCCGCGATGGAGGTGAGATTGCGTCTAGGACATGCGTGCGGGCCGCACATGCGTGGCGCGGTCAGCCGCCGTTGCCGGCGGGTTGGCCTTCCCAGATGGGCGAGTGTCCTGGCAGCCACGCTTGGCCGGCTTCCGGCTGACGCCGACACCGTGCCTGGCTTTGTGGAGCGTCACCGCACGCGGTGCTCACCGAGGGCGTGAGCGGGTCCGGCTGCCCGACCACGCGGACGTGGCCGAACAGAGAGACAGAGTGTTATTTCTATAGGTTATCATATCTGCATGCGCATGTCAATGCTGCACGAGCGGCGCACTCTGTCTCTCAGGTACAACTTGTGTAGAACATAGTGGGCGGCAGGGATTCCTGCTCCTGTAGTATTCCAACGCGCCGCCACGTTGCCGCGCATCGGTCAGCGGGCTATCCTACCTGCGTGGCGATGGAGCATGAGACACACGAGCGGAGGGGCAATGGATCTTGTCTTTCACAAATCGGGGGCGGAGATCAAAGCGGCGATCACCAACCGCCGCGCACAGCTCACCGCGCGCCTCGCGCCGCGCAACGCAGCGCTGGCGCAGTTTCTGGCGGACCCGATCAAGGTGCGCTCGTATCTGGTGCGCAGTGCCCAGCCAACCTACGGCCACGGCCAGCGCGGCGGCGCACTGTACAGCCAGCAGGATATTTCCAGCGAGGAGAAGGAAGAGATCAACCAGCTGTGTCAGCGCATTTTCGAGATCGAGCAAGAGCTGTATCGGCTCGCCGCGATCACCAGCCATCTCCCAGATACACAGCGCGTCGAGCTGTCATTGCAGGATTTGATCGGCTATGGCTTTGAGGTGCAGTACGCCGTCGATAGCGATATCGAGTAGGACAGCGCACGGCAGTGCGCTGGCCGCGGCGCCAGACGCCTGCCCCACAGGCGCGCAAAGCTGACGCGCTGTAGCCACAGCGTGCGAGCACCTGGCCACAACACCGCTTCCCAAAATTTTTTGCGAGTCTGGGGAGGGCG
>JAYUUK010000234.1:0-12834 GCA_043754595.1 Roseiflexaceae bacterium | reverse complement strand
TCGGCCAGGCGATCGTGATCAAGGGCGTCAACTACTACCCGCAGGGCCGCCCCTGGCGCGAGATGTGGAGCGACTGGGACCCGCAGCAGATCGCCGCCGAGCTGCGCGTCGCCCGCGATGATCTGGGCATCAACACCGTCCGCATCCTGCTGCCATACAACATCACCGGCGACGGCGGCCAGGAGGGGCGGGTCTCGGCCGACCTGCTGCGTAAGCTGCGCGAGATGGTCCAGGTGGCCGGCGATCTGGACCTGCGAGTGATCATCGCGCTGTTCGATTTCTACCAGGAGTTCCCGCCTGCCGGCAGCGCTGAGGAGGCGCGCAACGTCCAGTATCTCACCACCCTGATCGGCAACTTCGTCGGCGATGACCGGATCATCGCCTGGGATCTCCACAACGAGCCAGACCACTACAGCCCGTGGAAGGATGGCAACAGCGGCGCGGCGCTCTCCTGGCTCGGGCGTATGGCCGATGTGGTCCACCGGCTCGCGCCAAATCACCTCGTGACCGTCGGCCCTGGGCTGTACGAGAACCTCTGGCTCCCCGGCCCAGACGGCAGGCGGATCGTCGATTTCACCGATGTGATTAGCGTCCATAACTATAACGCCGCCGATATGTCGCGGCAGCTGGACGAAGTGCGCCGGCGCACGAACAAGCCGCTGCTGCTCGGCGAATTTGGCTGGCCAACCGGGCCGCGCTGCGCCGTCCACGGCTACGACGAGACGACCCAGGCCCAAACCTACCGCGATTCGCTCGCGGCGGCGCAGGGCAGGGTGGCTGGCGTGCTGGCCTGGACGCTGCGCGACTTCGACGCCGGCCCCTCGCGCCGCTGGGATACCCGCGAGGAGCACTACGGGCTGTACCGCGCCGATGGGACGCGCAAGCCGGCCGCAGACGCGCTGCGCGCCTTCGCCGCTGCGCCGCTGCCGGCCCAGTTCGCCACCGCGCTGCCGCTGACCGACACCGCCCCTGGCCCCGATACCGGCGAAAGCGGGGCGAAGCGCATCCCAGGCACCGGCTTCTATATCAAAAACGCCTTCCGCCGCACCTGGGATCTGTGGCAGGGCCCGTCCAGCTTCGGCCCGCCGCTGAGCGAGGCGACGCTGCTGCGCGACGATAAGGGCAACGAGCGCGTGGTGCAGTACTTCGCCAACGCGGTGCTCCAGCTCAACCCGCGCGCCAACGAGGCGCCAGACTACCCGACCCTCGACGAGTACCAGAAGGCGCAGCGCGATATCACTGTGCTCAACCTCGGCGAGGCGACGCTGGCGGCGCGCGGCATCCCGATCGCTGTCCAGCCGGTGGCGCCAGAGCTCAGCCGGACCTACACGCTGCTCGGGGCGAAGTGGCGCTTCGGCGAGGCGATCACCCCGCTGCTCAGCGAGCAGATCGATAGGGCGCAAGCTCGGGTACAATACTTCCAGCGCGGCCGGCTGGAGCTGCTCGCCGATGGCACCGTCCGCCTCGCCCCGCTCGGCAGCGCCGCCTGGCAGACCCAGTGCCGCAGCGTGGAGTTCTGAGTCGCACGGCGAAGCGCAGCGCGCAGCAAGTAGCCGGGAGCAAGGAGCCAGGAGTAATACCAAATTCGGGTGATGTATTGTGGAAAGGCGGGGTGGTTTGGAGGGCCGCAGGTCCCTCCAAGCATCCTTTTTTCATAACCCTTCAATCGTATTTGGTATAAGACGTGATGACCGGACGGAGCGCAGCGACCAGGACAGACATATCGTGCGAGTGATGAGGAGTGAAGGAATGAAAATCGGCCGAAACGACCCGTGCCCGTGCGGCAGCGGCAAGAAGTACAAGAACTGCCACCTGCCCGAGCACGAGGCCGAGCGCTCCGAGGAGCTCAAGGTCAAGCGCGCCGTCGATAGCCTGATGCCAAAACTGCTGGACCGCGCCAAGCAGGTGCCCGGCCAGTTCCCCGATGCGCTCGGGCGGTTCTGGGAGGGAAAGTATAGCGTCGAGCAGCTCGGCGAGCTCGATGACCTGGAGGATCGCGGTGCCGATCGCTTCCTCACCTGGTTTACCTTCGACTACCGCGCCGATGATGGGATGACGGTTGTCGAGCGCGCCGTCGCCAGCCCGGAAGACATGGAGTTGAGCGCCGAGGAGGCGCTGCTTTTGCCAACATGGGCCGGCACCCGGCTGCGGCCGTATGTCGTCGAGAGCGTCGCCAAAGGCCAGAGCCTGACGATCTGCGATATGCTGGACGAGACCCGGATCGTGCTCGAAGACGGCGCTGCGTCGCGGCGCGTCGGCGAGGGCGAGGTGCTGGTGATGCATATGGTCCCGGGCGGGAGCCACGCCTACGTCGGCGGCGCCAGCGCCCACCTGACCGACGATACCCGCGAGAAGCTGGACGAGTTCCTCGCGCTCCACCTTGAGGCGCTGCGCCGCGATGAGCCGGAGGCGACGTACCAGGATCTGCTGCAGCGCAAATCCGAGATTCTCAATCACTTCGTCAGCGCGCTGCCGGTGGAGACCCCTGACCCGACGATCCTGGAGAACTTTGTGCTCCAGACCAGGCTCGCGCTCCAGCTCGCCGGCAGCTCGATCGGGATCGGCGGCAAGGGGGAGGAAGCCAGTGGTGAGGAGCAAGTAGTAAGTGGCAAGTAGAGCAATGCTGTGTGAGCCATCAACGCGCGAAGCGCACAGCGGGGGTCTGGGGGCCGGGGACCCTCTGGGTGTCCCCAAGATCCCTCCCCTTCCTACTCCATGAGGATTGCTCTATCTGTGTTTATCTGTGGACCAACTGCGATGACGCGACGAACGCTCGCGCTGCTGTGGCTCTGCGCACTGCCGCTGCTGGCCCTGACGCTCACCGCCGCGCCGACGCTCGCAGTGCCGGTCGGCGTCTGGGGCGACCACGCATTTCTGACCGGGGTCAACGGCATCGAGCGCGGCGGCACCGAGGACTACCGCTGGACTGACGGCGACGCCAGACTGACGCTGCCGAACCTCGGCGTGTCCTACCGCCTGCTGACGCTCCGCGCCTACGGCTGGCGCCCCGACGGACTGCCGTCGCCTAGCATCCGCCTCGCGGCCGGCGAGCGAGGCCTGGGCAGCATCGCCACTTCGCCGACGATGCGCGTCTACCGCGCGCTGCTCCCGCCGCCCGCCGGCCCGCAGACGGTCGTCGGCCTCGCGTCAGACAGCTACACCCCGCCCGGCGACCCGCGGCGGATCGGGTTCGCGATCGACACGATAGCCATCGGGCGCGTCGGCGGGCTGGCCCTGCCTGGGACGTGGCAGCTCGCCGGGCAAGCGGGGCTGCTGGCGCTGGCGCTGGCGCTGATCGGGGCGCTGCGGCTGGGCCGCGCCGCCACGCTGGTCGCCGCCGCTGTGTCCATCGCAGCCCTGCTCGGGGCCAACCTGATGCAGCCGCTGTGGGTGGCGAGCGCGCTCTGGCTCTGGCTGGCGGCGCTGGGCGCGATCCTCGGGCTGCTCGCGCTCGTCAATCGTCAATCGTCAATCGTCAATCGTCAATCGTCAATTCCCCGTCCCCAGTCGTCGATCGTCGATCGTCAATCGTCAATCGTCAATCGTCAATCGTCAATCGTGCTGGCGCTGCTGACGCTGGCACTGGTTGTGCGGCTGTTTGGCGCGGTCCACCCGCTATTCGATGCCAGAGATCTTCCGGTCCACACCCGCTGGCTGGCCACCGTAGCCTCCGGCGAACTCTACCTCTACTCGACGCCCGGCGAGCTGCAGAACCGCAAGACGTTCAACCCGCCCGCCGGCTATCTGCTGCTCGCGCCGCTGTGGCTGGCGATCCCGGATGCGCGGCTGGCGGTGCAGATCGGCACAGCCATCTGGGACTGGCTGGGCTGCGTCTTTCTGCTCGGCGTGGCGCGCGAGCTCGGGCTGCGGCGGCGCGCGTCCGCCATCGCGCTGGCTATCTACGCGCTGCTGCCGATCAATTTGACAATGCTGTGGTGGGGGTTCGTCACCAACGATATCGCGCAGAGCCTGTGGCTGGCGCTGCTGTGGCTGGTGCTGCGGCTGGCGCGCGCCCCGAGCCGGCGCGACGCGGCGCTGGCGCTGGCCGTCGGCGCGCTGACGCTGACCACCCACGTCGGCGCGCTGGTGCTGGTGGCGGCCACGCTCGGGCTGCTGCTGCTGTGGGGCGCGCGCTCGCTGCCGCATCGGGCGTGGCTGACGCTGCTCGGCGTAGCGGCCGGGGCGCTAGCGCTGACGCTGCCGGTCTACTTCGCCGCCGCCGCTGCGCCGCTCGCCGGGCAGCGCGGCGGGATCGAGCTGGCGGCCTCGTTCGCCCGCGGGCTAGGTCAGCAGTCCGTCCGCTTCGCCTTCGTGGCGCAGGCCTACCTGCTCGGGTTCACGCCGGCGGTCGTCGCGCTCGGGCTGCTCGGGCTGTGGCCCATTGTCGCGCGGCCGCAGCACCCGTTGGCGCGCCCGCTGATCCTCGGCACGGCGCTGCTCAGCGTCGTCTTCTGCCTGACCTATGTCTACCTCGGGCTGCTCACACGTTATGTCTACTTTGGTACGCCGCTGCTCTGCCTGGGGGCCGGTGCTATGCTGTCGCGGCTGTGGGCGCGGCCGGGCGGGAGGGTGGTGGCGGTGGCGCTCGTGACCCTGGTGGCGTGTCTCGGCGCGGCGCTGTGGGTGGCCGGGGTGCTGCTGCGGGTCAAGCCCTCGCTGGTGCCACTGACCCAGTGACGATCGCGGCGATCCTGGCGGCGAAGATCTCGGGGCCGAAGCCCTCAGCGTGGCGGCGGATGGTCAGCGCGTCGTATTCATCAGCGGCCAGCGCGGTGATCGCCGAAGCCAACGACGCGGCGGTCTGCTGGGCGAAGAAGCGCCCGCTGACGCCATCGACCACCGTATCGAGCGCGCCGCCGGCCGCGTAGGCCACCACCGGGCGTCCGGCGGCCATGGCCTCCAGCGGCGTGATACCGAAATCCTCCTCGCCGGGGAATAAGTGGGCGCGGCAGCCGGCGAACAGATCGCGTCGCTCCTGCTCGGAGACCCAGCCGGTGAACGAGATCGTCGGCCCGGCGATCGCCTCGAGCGCCGCCCGATCGCGCCCGTTGCCAAACACCACCAGCGGCAGCCCAAGCGCGTTGCACGCCTCGATCGCCAGATCGACCCGCTTGTACGGGATCAGCCGCCCGCCGGCCAGGTAGTAGTCTCCGTCCGTCCCGCTCGGCGTAAACGGCGGCAGCGTGACCGGCGGCGGCACCACCAGCGCCTCGCGGCCGTAGCAGGCGCGGATGCGGCCGGCCACCTCGCGCGAGTTGGCCAGAAACTGCGTCACCCGCGGCGCGCTGGCGATATCCCAGCGGCGCAGCAGCGACATCGGCAGCTCGAGCGGGAGCCGCATCACGCCCAGATCCTCGCGGGCAATATACGATGCGGTGCGCCAGGCGAAGCGCATCGGGGTGTGGCAGTAGCAGATGTGCCGCGCGCCTGCGGCCGGCCGCACCCCTTTGGCGTAGGCGCTGCTGCTGCTCAGAATAAGGTCGTAGCCGCTCAGGTCGATCTGCTCGAACGCCAGCGGGTAGAGCGCAAAGTAGGCGCGAAAGTGCCGCCGCCAGCCGGGCAGCCGCTGCATCCAGGTGGTGCGGATATCCCACTCGCGCATGCGCTGCGGCATCGCCTCGGCATCGTAGATCGAGGTGAACACCGGGGCGCCGGGGAAGATCGCGTGCAGCGCCTCAAGCACCCGCTCTGCCCCGCCGTACTGGTTGAGGTAGTCGTGGATCAGCGCCACGCGGCGCGGCACCGTCGGGGCTTCGGCTGGCGGCGGCGCGGCGCTCATAGCCGTGGGTCCACCGGCTGGCTCTCCAGAGCCAGCACGCCGAAGACGCACTCGTGGACGCGGCGCAGCGGCTCGTGGCGGGCGAAGCGCTCGAGCGCCTCGACGCCGAGGGCGAACTCGCGCTGCGCCAGCGCCCGCTTGCCGGAGAGACCGCGCTGCCGCAGGCGCTCAAGATTCTCGGGCGCGCTGTACTCAGGGCCGTAGACGATGCGCAGGTACTCGCGGCCACGGCACTTGATCGCCGGCTGGACGATGTGCCCGCCGTCGCGGGCGATGAATTCGAGCGGCTTGACCACCATCCCCTCGCCGCCGGCCTCGGTCAGCTGCTCCCACCAGGCGGTCGCCGCCGCCTCGCTCGCCGGGTCGCTCAGATCTACGATCATGCTGCGGGTGGGCTGCACCACGCCGCTGACGTCGGCCGCCGCCAGCCGCGCGGCCACGGCCATATGCCAGGCGTGATCTTGCGCCAGGTGCGGGCCGCGCTCGCTCGCCAGCAGATGAAATGGCGCGAGCCGCAGATCGCCAGGCTCGGTCACCGGCCAGCAGTAGCGGCGGTAGGCGGCGGTATACTGCTGCGCCATCTGCGCGCGCGCGCCGAGCCGCTCGCGCAGCGCCCCGAGCGCCGAGCGCGCCTCGCCGCCAGCTACCGTCACCCCGACCGCCGACCCGAGTGTCACATCGACCGCCGCATCGACCGCCGCTACGGAGGCCCGGAGTGCCGCGCGGCTGGCCGCCCCCACCGGCGCGTACTGTCGCCGCAGCAGCTCCTGGGCCTTTGCGCTCCACGGCATCAGCTCGCAGTCCAGCAGGAGCCAGTCGCTGCCGAGCTCGTCCCATAGCCCAGCGGCATCGGCGGCGGCCCGCAGGGCATCGAGCACGCCGCGCTCCAGCGCCGCGTCGTCGAAGAAGCGCCGCCCGGTGCGGGTGTAGATGATGCCGGCACCCTCATCGGCCACGCCGAACCGCCGCCGCGCTGCGCCCTCGTCGGCGCAGACCACCGCGACGGCGCGCGAGCCCATGTGCTTCTCCTGGCAGATCGCCCGCGCCACGCCGCAGCTGCGGTAGTGGGCGAACGCCTCGGTGGGATACTCCAGGTAGCCGGGCCGCGCGCTGGTCTCCGACGGCGACATCGTCGGCGGCAGGTAGATCAGCCACTTGGGGTTAGCGGCGAAGCGGCTCATCACCTCGAGCGCGGCGGTCGCATTCTCCTCGCGCACGGTGACCCTGCCCGCCAGCCGGGTCTCGATCAGCCGCTTGCCGGTCACATCGGCCAGATCCAGCAGCTCATCCTGCCGCTGCTGCGCCGTGAGCGCCGCGGCCGCCTCCTCCAGCAAAAACGGCCTGGCCGAGACGGCGTAGATCCGCGCGGCCGGCACGCTGACGATCTCGCGCTCGGGGTAGCGCAGCGCGCTGAGCCTGCCGCCAAAGACGCAGCCGGTGTCGATATTAATGGTGTTGTTGAGCCACTCCGGCTCGGGGATCGGCGTGTGGCCATAGACCACCGCCGCCTTGCCGCGATACTCGGACGCCCAGTTGTAGCGCACCGGCAGCCCGAACTCGTCGGTCTCGCCGGTGGTCTCGCCGTAGAGTGCAAACTCTCGTGCCGCCGCCGCCGCCCTGCCCTGCATCTCGGCCTTCATGCCGGCGTGGGCCACCACCAGCCTGCCGCCATCCAGCACGTAGTGGCCCACCAGCCGGTCCAGAAACGCGGCCACGCTGCTGGTGAACTCTGGCGGCGCATCGGCGAGCTGCTCCAGCGTCTCGGCCAGCCCGTGCGCCACCTTCACATCGCGGCCGTTGAGCTTGCGCATCAGCTTGACATCGTGGTTGCCGGGCAGGCACAGCGCCTGGCCGGTCTCGGCCATCGCCATCGCGGTGCGCAGCACGCGCACCACCTGCGGCCCGCGGTCCACCAGGTCGCCGAGGAAGATCGCCCGCCGACCATCTGGGTGGTGCCAGGCGTGCGCCGTCTGCGTCGCGTCTGCGTCGCCTTCGGCCAGCGCCGGGCCGCGCAGATAACCGAGGCGTTCGAGCAGCGCGTCGAGCTCGTCGGCGCAACCGTGGATATCGCCAATAATATCGAACGGCCCGCGATCGTCGCGGCGATCGTTCCACAGCGGGGTGCGCACGATCGTGCTGCCGGCCACCTCCTCAGGAGTGCGAAAGACCGCGATCGTACGAAACCCCTCGTCGCGCTGGAGCGAGCGGATCGAGCCGCGCAGCGCGCGGATATGGCGGCGGACCACGTGCGGGCCGAAGGCGCGGTTCGGCCGGCGCGCGTTGCGCTCGTGGCAGATCCGCTCAGGCAGATCGAAGACCAGCGCCACCGGCATGGTGTAAAATTCGCGGGCTAGCGCCAGCAGCGGCTTGCGGTGGATCGGCTCGACGTTGGTCGCGTCGATCACCGTCAGCTTGCCGGCCGCCAGCCGCTGCCGCGCGATGAAGTGCAGCAGCGCGAACGCCGCGTCGGTGGCCGACTGATCGTTCTCGTCATCGCTGACCATCCCGCGGCAGGTGTCCGATGAGACGATCTCGGTCGGCAGAAAATGCTCCCTGGCGAAGCTGCTTTTGCCGGAGCCGGACGCGCCGATCAGCACCACAAGCGCCAGCGATGGAATCTCGATCTTCATAAGAGTCTAGTGTACCATAGGCAGCCACCGCATGACTATCATCGTGGGTTGCCATATACTTAGCGCTTTCAGCGAGAGATACGCCAATGCACCTTCTGCTCCTTTTGGCCACAATCGCGGCGCTCATCCCTGCCCCGCAGGCTCCGGCGCTGGTGCCGGCCGCCCAGGGCGATCTGAGCCAGCCTGGCCGCTGGGATCGCTACACCATCGATGCGACGCTCGACCCGGACGCCGGGACGCTCGGCGGGACGCTGACGCTGGAGTACACCAACCGCGATAGCGCGCCGCACCCGCAGATCTACTTTCATCTCTACCCCAACCTGCGCCCGTTCGCCGGCAAGCTCACGGTCGATAGTGCCATAGTCGATGGCGCGCCGGCGCGCTCGAGCGCCGAGGGCCGCGGCTACCTGCTGCGGGTCGATCTGCCGCAGCCGCTCGCTCCAGGCCAGAGCGCGACGATCGGGCTGCGCTTCGCCACCAGGGCGCCGCAGTCGGTCGGCGGCAAGGTCTACGCCGCCTTCAACCGCGAGAAGGACGTGCTGGCGCTGGCATCGGCCTACCCGCTGCTGCCGATCGTGCGCGCCGGCGTCTGGGATACCGCGCCGCCCGATGACCTGGGCGACTTTGTGGTCAGTGAGACCGCGCTTTACGATCTGACGCTGCGCGCCCCGACCGGCTGGACGCTGCTGGCGAGCGGCGTGCCGGTGGAACGATCGGTCGCCGGCGCGATGCAGACGCTGCGCTTTGTCTCCGGGCCGGTGCGCGAGCTCACGGTCGTCGCCACCAGACTGCCGTCGGTCGAGCAGGTGGTCGATGGGACGCTGGTGCGGCTGCACCACCCGTTCGGCCAGGCGGCGGCGGCGCGGCTGGCGCTGCGGACGGCGGTGGACGCAGTGCGAATCTTCAACCGGCGCTTCGGCCAGCTGCCGTACGCCGATATCGACATCGTGGCGATCGACGCGCGGACGTTCTACGGCGTCGAGTACCCAGGGCTGATCATGCTAGACCGCGGGCTGTTCGCTCGCAGCGGGCAGCTCGAAAGCGTCACGGCGCACGAGGTGGCGCACCAGTGGTTCTTCGGCGTGGTGGGCGGCGACCAGCAGCGCGAGCCGTGGATCGACGAGGGCTTCGCCAGCTACGCTCAGGTGATCTACCGCGAGGAGACCGGCGGCGCGGTGGCGGCCGAGCGCGAGCTGGATCAGTTTCGCGCCGTCTACCGCGCGGCGCGGGCGGCGCGGCGCGATGGCATCGTCGATCGGCCGGCGAGCGCGCTCCACGGGCGCTACACACTGCTGGCCTACGCCAAGCCGGCGCTGTTCTTACATGCGCTGCGGCAGAAGATCGGCGAGGCGGCCTTCGACGCGGCGATCCATGATTTCTACGCCAGCAACCGCTACGCGCTGGTGAGCGGCGGCGACCTGCTCGCCAGCGCCGAGCGCGGCTGCGACTGCCAGCTCGATAGCTTCTACCGCGACTGGATCGAGACCGCGGCGCCGGTCGCGATCCCCTAATGTATTGACTATTGAGCAATTGACGATTGACGATTGACGAATGCAGCGTTCTATCTATGCCAAAGAACGTCTGCGCGCTGGCAACAATCCCGCCTGCAACCGCACGAGCGCAGTTGCAATCTGTACTGTTTGATCACACGCTCATGGCTTCGTATGAAAAGACCGCGTTCGGCAATGATCAATCGTCAATTGCTTGTATAATAGCCCGATCGACCCGCCGTCTTTTGGAGAACGTGATGGATGACTCTCAGGATGCCACCGCGACGGCCGAGACGCTCGATTCGGCACGGCGGCAGATCGCTGCGCTCCAGACCGAGCTGACCATGATCCAGCGCGTGATCGACGATCTGCCGTACGCGATCTACTGGAAGGACCGCGATCTGGTCTACCGCGGGGCCAACCGCCGTTTCATCGCCGATATGGGGCTCGCCGATGCTGCGGCGATCGTGGGCCGCACCGATGACGATCTACCGTGGCAGCCAGGCGAGGCCGAGGCGTTCAAGCGCGAGGACCGGCGGCTCATGGCCGATGGTCAGCCGATCGACCGGGCGGAGACCGTGCTCCACCCAGACGGTGCGCAGGAGTGGTTCGAGACCTCCAAGCTACCGCTGCGCGACACCGATGGCGCGGTCATCGGCGTGGTCTCCAGCTATCTCAACATCACTGCGCGCAAACTGGCCGAGCGCACGGTGCAGCAGCAGGCAGAGCTGCTCGACGAGCTCTCAACGCCGATCATCCCGATCTCCGACGAGGTCCTAGTGGTACCGGCGATCGGCCACATGGATACCAGGCGCGTCGGGCAGATGATGCAGCACATCCTTGAGGCGGTGGCGGCGCGGCACACTACCACCGTCATCCTAGATATCACCGGCGTGCCGCTGGTGGACACCCACGCGGCGCAGGGATTCATCACCATCGGCCAGGCTCTCCAGCTGATCGGGGCGCGGCTGATCCTGACCGGCATCCGCCCCGAGGTGGCGCAGGCGATCGTCGGTCTGGGGATCGGGCTGCGCGGGATCGTCAGCTACAGCACGCTGCAGCAGGGGCTGCAGAACGTATTCCAGCGCGCTGGAATACGCCAAAGCGGCCCACGGTCGTAGGTCGCGCCGCCGCCCGATCGGCGGGGCGGCGTACCTCTGCTATAATGCGGGCGTGAACGACACCGCAGCAACGTATCAGCTGACCATCGGGCCGCAGGTGCCGGCCTGGTGCGGGCAGCAGCGATTTCAGCTGCGCCTGGCCGATGAGCGCGTCACCGATGTGGACTACCAGCTCGAACCGCTGGGCGCCACGCTGGCCGAGCAGCTGGCCGAGGCGACCCGCCCCAGCGTGGTGCTGCGTCTCGCGGCCCGCGGCGGCGTGGCCCACACCATCGCCGCCTGCCACGCCATCGAGAAGCTCTGCTCGCTCGCCCCGAGCCGCCGCGCCGCCGACCTGCGCGCGGCGCTCGCCGAGCTCGAGCGCGCCGCCTCCCACGCCGCCGCCATCGCCGCTATCCTGCGCGCCGCCGGGCTGGATGGCAGGGCGGTGCCGGTCGATGCGATCGCCGCCGATATCGTCACGCTGACGCAGCAGCTCAGCAACACCGACGCGCCAGCCGACCTGATCGCCCCCGGCGGGCTGACCCGCGAGCCGGGCAGCTCGGGCCGCAGCGCCACCATCGCCGAGCTCCCGCGGATCGCCGCCCGCCTGTTCGCCATCGCCGCCCAGCTGATAGACCACCGGGCGCTGATCCGGCGCACGGTGCAGGTCGGCGCCATCAGCCGCACCGCCGCCGAGCAGTACGCGCTGCGCGGGCCGCTGGCGCGCGCCTGTGGCCTGGAGCGCGATGCCCGCGCCGACACGCCTGGCAGCATCTACGCTAGGCTCGGCTTCAAGCCGATCACCCAGGATGGCGGCGATGTGTACGCCAGGCTCGCGCTGCTGCTGCTTGAGGCGGTCGAGAGCCTCAAGCTGACCGAGCGGCTGCTGCGCGAGCTCGAACCCGGCGAGGTTCTGGGCCAGCTCGCGCCCGATCTGCCGAGCGGCGAGGCGACCGGCATCGCCGAGGGGCCGCAGGGCGCGGTGCGCTACAGCCTCGCCAGCGATGGACGCGCCATCACCGATGTGCGGGTCGATACGCCACGACAGATCGACCGGCTGCTGGCGCGGACGCTGCTCAGCGGCGCGCTGCTGGACAATATCCCGCTGATCGTCGCCTCGCTAGATATCCGCTCACTGTAGCCGAAGGATGCTGTAACTATCCGCATGACCCTCCCACTCACCACCATGCTGCTCGGTCTGCCGCCGCTGGCCGCGCTGCTCAGCCTGGCGCTCGACCGCATCGCGCCGACGCGGCTGCTGGCGATCGGCTGCGCCGTCTGTCTGCTGATCGCCGCCGCTGGCCTGTTCCTGGTCGGCGGCGGTGCCACGCTGCTCGATGTGGTATGGCTGGCGATCGATGTGCAGCAGCTGCGCGCCATGCTCGTGCTCGACACGGCGGCCATGGTGCCGCTGCCGATCATGCTCGGCGGCGGCGGGCTGGCGCTGCTCGCGCTCGGGCTCGGCTTCTCCTGGCAGCTGCGCCACTACGGCGGGCTGGTGGCGGCGCTGACCATCGCCGTCTGGTCGGCGGCGATCGGCGTGCTCGCCCAGCACACCCCGCTGCTGCCGATCGCGTGGGCGGTGGCCGCCTGTGCCGGGTTCGCCGCCCACGCCATCGCCGTGCCAGCCGAGCGGCACCGGGGCGGGCTGCGCTGGCTGCTCAGCGGGCTGGGCGGCGCGCTGCTGGTCGGCGCGTCCGAAGTCTTGCAGACTGCCAATCCGGCGCTGGCGCTGCTGTGCGTCGGGGTTGCGGCGTCTGCGGCGTGCGGCATCCCGCCGCTTAGGCATTTCGTCAACGGCGTCGCTGCCGCGCCTTCGAGCGTGCTGGTGG